>CAMWWU010000021.1 GCA_947178025.1 uncultured Alistipes sp. | reverse complement strand
ATATCGGGCCGTATCGTCGGCAGCGAGGCCGGGAACATCTACCTCGAACAGATTACGCCGCTGGCACAGACCGTCGTGGATTCGGCCGCGCTGGACAAGGAGGGCAACTACCGGTTTCAGCTCAAGGAGGCGCCCCGCACCCCGTCGCTCTACAACCTCGTCTATAACGGCGACCGCATTCCGCTGCTGATCGCCGCCGGCGACCGGCTGACGGTCGATGCCGTGGGCAACGTCGTGCGCAACTACACGGTCGCCGGATCCGACGAATCGGAGCTCCTGCGCCGGTTCTATCAGGCGTTCGTCGGCGGGGCCCAGCGCCTCGGGGAGATCGCCGGGCAGCTCGCGCGGCCGGGAATCACCGAGGAGGAGCGCAAGGCCTCGGTGCAGGAGTATACCGCCGAGTACTACCGCATCCGCCGCGAACAGCTGCGGTTCATCGTCGAGAACAAGTCGTCGCTGGCCGCCGTCTATGCGCTCTATCAGCGTCTTCCGGGCGACCGCGATCTCTTCAACGGCGACGGCGATGTCGTGTATTACCGCACCGTGGCCGAGGCCGTGGAGCAGAGCTATCCCCAGTCGCCCTATTTGCAGTCGCTGTTGGCCGATATCGCCCGCATGGACGCCCGCATCAACCTCACGTCGCAGATCAACGAAGCGAAATACCCCGATCTGGAGATCGCCGACATCTACGGCAAGAAGATCCGCCTCTCGTCGCTGGCCGGCAAGGTCGTGCTGCTCGATTTCTGGTCGGCGGAGCTGGGCAACAGCAACGCCCTCAATGCCGAGCTGAAGGAGGTTTACGCCAAGTATGCCGGTGCCGCGACGCCTTTCGAGGTGTATCAGGTGGCCGTCGATTCGTCGAAGCCGCTGTGGATCACGGCGGTGCAGGAGCAGCAGCTGCCGTGGATCTCGGTGTGCGACCTGCGCGGGCAGGCCTCGCCGGCACTCGGGCTCTACAACGTGCAGAAGCTCCCGGCCAACTTCCTCATCGACAAGGAGGGGACGATCGTCGCCCGGGACATCTACGGCAAGAGCCTCGATGCCAAGTTGGCTGAGTTGACGAAGTAGGGAATGGTCTATTTCGCATCGGACGTCCATCTGGGAGGCGGTGACGGGCCGACGGCCTGCCGCACCGAGCGGCGTTTCCTCGCCTGGCTCGATCGGGCGGCCGGCGATGCCGAGGCGATCTGCCTGGCGGGCGACATCTTCGACTTTTGGTTCGAAGCGGGCGACCGGATCCCCGACGGATTCGACCGGGTGCTGGAGAAGTTTCGCGAAGTGACGGCCCGGGGCATCGAGCTGATCTTTCTGCCGGGCAACCACGACATGTGGCTCAACGGCTGCTTCGAACGCACATGCGGCATGCGGGTCTGCACCTCGCCGCAGCTCTTCGAGTTTTACGGAAAACGGATCTTCGTCGCTCATGGCGACAACATGAATATCGCCGGCAAACCGTTTCTGCGACTGCTCAATGCGTGCTTCCGCTCCCGGAATTTGCGCCGGGTGTTCGAGCGGGCGGTGCCTTATGGGCGGATTCTGCAATTCGGGCGCTGGTGGAGCGCCGGATCGCGCCGCTCCCACGGCGAGGTCAAGTGTTCGGCGGCCGTGACCGAACCGCTGATCGACTATGCCCGCCGCTATGCCGCGACGCATCGGGTCGACCACTTCGTCTTCGGGCACATGCACTTTCCGCGCGACTACCGCGACGGGGCGCTGCATACGGTGCATCTGGGCGAGTGGACGGAGGATCCGTGGTACGCCGTGCTGAACGAGCGGGGCGAACTGACACTCGAAAAATTCGAATTATGAAACAGTATCTCGATTTGTTGCGCCGCATCCAGGCGGAGGGCGTCGTCCGCGGCGATCGCACGGGCACCGGAACGAAAGGCGTGTTCGGGCATCAGATGCGTTTCGACCTGCGGGAGGGATTTCCCCTGCTGACTACCAAGAAGGTCTTCCTGAAGGGGGTGATCCACGAGCTGCTGTGGTTCCTGAAGGGGGACACCAACATCAAATACCTGGTCGACAACGGCGTGCATATCTGGGACAACGATGCGTTCCGCTATTATAACGAGCGTTGTGCCCGGCAGGGGGTGTCGGCACTCGGCCGCGAGGAGTTTCTGCAAGCGGTCGGCGAGGAGGCCCCGTCGCCGGTCGAGGGGTATCGCTTCGGCGATCTGAATCATGTCTACGGCTATCAGTGGCGCTCGTGGCCCAGGCCCGACGGCGGCTTCATCGACCAGATCGCCCGGGTTGCGGAGCAGATCCGGACCAATCCCGAATCGCGGCGCCTGCTCGTTTCGGCGTGGAACGTCGCGGAGGTCGACGAGATGGCTCTGCCGCCGTGTCACGTGCTTTTCCAGTTCTACGTCGCCGACGGGCGCCTCTCGTGCCAGCTCTACCAGCGGAGCGCCGACACGTTCCTCGGCGTACCGTTCAACATCGCCTCCTACGCGCTGCTCACGATGATGACGGCGCAGGTGTGCGGGCTCGAACCGGGCGATTTCGTCCACACGCTCGGCGATGCGCACCTCTATCTCAACCACCTGGAGCAGGCTGCCGAGCAGCTCTCCCGCGAGCCGCGGCCGCTGCCCCGCATGCGGCTCGATCCCGGCGTGCGGTCGCTCTTCGACTTCCGCTACGAGGATTTTCGGCTGGAGGGGTACGACCCGTGGCCGGCGATCAAGGCGCCGATGTCGTTCTGAGCGGGAGGTCGCAGGGGACGGATGGCGCAAACCGGGACCGTAAATCGTAAAACAGAGATGAAACCCATGATTTCCATTATAGTAGCTGTCGCCGCGAACGGCGTGATCGGCGATCGGAATGCCCTGCTGTGGCATATCTCCGAGGATTTGAAACACTTCAAGGCCCTCACGACGGGACACCCGGTCGTGATGGGGCGCAAGACCTACGACTCGCTGGGGCGCCCGCTGCCCAACCGCGTCAACGTGGTCATCACGCGGCAGGAGCTGGCGATTCCCGGCTGCACGGTGGTGCACTCGCTCGCCGAGGCGCTCGCACTTTTCGGGGCCGACGAAGAGGTGTTCGTCATCGGCGGGGCGCAGATCTATGCCGAGGCGCTGCCTCTGGCCGACCGCTTCTACCTCACGCGCGTGGAGCACGACTACGAGGGGGACACGCGCTTCCCGGCCTGGGATGCGGGCGAATGGCGCCTCACGGCCTCGGAACGTTTTCCGTGCGGCGCGGCGTATCCCTGGCCCTTCGTCTTCGAGACCTACGAGCGGCGGTAGGGGGCGGATGCCGTTACGAAACACCCGGAACCGGAGCAATCCCGGTTCCGGGTGTTTCGTATTGCGTTTGAGGTGAAAGAGAACAGCGAGCGTAGTTGCCGCACCTGTTTCAGCCGAACGGGTCGCAGGCAGCCGGATGCGGTTCGGCAGCGACTGCCGTTGCGCTTCGGGGAAATAGGAGCCGGTCCGTTTTTAGGTATTTATACCACCCTGCGGATTGCGGCGAATGGCTAATTTTGCACTCGGAAACCAAAAGAGACTATGGGTAAGTATTTCGATATGCTCATGGAGGATGTCCGGTTCCGCGAGGGGCTCAACTCGTGCATGAACTGCGGCGTCTGCACGGGCGTATGTCCCGCCGCCGAGTTTTACAACTACGACCCCCGGCAGATCGTCAACATCGTCCAGACGCGCGACGACGAGGCGATCGAGGAGCTCTTGCGCAGCGACCGCATCTGGTATTGCGGCGAGTGCATGTCGTGCCGTCCGCGCTGTCCGCGCGGCAACACGCCGGGCTACGTGATCCAGGCGCTGCGCACGCTGTCGCAGAAGCTGGGCCTCTTCGTCGAGAGCGAGAAGGGGCGTCAGCAGCTCGCGCTCAAGCGCATCATCGGCGAGAACATCCTCCGCACGGGCTACTGCATCGTGCCGCGGCTCGTCAAACCCGAGCTGCACCCCGAGCAGGGGCCCGTCTGGCAGTGGATCGTAGAGAACGATCGCGAGATCTACGGACAGTTCACCCCCGTCTACATGCGTCACGGGGCCGGTGCGCTGCGCCGCATCGACGAGGAGTCGCTCGCCGAGGTCAACCGCATCTTCGAGGTGAGCGGCGGCCGCGAGATGTTCGACACCATCGAACGTCACTCCGACCGCAAGGCCCGCGAAATGGGGTATGCGGAGGGGGCCGACGAGCAGTATCTGATGGATGTTTTCCAGAACAACAGCAACGAACACTATTAGAGCCATGATGAAACGCAACAGCTGGCAGGATTACCAGAAGCAGATCGCCGACGACCGCTACTACTACGGCCGCAGCTGCATCCGCCAGAACTTTTTCCCCGGCAGCGAGAAGGCATTCATCGACATCCTGCGCAACGACCTGGGGCGGGATCTGCTCGACGATCCGATGCACTCGTCGTGCACCGGAATCGGCTACCACTCGGATATCGTGCCGCTCGAAACGATCATGACGGTCGTGGCGCGGCAGTTCGCGCTGATGAATGAGGCGGGATACGAGAACTTCGTCTCCTCGTGCATCACCTCGTTCGGTGTCTACACCGAGGTGCTGGCCACCTGGGCCGAGTTTCCCGAGACCGAGGAGAAGGCGCGCGAGAATCTTTTCAAGGCCACGGGACGGGAGTTCCGCAAGCCGGCGAGCCTCGCCCACACGTCGGACGTGGTGTTCCATTTCCGCAACGAGATCGCGGCCCGGGCCAAACGGCGGCTCGTGAACGTCGCTACGGGCGAACCGCTGCGCGTCGTCGAGCACATCGGGTGCCACTACGCCAAGATCTTCCCCAAGTCGGGCATCGGCGGGTCGGAGTTTCCCTACGTGCTGGCCGGCATGGTCGAGGCGTGGGGCGGCGAGTGCGTGGACTATCCCGAGCGGCGCCACTGCTGCGGATTCGGATTCCGCAACTACCTGGTGCAGGCCAACCGCGGCTATTCGATCGCCAACTCGCACAAGAAGCTGGAGAGCCTGGCTCCCTACAAACCCGACTTCATCGTCGCGAACTGTCCGGGGTGCGCCATGTTCCTCGACAAGTGGCAGTATACGATCGCCGAGATGGAGGGGACGACCTATGGCGAGAACGGCCACGGCATCCCGGTGCTGACCTACGAGGAGATGGCCGGGCTGGTGTTGGGCTACGACCCGTGGGCGCTGGGCATGCAGATGCACCAGGTCGACGTCGAGCCGCTGCTCGACAAGATGGGCGTCGAGTACGACCCCGCGGCCAAGTATCTGGGCCGCAACGGAAAATATATCGGAAAACCCGCGTCGGCGGTGGTCAACTGCTGCCCGACGGATACGGTGTACGGCATCCGCGAGTGATTCGGGAGGCCGCATCATGAAGATGGAAAAGATGAAGAAGAAACGTGTGATCGTCATAGGCGGCGGCGCCGCGGGCATGCAGACGGCCCTGCGCCTCGCACGACGGGGGATAGAACCCGTCATCGTCGAAAAGGAGGCCGAGCTGGGCGGAAAGCTCCGGGGCTGGTACGTCCTTTTCCCTACCTTTACGCCCGCTTCGGAGGTGTTGAACGAGTTGCGTCGCCGCGTACACGAGTGCGGCATCGAAACCGTGCTTTCGGCGCAGGTGACGGGGATCGCCCCGCGGAGCGTCGAGCTGGCCGACGGCCGGCGCATCGACGGCGACGCCGTGGTGGTGGCGACGGGCTTCTCGCTCTTCGACGCCTCGGTCAAGGAGGAGTACGGCTACGGAATCTACGACAACGTATATACGTCGGTCGACATCGAGCGGATGCTCGGCGAGGGCCGGGTGGCGAAGGCGGACGGGTCGCGTCCGAAGCGCATCGCTTTCCTGCACTGCGTCGGCTCGCGCGACGAGAAGGTGTGTCAGCAGCACTGCTCGCGCGTCTGCTGCATCACGGGCGTCAAGCAAGCCATGGAGATGAAACGCCTCTTTCCCGACGCCGACGTCTTCAACTTCTACATGGATATCCGCATGTTCGGACCCGGCTACGAGGAGATGTACCGCGAGGCGCAGCAGCAGTACAACGTGCACTTCGTCCGCGGCCGGATCTCGGAGGCGAGTCCGATGCTCGACGGCCGGATTCAGATCAAGGCCGAGGATACGCTCACGGGACGTCCGCTGCGTATGAGCGTCGACATGCTCGTGCTGCTCGTCGGCATGCGGGCCAACGACGACAACGCCGCGCTGGCCGCCGGAGCCGGACTCCGGCAGTCGCCGAGCGGATTCCTCGCGGCGCGCGACCACTTCCTGGGCAGCGTGCGCAGCGAGGTGGAGGGGATCTACTACGCCGGGACCGTTACGGCGCCCAAGAACATCGGCGAAACGTTGAACGAGGCCGCGGCGGCTGCGGATGCCGTGGCCGAAGCATTGGGGGCATAGCGATGGCGGCGATCAATTTCGGCTACACGATTTCGCGGCCCCGGGCCATCGACCTCGACCGCAACAACCTGCGCAAGAGCGACGAGATTCTGCGCGAGATGCCCGAGTTGCAGACCTGCATCGGCTGCGGCAGCTGCACGGCCGTCTGCACGGCCGGAAACCTCACGGAGTTCAACTTCCGCAAGGTGCATACGCTGGTGCGCCGCGGCGAGTACCAGGGGGCCTATGAAGAGATGAACAAGTGCATGCTGTGCGGCAAGTGCCGGCTGGTCTGCCCGCGCGGCATCAACACGCGCGGCGTCGTGCTGCTGATCAAACGTAAACTGGGGGATTTCTGACATGTCGTTCTTCGCTCCGTTCTGCATACCGTTCCTGGTCGGCGCCGCGGCGATGTTCGCCGTGCTGGCGTGGAAGTGGGGTTCATGGCTCTGGTGCCTGCCTCGGACCGACAAACGGCTGATCCTGCGCGGACTTCCGACGCGGGCCACGCTCGAAGCCGTCGGCGAGGTCGTCGGCGAATCGCTGCTCCACCGCCGGATTTTCCGGATCAACCCCTTGCTGGGGTACATGCACATGTCGCTTGCCTTCGGGTGGTTCCTGCTCATCGCGGTGGGCTGGATCGAGACGATGGCCTGCCTCGGACTGCATTGGGTGCCTATTCAGGGGCACGTCTTCTTCCGCTACTTCTCGACGGGGCTGCCGCATGTCGCCGCGTTCGACTTCCTGATGGATCTCCTGCTGCTCTTCGTCCTCTCGGGCGTGGCGCTCGCCTGGGGCAAACGCTTCTTCTCCCGCCGCATGGGCATGCGGCGCACGACGAAGCACGTGCCGGGCGACCGGGTGGCGCTCACGGCGCTCTGGTTCATCTTCCCGGCGCGTCTGGCGGCCGAAAGCATCACCTGCGCCCTCTACGGAGGGGGCGGATTCCTCACCGGGTCGATCGGCGCCTGGCTCGGGGCTCACGTCCCGGAGTTCGGACTGATGAACGCCGAGAGCGTCGCCTGGTGGTTCTACTCCTCGTGCCTCGGGCTCTTCTTCGTGGCGATGCCTTTCTCGCGCTACATGCACATATTCACCGAGATCCCGCTGATCTTCCTGCGCCGCTACGGTCTTCGGTCGGGCGAAAAGGCGACCTCCTACGACGAGTTCCAGGTCGAGGCCTGCTCGCGCTGCGGCATCTGCATCGACCCCTGCCAGTTGCAGAGCGTGCTGCGTGTCGACGACGTACAGTCGGTCTACTTCCTGCGCGACCGCCGCTACGGCATGCTGCGCCGCGAGGTCGCCGACAACTGTCTGATGTGCGGGCGCTGCGCCGAGAAGTGCCCCGTGGGGATCGATCTCAATACGCTGCGTCTGAATGCGCGCGACGGATTGCGCAATGTCCCCGACGAGCGGCGCTACGACTACTTCAAAGGGCTCGACCGCTCCTCGGGCGAGGGCAAGGTGGGCTATTTCGCGGGGTGCATGACGCTCCTCACGCCCCGGACCCTGTCGGCCATGGAGACGATCTTCGCCGCGGCGGGCGAGCAGGTCTGGTGGGCCGACCGCGAGGGCGGCGTCTGCTGCGGCCGGCCGCTCAAACTCGCCGGTGAAACCGATTCGGCGCGTCGGATGATGCGTTACAACACCGAACTCTTCCGCAAGCACGGCATCACGACCCTCGTGACTTCGTGTCCGATCTGTCTGAAGGTCTTCCGCGAGGATTACGCCCTCGACGGGATCGAGGTGCTGCACCACTCGGAATACATGCTGCGTCTGCTGCGATCCGGGCGGCTGGCGCTCCGCCGCGGGGCGACGCGCTTCACCTATCACGACCCCTGCGAACTGGGGCGCGGCAGCGGCATCTACGATGCGCCGCGCGCTGTGATCGAGGCGGTCGGCGAGCTGCTCGAACCCGAGCATACGCGCGAAAACGCTCTCTGCTGCGGCTCTTCGGTGGCCAATACGGCGATCACCGACGGGCAGCAGGTGCGCATCGCCCGGTCGGTGGCCGGCGAGCTGGAGGCGACGGGCGCCGAGGTGGTCGTCACGGCCTGCCCGCTCTGCAAGAAAGCGCTCGGCCGCGGCACCGCGGCTGCGGTGCGCGATCTGGCCGAAGTGGTGGCTGCGGAGCTGAAGTAATCGGGGCGGGACGGGTGTTCGGCAAATTTTTTCCGCATCCGGTTTGGAAAATCGAAAAGTTTGCATTATCTTTGCACTCGCAAAGCGATAGAAGTTGCATCAACGAAGATATATCGCGGGATAGAGCAGTTGGCAGCTCGTCGGGCTCATAACCCGGAGGTCGGAGGTTCGAGTCCTCCTCCCGCTACTAAGGCAAATATAGCTTTCTGATATTCAGAAAGTTATATTTGTTTTAAATGAGGTGGTCGGGACAGATTTGGGACAATGTTTTCCGCTTTTCTCTCTTGATTTTGAGCAATATACATTTTTGCTGCGGTAAAAATGTAAAAAAAATGTTGCCGATTAAAACTTCGCGGAACTCCGCGCTGAATGAAATTCTCTCTTACACTTATCCGAAGTTGCACACCGGAGCATGCTGGTTCATCAGTTTCTATGCTTATGATCCGGCGAAAGGCGTGATGCGGCGCAAGCGGATTAAGATTAACTCCGTCGGGACCGCTTCGGAAAAGCGACGTTATGCCGCCCAGGTCTGTCATCGGCTTTCTGCGAAACTCGAAGCTGGGTGGAATCCATGGGTTGAAACTGAAGCGAATAGCGGCTATAAGAAATTTTCAGAAGTACTGATCCAATTTCGTAATTATTTAGCCAAGTTACACCAGGATGGCGTGCATCGGGATTCGACGAATCACGATTATACATGTTTTATACGGATCATGGAAGATTGGAACGATAAACAGGAGGTTCCGATCCGGTATATTTATCAGTTCGATCGGGGGTTCTGTATCCGGTTCTTGGATTATATTTATGTCGATCGGGAAAATTCCCCACGAACAAGAAACAACTACTTGGCGTTTTTGCGTTCGTTCAGTTCTTATTGCAAACAGAAGTTATTCATCAAGGAAAAGCCGACCGACGAGATTGAAAATTTGGGTAAGTCACTACTGGCAAAAAAGCGTGTAGTAATCTCTGCGGTAGATATGCAACGATTGCATGATTGGTTGCAGGTAAACAACCGCCCATTCTTATTGGTTTCCTATTTCTTGCATTACATGTTGATTCGCCCGAAAGAGATTGCCAAACTCCGCCTCGGTGATATTAACATTGCGAAACAAACTATTTATATTGCCGACACGATCTCAAAGAATAAAAAATCGGCAGTTGTAACGATGCCCCGGCAGATTATCGAGTTGATGCTCGATCTTGGCTATTTCAAAGGAGCGAGTTCGGATTACATTTTCTCGAAAGGTTTCCGGCCCGGTCCGGAGTGGGTGAATGAAAAAACTTACCGTGATTTCTGGAGTCGCCGTGTTCGTCCTGCCCTGAATTTTCCGAAAGAGTACAAATTCTATTCGCTGAAAGATACGGGTATCACTGCTATGTTGCGAGCTGGGTGCGACACTCTTTCTGTCAAGGAGCAGGCGCGACATTATTCTTTGCTTGTGACAGATAACTATACCCCGCAGGATATTCGAGATGCAAACCCGTTGCTACTGAATTATCGAGGTATTTTATAATAAAGAGAGCGCCCCGGTCCGTAATGGGCCGGGGCTTTCTGTTTGTTGACGCTCAATGCAGCAGCCTCCAGCAGAGCCAGAGCAGGCCGATCTTCGCCAGAGCCCAGGCCAACCCGATCCCCCCGGCCCAAATATCCCTCCAATCGGGCGAGGGATCGAGCCAGCAATCCTTGAGCAGGATCAGCGCGCAGGTGATGACTGCACAGATCGCCGTCACCCATCCGAGGGCGAGCAGCCATCCGATGGTGAGTGCCGCGCCGATCCAAACGACGGTAGCGATGTTGTCGGCCAGCGCGAAGTGCAGGATTTTGTCTTTCTCGAAGCGGCAGAGCCAGGTGACAGCGGCCATGATGTAAGCCTTGATCGTTGCGATGAATTTTTCCATGATGAGTTTTATTTTGTGGTTTTCTGTTGCCAAATTGACACCTTGCCCCGGATTTCGAGGCGCGGTTCCTGGCGGAATGGATCGTAGCCAGCGCCGGCTGATAGCGATACGCGGCCGAAGTTTCGGGTGGCGTATACCCCTGCCCAGCGATCGCGGAGATCTGCGCCGACCTCTATTCCTATGTCCCAGGCAGGCCGCTCGCGGACGATCTGCGTCCGGACGGTCGTCGTGTTGTAGGTCTCGATGAAGTCGAGGCGGGGAGCCAGCGGCCCGACGGCCGGGCCGATGACGCGCGCGTAGTAGGTCGAATCGCGATACTCCAGCGTGCGTTCGGCGATCTGTACTTGAATGCTGTCAAAAGACGGCACAGCATCCCCTTTATTATACTGCGAAACGTGACAAGCCGTATCGGCAGCGGGTGCAAACAGCCATCGGGGCACGTTCACCGCTATCGGCCGATCGACTGCACGGAACGGCTGCGGCCGATAAAAGATCGTAGTGTCGACGCGCGTTTCGACGATCTCGGCCGGCCACCCGGCCGAGTGTCGGCCGAGGAAGAACGCGGCCGCGAGCAGGGCCAGGAGCAGAACAATGCGCAGTGTCTTCATCGTGTCGCCTTTTCGAAGTGCTCGACGCACTCCAGGATCGCATCGAAGTGCATCCGAGCGATGCGGTCGCGGCCCGCCTCCGACATGATGAAACGGCAATCTTTCTCCGTGTCCATGAAGAAATTCTCGGTCAGCACGGCCGGGCATGCGGTCTTCGCCAGGATTGCGAAGTCTGCTTCCTTATCATGGTCGCCGTCGGTCGTATCGGAGCGCATGCGCCACTCAGGAAACGCCCGCTCGGCATGACGGTAGAAGATTTCGGCATAGTCGTCCGCCTGGGTCTGTCCGCGGCTGGTCCACACTTCCCAGCCGGTTCCGCCGCCGGCATTTGCGTGAACCGAGACGAGCAGGCAGTTCGCCTTGCCATTCACGGCACAGATATGATTGACGAGGCTGGCCCGCTGCGAAAGCGGCGTATCGGCCAAGCCTGGAACGATGATGTCGAAGGTGATGCCTTTGTGCGCCAACATGCGGGCGATGCGGTGCACGATGTCGCGGTTGAACTCGTATTCGAAGAGTTGCGTGCCGTCGCCCCATACGGGCGACCGTTTGCCTGGCGTCTCTTTGCCGTGGCCGTTGTCGAGAAGAATACGTAAGCGTGTCATAGGAATTTATTGAATTGGTGGTAGAATGTACTGGATGCGTTCGGCTGCTGCTGCGAGGAGTCCCCGGGCATATTCCGGTGCAATCTCGGTCGTGTGGTTGAACTCGCAGAAGATGTTGCCGATCCACCCCTCCTCGGGTGTCGACATGCGCCGGATGATGGCCGATGTGCTGCCACCGTTGAGTAACAGAGCCCGGGCGCGGGGGTCGCGCACGTTCTCCTCGATGCGTTTGTAGTAGATGAAGTCGCGGCCCGACAGCTCGGCCGAGAATGCCGCGACGTCGGCCATCGGTAGTCGCTGGACATGCGGCTGCATCGGGGCGACGCCCGTGCGGGGGACCTCCAGACCGATCGACAGAAATTCATGGGTGGCGAGCGGATGCGGCTGCACGATGTAGACCCGATCGGCATGCAGATCGTGCAGCAACCGCCACAGATGTCCGTAAATCTGAGAAACGTTCTCGTTTCGGCGTTTGCTGCGGGCTTTCATATCGGCCTCCTTCTGCGCGACCTCCAGTTTCACGAGAGCGTCGCGGCGGGTCCGGTCATATTCCCACCATCCCACGAGGATCGTGCCGATTGACGTAATAATTGCCGGAAAGTATCGCCAGAAGGCCTCGGCCGAGCTTGTGATGTCTTGTCCCATAGCACAAAAGTAGCCGCCTGCGGCCGGCTGAAAAAGGACAAGATAACGAGGGTTATAACTTTCGGATTTCGTCGCGCTCTACGAGCAGCAATGTCTCCAGACGGAACATGTCGAACTTGCGTTTCACCCCAGGAAGCGATGAAACTGGGAATCCGCATTCTCTATTATCCGGGTTCGCTTTCGTAGGCTTCGGGCGTACCTGGTAGCCCATCGTTTCGGCCACGGCTTCGGCGCCGAATCCGTAGGCATGATAAAAGCCGCCCATCAGGTGCAAATAGATACAGTCGGTCGTTGCTGCTTGCAACTCGATTACTTTGTCGATTGTCATGGGTCAGTCGATTAAGAAAGGTTCGGAAAACAACGAAGAGGTTTCTCCGCTTTTGATTGCGGCCCGAAGCCGGGAGAGTCGTTTGTATGGTGCTTTCGCGATAGCCCGGCGGAACTCGTCCGTGAAATAGAGATAGGGCCGCCACTTTTCGAGAATCCACAGGGCATATTTGCGCCGGATGGTGTAGGCTTGGAAGTGCGCCATCAGTCCGAGGTAGCTATTGATCGTGGCCACGAAAGGCTCGACCATTTCGGCGGCGCGATCGGTGTCGGCGAAGGTATTGAAGTAGCGAATCTTGTCGACGAATCGCCCGCGAATCCTGTTCGATACGTAGCGGCGTCCGTCTTTGAGGACTGCGCCCAGAAACTTCGTACCCTGTTTGTAATGCACCACTCGGATCTTCTTCGGGTGAATGGTAAGTAGAAGCTGGTCGCGGAGGAATGCGCCGATCTTCTCAATGGCTTTCCGGCCTTCCTCTTTGGTCCGGACAACGAGGCGTAGATCGTCGACGAACCGCACGCCCTGAAGCCCGAGGACCTGGGTGATGTAATGATCGAGCACGGAGTTGTAGAAGTTCGCTTCCTGTTGCGCAGTGTGGTTTCCGATGGCGATTCCCCGGTCGGCCGGCTGCGAAAACAGACTTTTGTCCTGGGGCAGATTTCTCCACAGACGTCGAGGCGTTTGAAATCGGCAGTTTTCAGTAGGACGGTTGAATAGCGATATCCGGTGCAGGTAGAGCAGGCATTCGATGTCGTCACCGGAGTAGTTGTCTCGCAGAAACAGCTCGATCATCTCCCATAGCACGGACTTGGAGATCGACATGAAGAAGCCGCGGATGTCGATCTCGACGATCCAGCAGTCGCGCGTGCGGTGCTCGCTATATTCGTCGATGAGTGCTTCGAGCCGACCGATGGCGGCGAACTGCCCGTAGTTCTTGCGGCAGTTGAACGACATGTCGCCTGTGTCCTGAAAACGATTTTCGAAAAGCGGAATCTCGCGCAGGCAAATCCAATGGTGGATGATTCGGTCGCGAAAGTCCGCGGCAAATATTTCCCGCCATGTGGGAACGTTCACCAGGAAGCAGACGCTCTGCCCCGGCCGGTATGTCCCGGTGCGCACCTCCTCCCATAATTGTACGAGCTTGGGGAAATAGCGAACGCAGAACTCAGCACACTGAGGACTCGATTTTTTATGCCGGATACAATCGAAAAAAGCATCGAAAATCGACTCGAAAGGTATGTCGTAGGTTATTTCTTGAAGTGCCGCCACCGGCCGCACACGATACGAGCCATACTTGCCGTTGCTGCCCGTGTTGCCGTTGCCGAAGTTGACGTTCCAAGTGTTCTGCGCACTGCCCTCGGAACTGGACCCAAATGTGCACTCTCCTATTTCATTCATAACGCATCCCCTTGCTGGGGCGCGTGGCGCACCCATTTCAATAATAACAGCTCTCCGATGAAAACCGTAGTCGTCACCGTTCTGGCTTTGTCGAAGATTGCCGCCAGCCCGTTATCTGCCTGCCGATGCGATCGACATGCAGCGCCGCTTGGGTTGCTGTTGCCGTAGGCCATACCTTCAACTCTGTACATACTTCGAGCACCGTCCCCAGCGTGCCGAACTCTGCGGTGAGGTCGAATAGATATTGCGCTCGCGTTTCCCGTCGCATGTTCGCCATCTGGATGAGCGAAAGGCATCGGCAGGCCAAGACGAACATATCCTGCCCCAAGGCCCGGTAAGACTTCGGAAACCTCGTCCGCTCGGCGACGATGAAGCGAAGCAGGTCCTTCATCTGCTTATAGACCGCTATGTCTTGCGCTAATGCCATATGTTTTCCGGGAAAAAAAAACATCCCGCCCCTTTACAAATATACATGCAGGGACGGGATTTTGCAAAAAAATTTCGACCGCTTCGCGGATCTATTCATCTATCAACCTAAACGATAAAGAGTTAAAGAGGTGAAGAGATAAAAAGGTTATTGAAATGCCGCCACCGGCCGCACACGATACGAGCCATACTTGCCGTAGCTGCCCGTGAGGCCGCTGCCGAAGCCGACGTACCAAGTGTTCTGCGCACTGCCCTCGGAACTGGACCAATAATAGGCGTTTTCGAATCGTTCTAACATGCTTATACCCAGCTTATTGTTAAAAGTGTCGATTAGGGCGTGTATCGCATCCAGATGGCGATATATAAGCGTCAGCTCACCGGCCGCCGGGATATACCAGCCTTTTTCTCCGCCCGAAATCCTCGTAAGCTGCTCGTAAGCTGCTACGGCACGATAAGCGGTCGAGCCGATCAGCGTGCCCGTTTCATCTTCTGCCGGACCGGCCGGGCAAACGATTCCGGCATCTTCAATCTCCGCCTTCATGATTTGCGTGTTGCCCCAGCCGTTAAAATTGAGCATGGCCGCCGTTTGGGCCGCCTGCTCGACGACTCCCATCGTATAGGATATGTTGGCGATCGAAGTGTCGAACCGGTAGCCTCCCCAATAATGCGTATACGTCTCGTTGCCGTCATCATCCAGTAAGTAGGCATCCGACGGCGCGATGAGAAACCGATGACCTTCTGCGCACAGCAGAATACCCCGGACGGACGGGATCGCGGCCGTGATCTGGCGCGCAGTCATTTTTTTAATCTGCTCCTGCGTATAAAGAGTGTCGTTTTTTGCAACCACGAACACCTTGTGCACCCCCAGCGCAGCGTCGACCGCATCGGGCAATGCCCATGCGGGAATCTTTTTATCCGCAGGAAACCCGCATTCGATGAGTTTCGATTCAATAGCTTCTACGTTTTGCTTGTAGAGCGTTGTCTGGTTTTCAATCTTTACCATAGATCATGAAACGTTTGGTGCATTTGTATTGGGAACAGGACCGAACCTTATTGAGGGTCGTGCGCAGCGATCCACTCGGACCATGAAGGTACGAAGTTGTACCGGGGTTGGACAACGGCCACGCGCGTATATTGTCCTGCGGCGTGGAGCTCCAGAATGTCGCCTGGGCGATGTTGGTGTTGACGCCGAAAAACGACTTGAGAGCAGCGTTGACTCGGTTCCGATAGGCGAAGACCAACGACCACTGTCCGAACGCCGGCAGATACCAGTCAGCCAAAGCCGCACCATGAATACCGGTATTCTTATAGTTCACGGCAGCTATAGCCGCGGGGCTCTCCGTCGCCAGCAAAGCCGTGGTATTGCCCGGTCCGTCGAAGTCGATCGCCGCGGACATCGAGCCGCCCTTGTTGACAAGCTCGACCCGAATAGGTGTATCGTCTTCCGGCTCCGGACACCACGTATAGGTCTCGGGACAGTCTTGCAGCGCGATGACGAACTCCTGGCCGCGAGCTCGGAAGAGCATCCCGGCGGCGCGCGGCAGTATGGCGGCACGCGTGGCGTCGTCGAGGACAGCCCACTGCTCCGGAGAATAGAAGAACTCCTCTCCGGCAACTGTTTCGCCCACGAGCCAGATACCGCCGAAGCCGGTCGCCCAGTCGATGAAATAGGGCACGTCCGAGAGTCGGATACGGGAGGCATCCCCTTCTGCCACCAACCCCGCCTGGACGATTTTGGCGACGATGGCGGCCTTCATTCGCTCGGCCATCGTCAGGTTTTCATTCACTTTCATATTCGAATCGAATTAATGTAGTTATCGTTCGCCTCCATTGCCTCCGCAAGCGTCGAGCACTCCCCGGAAGCCACGAGGGCCAGGGCGGCATTGATGCGCTCGTAGTCCGTATCGGCGGCCGTGGCGTTGATTCCCATGAGTTCGATCTCCAGATCGGTCAGTGAGGTATATACGCCTTGTTCGATAAGCCTCAGCGCACTCTCGTAGGTGGCGTAATCCGTCTCCTCGTCGGTCCCGTTGATCTGCTTGAGAGCTTCATCCAGGCTCTGCGACGTAAGGGCCGAGAACTCCGGAGCCCCCTCGAATGCCTCGCCATTGATCGTTTCGAGCTTCGTGTCGGCGATAACTGACACGGAGATCTGAAGGTCGGCGTAAAGGCGGCGGGCAAGCTGCAATTCCGCATCCGAAAGAGCAATCGCTGCGTTGTACCGTCCCTCAAGGACTGCCGCCTGGGTGATGTTCAGGTCTGCATCCAGCCCCTTGAGCTGCGACAATCGCGTGAGCAGCGATATATCGTCGGCTGAACCGGTAACGCCCGACAGTCGCACGTAGGCCAGCGTGTTCGTCCCGGCGAAGATGTTCTGCACCATCAGGAACGGGTCGATGCCGTCGCAGTTTTCGACGACCAGCTGGAGAATATTCCCCAGGCCGGCGAGTTGCAATCCGTCGTTCGCGGCAGCATGGTAGGTCAAAGCAGCCTGCGAGCGCAGCACGACGGACGTCACGCTGGCCGGGAGTTGCAGCACCCGGATGCGCGTACCGGCCGCCAGCGTGACGCCTGTGATCTGGGAACCGGCAGCATAAACCTCCTCGATGGCCGGACACCCGGACATGTCGATGTTCTGGGCCAAGTGCGAGCAGTTGCGAATATCGAACTTGCGCAACATAACATTCGCGCCCAGAACGACGCCGGCTTTATTGTCGGCTGTCGAAAGGTTCGGATTCTCGTAACCGGGCGTAGGGTTGCCGATAATAAGCTCCTGCAACATCGTAGCCTTCGACACGTCGACCGATCCGGGATAGAGCGGCGAAAGGTCGCCGAACGATGCGATGCGGCTGGCTCCGTAGATCGTCGTCTCGATGTCATTGAGGTTTGCAAGCATGGCCTCCGGAGCAGGGAATGATCCGGTGGCCTCGGCTGCGACTCGTTGTGGAGCGATCGCGGAGTTCGCACCCCATCTGACGGCGAAATACTGCGCCATGAGCGCAGTGATGTAGATCGTCCCCGTGGGCGGTACTGCCACGTTGCCGGAGGGATAATTCACGCGAAAAGTTACGGAATCGCCCAGGAAGTCTCCGGCGGCGTACTTCGAATCCAAGTAACGAAATCGGTTGTAGAGCCAGCGGTGGCGGTGCAGCTGTCGCGGGCCCTCGGCCTGGCCAAAGTAGGAGGTCGTGCCGTTGTCGATGTATTTAAAGCGCGCGTCCTCGTTGTAGACCGTGGCGGCCCATTTGCGCATCTGCTCGTCATCGAACATGCGGATCGCGGCCTCGTAGGAGAACAGAGTTGCCTGCGACCGCAGCCGTCCGTACATGGCCTTGATCTGCTCGGGGTAGGCCAGTTCGAGGTTCGTCCATACGACTGAGCCTTCGCCGTTGAACACCTTGCTCGACCCTTCAGCGTCGGAGTAATTGTCGTGCGGCTCCACGTCGTACTCGAACGAGATGAGTCCCGAGTTGTTCACGCCAAGGATCGTGTCGTTATCGTAGAAAATCCAGTACCATCGCTCTCCGTCCCAAGAGGCGAGCATGCAGTTCTTCGCCCCCTGGTCAGCCATGACCAGCGTTTCGCGCAGCACGTAATACGACAGAATATTATCCAGATCGAACCGCTGCTCGACGACCTTGCGGAATGCTGCGATTTTTTGCACCCGCACTGTCTCGCTGTCTGCCGGGGTGATATAAGTGGCAGCCAGAGCATCGCACACGGCTTTGAGGTTGGCGAAATTCGTGTTGTCCTCCGGAAAGCGGGCTTCGAAGTCCTCCAGCCACCCGTCACCGAAGTCCGAAATCTGAAACAGACACCGCCGCGAGGTATTGTTGCAAAACTCCCAACACTCGGGGGCGAATGTTCCATTCGGCCACTCCGCACCGTCCTGCTGCACGAATCCGTAAGTCTCGTGCGTCCCTTTGTCGTTATTGAAATTATATTTACCCAGCAACGTGCGCGGGCTGTTCGCCGAGGATTTGTGGAACACGGCGATCGGATAGCCGTCGATGGTCGTGCGATACCCTGCGGTCGGATGGACCGCCTGTATGGGCGACAGAATGCCGCAACCCGTGAGCAGGTCGTGGATCAGGCGTGCCGCGCCGGTGTTGTGCGTCGAGCTCGATTCGGCGAAGTCCGCCTTCAGGCAGAACGCCCCGACGGGGATCGCACCATCCTTGAGTGCGTACTTCGTGGCCGCGTTTCCGTCGGCCGTCGTCAGACCGTTCGAGAATTTGATCTTATAGTTCTTGCGCGGATAGTACTGCGAGGAGGTTCCCTGCACGGAGAGCTTCACGCCCTCGGCGGTGAAGGATTTCGAAGGGTCGCTCTCGTGCACGAACTCCAGGTCGACTTTCGTCGAGTATTTGACCTCGGACGTGTCTTTGAGAGCCGGGAGGTCGCCCGTGATCGTCAGACACGGAATCTGCTCTACGAGCTTGTTGTAGTCGATTTCCGTCTCGGCTGCATTGAGCAGTCGGTTTTCGGAGAACACGGCCAGCTTCTCGTCGGGATGGTCCATGTCGCAGATCAGGTTTTCGAGAAGCTGGCGATCCGTGAGATAGCGGTTGTAGACCCGAATGTTGTACAAGTCAATGTCGCAATCGGATGACCCGACAGAGATGCCCACGGGCTTCGTCTGCGTGAATAGCGCATCATCGGAGTATTGCCGGACGCCGCAGATATAGCCGTTGATGAAGACATACAGCAGCCGCTTGTATCCGACTCTCGGCTCAACGACGAACGACACGCGCACTCGTTCATCCTCCTTGCTTTTTCCGCCAACGGTCTCGGCCGAGGAGGAAAACGCGAAATCGTTGGGCCGGATCACCAGGCCGATACCGCTGGTCGGGTCATAGCAGGAAATGCCTTCTGTTTGGTAGTCGGCTACGTTCGAGAACATGAACTCGAACTCGACGACTCCGCCGTTGGTGCGGAAGTCGGAGCCGAAAACCTCGAACGGAATGTGGAGGCGTGCTGCACCGGAAAGGTGCAGCGAGGTATAGCGGCCGTTGTTCAGCCATCCGTCACTCTGCCAGTTGAAGCCGGTGAATACGCTTCCCGTATCCTTGCCGTCAGACAGCCACTGGGCCGGGTTCTGTTCGGCATTCGACCGGTTCGCAGCGGTCAGGGCCAGGGCGGCGTTCGGAGCCGCCTCGACGTCGATGCCCGATTCTTCGACATCGAGGCGCACGCAGCGACTGGCTGCACCCGAAGTCACGGACAGCTCCATGTCGCCGGCCGTGGGCAGCTGGTAGCTCCAGGTCTGCACCGAACGGGAGACATTCAGCGACATGACAGTATTCCCGTTCGCTGCCAGCACGACGTCCGAATAGGCTGAGGTCGGATTATAGACGACATACTGAAGCGCGAAGACGTCGAACTGTTTTCCGGTGGTCGTTTCGTAAGAGATAGCCACGACGGGAGCGTTGTTACCCTGCTCGATGCACACGAGGTCCCGGGTAATCGTATTCGACCGGACCGTCGTGCCGTCGGGAAACACGACGTCCATCCATAACCGCAGCGTATGGCAGCCGTGCGCTTGCGCCGGGATCGTCTGCGTCAACTCGCGGGACGACTTCGAGGTTTCCTGTGTGGCGATCACCTCGCCGTCCAATTCGAAATAGACGGTCTTGTCGCCTGTGCCGGACGGGGTGAACGGGAACTCGATCGGGCCGCTGTTTAGCGTCGAAATCGCATACGAACTCGCCAGGCCGACCGTAATGGTCGTAACGGTGACACTGCGGTTGACTATGTTGCCATCCTGGTCCTCGACACGCACGCGGAGCTTCTGTTCGGCATTCTCGGCCAGATAAGGCCCGAAGTCGAACGAGTTCTGCCCCTGCGGAATCGATCGGGTTGCCACAAGCGTCGAGCCGACGTAATACTGCGCTGTACCGTCACCCGTCTCGTCGCCGTTCGTATCGACCGATGCGAAGTTGAACGACACGACGCACGGCGCACCATACAGCAACGAGACGTTCGTTCCGGAGGTGATCTTCACCGTCAGCGTCGACGACGAGCCGCCACCGCCACCACCACCTTCGGGCAGTTTCACGCCGTCTCCGATCGTCTCGCCGTTCTGCGTCAGGTAGAGATAGCCGTCCTCGCCGATCGTGAAGCCGTCGGGAATTTTTCCCTCAAGGTCGAGAATCTTCCCGTTGAGCACCTTCGCCAGCCGTGCCGATGCTGCGGCGTCCGAGTCGTCCGAATCGAGGTCGTCGATCACGTCGACGCGGGTCGCTGAAATCTTGTACGTACCGTCGGCCTGCTCCTCGATGCGGATGTTCGTGCCCTCGACGAACGAATCCGAGCCGTTGAGCTTCCAGTTCGCGGGATTCTTCCAGTCGTCTTCTTCGGCGGTCGGACCGACATACTGGTACGTCTGCCACGATGACTCGGCCGCCTGGAAAGTAATCAGCCGGCCGCAGGAACGCCGCGCCACTGGAACAGCCTCGGCCGCCGATTCGAGCGTATGGAAACCCTCCGTCGGCGGATAGAGTTCGGAGATGTTGATCGTGTTGCCTGTCCCCTTCTCGACGATCACCTTGGCGGCCGCGGCCTGCTGCTCGGCATCTTCAGCGGCGGCCGTCGCCCGGTTGATCGTTTGCTGGAGGGAGGACAGAGCTGCGATAGCCTTGCCCGGCGCTTTCACGTAATCCTCCTCGGTCCCCTGAAATCCGTTTTCCACGGCCAGTTCATAAGCCGACTTTCCGGCCAGGATCGCCGCGGCGATCGCTGTCGCACGACTCACGGCCGACATAGGGGCAGACGCGCCCTTGTGCAGGACGTAGCCGGTATGCGCGGGGATTCGCAGCTGCTGAACACCCTCCGGAAAATCATCGTTCGGAGCGTAAAGCCGCAACTCGTGGAGCAGCTCGCCGCATCCGAGCGGATGTCGCGAAAGCGGGATGTGCACCTCGACGGACGTCTCTCCCAGCGGCTTGCAGTTGAAGTATTCGCCGCCGCGTCGGCCTGCGACGAAGGTCCGGTGATCCTCGGCCCGATAGACGAACTCGAAATCGATGACCGAATCGGGAATCTTGTCGACAACCAGCTCGTTCGATGCGTCGTATTTGTAGAAGGTCTCGACGAACGGGAAATCGGATAGGTAATTTTGCGGGATTCGCTGCATGTCTTATAGAATGATTGGTAGTTCGACTTCGGGGAGCTCCCCCCGCTCGCGATAGCGACGCTCGTTGCGCTCGGCAAGGTGGTATTTGAAGGTATAGGCGTTCAGCTCGCGCGGCGTATGCTCCAACTTGTATTCGTCCACGACGATACGCAGCCACCGGCCGGCACGAAAGACCCACCGGTCGCGGCTCTTCAGGAAGTCCTGGTACTGCGCGGCTGCACGCTCGGTGTCGATATAGCCGGTCGAAGCCTCCCAATAGGAGGTATAACCGCTCGACAATTCGCGTTCGACTTCGCGGCTGGTGAACGTCTCGATCTCTCCCGACGGCTTCAGAATGGCCGAACCCTGCATCATCAAGGTATCAAAACCGCCGAGTGTGTTGACGAAGCCGAAGCAGTCTTCATCCTCGCGCGGCGGGCGCAATACGTACCGCTGGGCGACCGGGCAATTCTGCTCCCGAACGACCGTCGTGACGCCATCGCTGGAGGTAAGCCGCTTTTCCGCCTGTCCGAAAACATCGTAGGCCAAAGGGGACAGTTCCCGTTCGGCGCAGAACGCCTCCCACAGTCCGCCGAAGCTCGTGTCGATCTGCGTGTAGGTATAAGTGTCGGGCGTTGACGCTATTTGCCGGGTGTACTTACGGCCGTCGACGCAGTGCAACGTGGTGAATATCTCGAACCGCTGCCAGCTGTACGGTCGGACGAATGCCAGCCATTGAGGCTGCGCGGCCGTCGTGTCCATAATCTGCGGCTGCCAAGTCAGAAAATTCCGCAGCGTGAAATCCGAGATGTCGAAAGCGGTCGGTTCGTCGATACCGCCGGGAATCACCCAGCCGCCCAGCGTCAGGGATTCGTCCGCCTTAGCCGATTTGATCGAAACATAAGGCAGCGGTGCGGTTGTCGCCTCGGGCCGCGCCAAAGCGGAAGTCGTGCGCAAGAGTTGACGGATGGGAACGATGATTCTTTGGTCCGAATCGGCAACGAGTTCCATCCCGGAGACAATCGGCCGATCATTCAGCGAAACGGTCAGATAGACTGTTGCGTCCACCTTCGAGAGGACGAGATCGGGGAAATTTTCCGAGAAACAGAGTGCCGGCGTGTTGTTTACGGTAAATGCCATACCGCGAAAATAGAGCCCGCCGGGTGGAGAAAAAAGGACACTAAACGGGCACTATTTCTGCCGTCGATCGGATAGAGTCCGATGATGTGTCGAGGATTATTTCCAACGACTTAATCAACCAGGCACGGTTACATATCAGGTATTTGCTCCAGAGCTTGAGCCCCGCAATGTCGGCCGCCAACAAGTCGAGTTCTACTTTGCGCGGATCCTGCGGCTTCCGCAACCACTCGGCGAACTGCCGGTGGAATTTTTCATACAGTCCGTTTTCACCCTCGATGGCCAGCGTCAAATCGCTGACCACCTCCGAACCCGGATCGATGTACGCGGTCGGCCGCGTAAAGTAGACGCCTTTGTCGACGAAATTGTTATCGAGGAGCAGGCCGATGCACACCGTATCGGAGCGCGTGCCGCCTATGCTCGGCAAGTCCAGAACCGGCGTCATAGAGCATAGTCCGACAACCATGTTGACACCACCACCGGACATGACCGTGGCCGTGTGGTAGACCTCAGTGGGCACGCACCGCGGAACCTGGAACGCGACAGAACAGTCGTAAGTCTGCGCATCGGGGTCGGGGGCCGCTTCTACCGCATCGAATCCGGCCTGGTGGGCGACATCCGTAAGGGGCACGGCTGTCTTCATGGAATGCCACACGGTCGTGTTGTACGAACTGCCCCGCGCATAGTAATAGAGATACGCCTGTTGCCGCCACCCGGAAATGATATCTCCGGTCGGGACGTGCTTCAGGGAGATCAGATCATCAGAGGCTCGGACTTTCGAGATGGCTTCCATCATCGAATATACCTCGACCAAAGCGGTCGTATCCTCCAACTCTTCCAACTGGCTCGGATCGTCGGGATTGGCAGCCTGGTAAGTGTCGCCCGTCGACTGAAACGAAAGGGAATAGCACTGACCGTCCTGCGAGGAGCATGAATATATGTCGGCGACCTTATCCGACCAGTCGACGATCTTGCTCGACGCAAGAATCTCTTTGTTCGATCGAATGTAATAGTTGCGACCCTCGCAAAAAAGCGTGCTGCACGTCATTTTCAGCAGGTTCGACACGAAATCGGCCGAAGACATGTCGGGC
>CAMWWU010000020.1 GCA_947178025.1 uncultured Alistipes sp. | reverse complement strand
AGCACGGCGACGACCAGATATTCGCGCCGTGCATTGTTGATCGATCGGCCGTCCTCCAACGACAACGAAGCTGACTTGTGACTCAACGCCAGCTTGTAGAGTTCGATGTTGTGCGGAACGAATCCGAACAGGTCATCGACGATCCGATAATACGCCTTGTCCTTTCCGAAATTTCTTCGCAGAGGCCGCAATAGGAAATCCAGCACGGCGAAAGGCGTTTAGTACTTGCGGAAAATGACCGTCGCGTTGTGACCGCCGAATCCGAACGTATTGCTCAGAGCGTACTTCACGTCGCGCTTCTGCGCCGTGTTGAGCGTCAGATTCAGTTTCGAGTCGATCTCCGGGTCGAGATTCTCGCAGTTGATGGTCGGAGGCACCGTACCGTGCGTGAGCGCGAAGACGCAGGCAAGCGCCTCGACAGCTCCGGCAGCACCCAGCAGGTGTCCGGTCATCGATTTGGTGGAGGAGATGTTGACGTTGTACACGTGATCGCCCAGCACGCCCTTCACGGCCTTCAGCTCGGCGAGGTCGCCCAGCGGGGTCGAGGTGCCGTGCACGTTCACGTAGTCGATATCCTCCGGAGCGATGCCGGCGTCCTTGATGGCGTCGCGCATCGACTTGATGGCACCCAGCCCTTCGGGATGGGGTGCGGTGAAGTGGTGGGCGTCGGCCGAAGCGCCTCCGCCGACGATCTCGCAATAGATCTTGGCCCCGCGAGCCTTGGCATGCTCCAGCTCTTCGAGGATCAGCGCGCCGGCACCCTCGCCGATGACGAAACCGTCACGATCCTTGTCGAAAGGACGCGAAGCGTGCTCGGGGTCGTCGTTGCGCGTCGAAAGCGCCTGCATCGAGTTGAAACCGCCGACGGCGGGCTCGTTGACGGCAGCTTCCGAACCGCCTGCGACGATCACGTCGGCCTTGCCGTAACGGATGGTGTCGAAAGCGGAGATCAGACCGTGGTTGGAGGATGCGCAGGCCGAAACGCAGCAGTAGTTCGGACCCATGAAGCCGTACTTCATGGAGATGAACCCGGCGGCGATGTCGGCGATCATGCGGGGAATAAAGAACGGGCTAAACCGAGGGGTCATTCCACCCTCGGCATAGCCCAGACACTCGTCGAAGAACGACTTGAGTCCACCGATACCGGCGCACCAGATGACACCGACCTGCTCCTTGTCCACCTTCTCCAGGTCGAGCGCCGAATCCTCGACGGCCTGCGTGGCGGCGATGAGCGCATACTGCGTGTAGAGGTCGTATTTACGCACCTCCTTGCGGTCGAAGTACTGCGACGGATCGTAATTCTTTACTTCACAAGCGAATTTGGTTTTGAATTTTTCGGCATCGAAATGAGTAATCGGTGCGGCACCGCTGACACCCTTCTCCAGATTCGAGAAATACTCTTCAATATTATTGCCGAGCGGGTTGATCGTTCCGATACCCGTAACAACTACTCTTCTTTCTGTCATAAATTCAAGACTTTATCGGTTGTGAAAATTCTATGTGCGAAAACTATTTCTTGTGCTCCTCGATGTAGCTGATAGCGTCGCCTACGGTAGCGATCTTCTCTGCGTCCTCGTCGGGAATCGTGATATCGAAAGCCTTCTCGAACTCCATGATCAGCTCAACGGTGTCGAGCGAGTCTGCGCCCAGGTGGTTGGTGAAGCTTGCTTCGGGTACTACCTCCGACTCCTTAACGCCCAGCTTGTCGACGATGATCTCGACAACTTTGGATTGAACATCTGCCATAATTTTAGTTTTTTAGTTAAACAATTATTTAGAAATAGTTCCTTTCGATTTTACGGAAATCTGCGCAAAAGTAACACTTTTTTTATTACTTTTGACAAAACGCTCGTTTTTTTTACTGACAATTTTTCCGACATTCAGCACAATTAGACGAGCAAAACACTAAAGACCAATTTATTATGAAACTGCTTCTGATCTCCAATTCGACCAATGCCGGCGAGGAATATCTGCGCTATCCGCTGCCCGAAATCGGTCGTTTTCTCCAGGGAATACGCGAAATAGTCTTCGTCCCCTACGCCGCCGTCACCTTCTCCTACGCCGAATACGAGCGGCGCGTGCAGGCCCGTTTCGCGGAGCTCGGCATCCGTGTGCGTTCGGTGCACCGCGCGGCCGATCCGGCGGCGCTCGTGCGGCAGGCCGAGGCGATCTGCGTCGGAGGCGGCAACACCTTCGCACTGACGAAGAAGATGCAGGAGCAGGGGCTCATGACCGCCATCCTGCGCCGGATCAAGGCCGGCGTCCCCTATGTCGGCTGGTCGGCCGGCAGCAACGTCTGCTGCCCGACGATCTGCACCACGAACGACATGCCCATCGTCGAGCCGCAGTCGTTCCGGGCCATCGGCGCCGTGAAGTTCCAGATCAACCCCCACTACCTCGACGCCAACCCCGAGGGCCACGCCGGCGAAACCCGCGAACAGCGCATCCGGGAGTACATCGAGGCCAATCCGCGCCGCTGGGTCGCCGGGCTGCGCGAAGGGTGCATGCTCCGCTACGAAGAGGGCCGGCTGGAGCTGATCGGGAAGCGCCCGATGCGGATGTTCAAACGGGGCGTGGAGCCGTTCGAAGCGGAGCCCGGATCGGATCTGAGCTTCTTATTATAAATAGGTATGCGCAAACTCCTGCTGCTCCTGCTGCTCGGCACGGCATCGACGGGCCTGGCCCGGACACCCGCCGGGCGGCTGCTCGACGCGATCGACCGGATCACGGAGGGGAAACGGGCCTCCGTCGGCGTCGCAGTGCTGCTGCCCGGATCGTCCGAAGTCATCGCCTCCGGCGAAGATGACCGCTATCCCATGATGAGCGTATTCAAACTCCACGTCGCCGCAGCCGCCCTGTCGAAGATGGAGCGGGAGCAGATTCCGCCGGACGAAGAGCTCATTCTCCAGACCCGCGTGCTGCGGCCGAACACCTACAGCCCGCTGCGGGACGCCTGCGCCGACAGCCCCTTTTTCCGAATCACCCACGAGGAGCTGCTCCGCTACAGCATCTCCCTGAGCGACAACAACGCCTGCGACCTGCTGATCGAATTCGCAGGAGGCCCCTCCGCCGTAGACTCCTGCATCCGCCGGGCCGGCATCGCGGATTTCGCCGTTACGCAGACCGAACACACGATGCACCTGGACCCGCAGAATTGCTACGCCAACCGCACCTCGCCCACGGCGGCAGTACGATTGCTGGAGGCTCTCTGCGACGGACGGATCGTCACGGGCCGCTACCTCGACGTGCTGATGCGGGCGCTGCTGGCCACCGAAACCGGCCCCGACAAACTCCGCGCCGGCATCCCGACCGACATCCCCCTCGGCCATAAGACCGGCAGTTCGGACCGCACTCCGGAGGGGGTGAAGATCGGCGACAACGACGCCGGCTTCTTCCCCCTGCCCGACGGAAGCCGTTGTTACCTCGCCGTATTCGTCCGCGACTCGCAGGAGGACGATGCCGCGAACGCCCGGATCATCGCCCGGATCGCCGAGGCTGTTTATGCCGAAGCGACCCGGCCGGCCTCCGGACGCACACAAAAACGCAAAACGAAACGACCATGAAAGTACTCATCGCCGGACTGGGCCTGATCGGAGGCTCGCTGGCACTCGCCCTGCGCGAACACGGCATCGCCGACGAAATACTCGGAGCGGAGAGCTCCGAAGAGCATGCCCGGGAGGCACTGCGCCTGGGCCTCGCCGACCGGATCGTCACGCTCGAAGAGGGAGTTCCGGAGGCCGACCTGATCGTACTGGCCACACCGGCCGACGCCCTGCCGCTGCTGGCCGTCAAGGTACTGAACCGCGTGACCGACCGGCAGATCGTGACCGACGTGGGGTCGATCAAGGCCGAGCTGTGCGAGGTGCTCTCGATGCACGCCCGCCGCGGCCGCTTCGTGGCGGCGCATCCGATGTGGGGCACCGAATACAGCGGTCCCTCGGCAGCACGGCGGGAGGCATTCGCAGGCTGCAACGTCGTGCTGTGCGAGACCGAACGCAGCGACGCCGACGCACTGGCCGCCGTCGAAGAGATCTACCGCACGCTGGGCGCCGCGACGCTCCGCATGGATCCCGAAGAGCACGACCTGCACGCCGCTTACGTCTCGCACATTTCGCACGTCAGTTCGTTCGCACTGGCCCTCACGGTCCTCGAAAAGGAGCGCGAGGATCGCCACATCTTCGACCTGGCGGGCGGCGGATTCCGCAGCACGGTGCGTCTGGCCAAGAGCGCCGCGTCGACGTGGGTGCCGATTCTGCTGCGCAACAAATACAACGTGCTCGACGTGCTGCGCGAGCACATCCACCAGTTGCAGATCATGCGGCGCATGATCGAACGCGACGACGCCGAAGGACTCGCGCAAGCCATCCGCCGGGCCAACTCCGTGCGGCGCATCCTCCCATGACGACGGCCGAAACGGGCCGTGCGGGCGAGTGCGCCGCGGCCGAGCACCTCCGCCGGGAGGGTTACGAGATGCTCGCCCGCAACTGGCGGGAGGGGCGTTACGAACTCGACCTGGTAGCCCTGCGCGACGACGTGCTGCACTTTGTGGAGGTCAAAACCCGCCGGTTCGACGGCCTCACGCCGCCCGAGGCGGCCATGACCGCCGACAAATGCCGGGCGCTGCGCCGGGCCGCAAGCGCCTACCTGGCCCGGAGCGGCTGGCAGGGCGAGGTGCAGTTCGATCTGGCGGCCGTAGACATCCGCCCCGACGGCACGACCGACGTCCGCTTCATCGAGGAGGCCGTGGAGTACAACTGGCGGTAATTTTGCATTTCCGACAAATTATGTTACCTTTGTGAACCGATAAAAAAACCGTCCGGCGCTGATTCGCAACAATCTGCGACACCGAAACCGCCGGCAACAGTAAAAATCGACCCCGAAAAAACGCAAAATATTGATGTGGTTCTATAATTTCGGTCTGAGACTCTACGCGGGAATCATCCGCCTCGTATCGGCCCGACACACGAAAGCCCGGCTCTGGACCGAGGGACGCAGAGATCTCTTCCGCCGTATGGAGCAGACCATCGATCCGGCGGCCCGCATCGTATGGATTCACGTGGCATCGCTCGGCGAGTTCGAGCAGGGACGTCCCATCATCGAACGCATCCGCAAAAGCCACCCCGAATACAAGATTCTGCTCACCTTTTTCTCCCCTTCGGGCTACGAAATCCGCAAGGACTACAAGGGTGCGGACTACATTTTCTACCTCCCGATCGACACCCCGGCCAACGCCCGGCGGTTCATCGACATCGCCCGGCCCGAGATCGCCATCTTCGTGAAATACGAGTTCTGGCTCAACCTCCTGGGCGAACTGCGGCGCCGCAAAATCCGGTCCTATATCGTATCGGCCATCTTCCGCAGCAATTCGGTCTTCTTCCGCCCCTACGGCGGGATGTGGCGTCAGGCGCTCGAAACGTTCGACGTGCTCTTCGTGCAGAACGACGAATCGAAGAAACTCCTCGCCGAACTGGGTTTCGACAACGTAATCGTCGCCGGCGACACCCGTTTCGACCGGGTGGCCGAAATCGCCCGCGCCGCCAAGCACGTCGATGTCGTGGAGCGCTTCCGGGGCGACGAACGCCTCTTCGTGGCGGGTTCCACCTGGGGGGCCGACGAAGAGCTGCTCATCCGGCTGATGAACGACAATCCCGATGTGAAGTTCGTGATCGCCCCGCACGAGATGGACGAAGGGCGCATCCGGCGTCTGATGTCCGAAACCCGGGGCGGCGCGCTGCGCTACACGCAGTGCACGCCGCGCACGGCCTACGGATCGCGGCAACTGCTGATTCTCGATACGGTGGGACTGCTCTCCTCGGTCTACGGCTACGCGACGTGGAGCTACATCGGCGGCGGCTTCGGCGTCGGCATCCACAACACGCTCGAAGCGGCGACGTTCGGACTCCCGGTAGCTTTCGGCCCCAACTATTCGAAATTCAAGGAGGCCCGCGACCTGGTGACGCTCGGCGCGGCACGCTCCGTGACCGACTACGAAGAGTTGCGCGATTGGTTCGTCCCGCTGCGCGACAACGAAAACCACCTGCAACAGACCAGCCGCATCGCCAAGGACTACACGACGCGGCACCAGGGAGCTACGGAGATCATCGTCAAGACCGTCTTCCGGTAATCACCCCACCGGCCTCGCACACGCCCCGGCTTTCCGCCTCCCCTCGGCCGCACCGCTTTCGGCTCCGATGCAACGGAAGCGGCAGTTTTGCGGTGTAGCCCGCCCTATCCGGGCTACAGCGAAATTACCCGCACTCCACCGCAAGCATAACTGCATCGTCTGCTCGGACCATGCCGAAGTTCGACGGCGATTCAAGCCCCGCAGGAACCCGGGCATCGAGCTTTTGCCGAAAACCGCCCGTCAATATCGCAACAGCACAACGTCCATCCCCGACATAATGAGTCACAGAACAGCACATCGGGAATGGGCCAAATCCAGGCTATCTCATTTATATAGAGATTTTTTTCTTTCAACTTATTCTTTCGAAGACCGGTTGTCGGCTGTCTCCGCCTTCATGCTGCGCAGTTCGTCAAGATAGCTGGCTGTAATAACGCCTGACGGCAATGCAATAATCGCTACTCCGAACAAGGAGGATAACATGCTCACAAGGCGTCCAACATCCGTGACCGGAATCATATCGCCATATCCGACCGTTGTCAGCGTCACAGTCGCCCAGTACAGCGCATCAAAGAAGTTTTCGAAGTTCGTACTTCCCGTAACCGGATTCACACGCGGTTCTACGTTGAACATAACCAGCGCCGTCAGGAACACATAGAAGACAGATATCCCGAGCACGGTCAGAAGAACGCCCCTCTCCTTTCTGATCACACGACCGAGAAGTTGAATCTTGCCTGTATATCGGATGAATTTGAGCAGACGAAGGATTCGCAGCAAACGTGTGACTCGAAATATCTTGAAACCCCTCCCCAAAATACTCAAACCGGGAAGTATTGACAATAAATCAATAATCGCCCATCCGGTAAACGGATACAACACAAATGACCAGCCACCTTTAAATAATTTGAAGTCGGCAGTGATCCACCTGAGCAGGTAGTCCAGAATGAAGAGAGAAACCGTCACGAACTCCGTAACGCGAAAAGCAGCCGTTTCCTCCACAAACATAAGAGGAATAATGCTGGCCGTGATGGTGACGAGCATAAAGATGTCGTATGCGATACTGGCTTTGTCTCCATCATGCCCCTGCTCAATTATTTCATAGATTCTTTTCCTCATAAATGTCACGTAGCCTACTCCCTCGTAAAAATTGAATCCGTATGAATATCGGTCGTCACGTCATTGTCGTCGAGACGCAGAATATTCATCAAAAACTCACGCTCAAGAACTGAGATGACGCCATCCACCTCGGAAATAGCTTCGCAGAACCGATAGAGCAAAATACGATACTCTTTGTCGGCGTCAGGATCCACTTGCTGGAGAAGGGCAGACACGATGCTTTGTGATTTCATGATGTCGGTCGCCTCTATGCAACTCACGATATATGTAACCATCGCGTCCAGATTGATGATGAAGCCCGGAACCTCAGAAAGTTCTTCGAAAGACATGTAATAATCCGGGCGGTAGACCTTCTCCATCATATTGAGCAAGGCAATGCCTTCGCACGTATCAAGACTCGTAGGATGACCCAAAGCATCGAAACAATGAACAATATCCATCAACAGGCAAAGCATAAGATCTTCGTCGTCACGATAGCCTTCGATGGTTACCATTCCGTTCAATGCCTCCCGCACCGCCTGATTTGCGATTTTCTTCTGAAAGAAATCAAGCATGTCGTCGCTCCTTTCGTCAATTTTAGCATAATACTCAGGAGTAACTCCGCTGCGAGTCAGATCGACCGGAACATCGTCCGGATCATAGTTTTGATTGACGGCAAGATTTAATCTATCGAAGTAATCGGCATATGCTTTCATATCGCTCGTTGTTATTGATGACATCAGGTTATGCAACCAAATGATACAAAGTTAAAAAATTTTGCGATAATGTTTTCGTAAAGGCAGTAAAATTAGACATCTGACTTCCACGCACACATTTTTCACACAAAACACGCAGCTAACCTTTGATTAAACAGAAATTGAAAAATGATCGTCCGTCATTCAATCGCTTCGACAGTATGGACGGACAGTAAAATTTTCTCATCGCCGTCACAATTACGACACGGCAGGCAAAATAAATCGACAAAAACAAAAATCGCTTAATCTGTCTCAATCAACAAATTAAGCGATTTTACCTGTACCCGGAGCCGCATTTGAATATATTAAATCCTATTAAACTTAAATAGAGGCAAGAATGAATAAATTCGTATTTATTTTATTTATTATCAATAGTATATAAATATTCAATCATTTTGCCTGATAAATTCCAATTGAACATATTTTAGCAGATGTGGGGAAAATGTGGGGAATTTTTCGTATTTTTGCCGTCGCAAAGGTTTCCGAATCGCCGATTGCGCGATGAAGAATGAAAAGGGAATGCAGTGAGAATCTGCGACAATACCCGTTGCTGTGAGTTCCTGCCCCGAACACGGGGTGCAAGGTTTTACAATCTTTGCCACTGGCCGCAAGGCTGGGAAGGCGTAAAACCGGAACAAGTCAGAAGACCTGCCGATGCATTATAAGATTTGCAACCTGCGGGTGTACGGGTGAAAATCAAAACTGCGATTTCCCCTGCATCCGGCATTCCGGTCTAATACGAGGCTTCCGACTGCCCTGCGAAGGTGTAAATCCGTTTTGAATTTCTGTTGTGCCGTATCCCGCAAGGATACGGTTGATTTTTTATTTGTCAAACTAAAATACAACAGGAATGAAAAAACTATTTACCCTTTTGGCAATCGCCCTGTTCGGTGTTGCGATGTGGAGTTGCTCGTATGACGACGACGATCTTTGGAACAAGGTAAATGACTTGGACGGTCGAGTGACCAGTCTGGAGAATGCCCTGGCTCAAATGAACAAGGATATCATCAGACTCGAGGGACTTATCGATGCAATAGACATCGGCGACCCCATTACGGGATTTTCCGCAATGGATTCCGGGAAGGGCTGGATCGTAACTTTCGCCAGCGGCAGAATCATTGAGTTATATCACGGACAAGACGGACAGAACGGCCAGGACGCACAAGCTCCGATAATTACCGTACTGGCAGAAGAGGGAATCTACTATTGGGCGATCACTATCGACGGGAAAACGGATTTCATGTATGCCGACGATGCCAAAACCCAGAAAATTCCTGTTACGGGCCAGGACGGAACGACACCGGAAATCGGCGTAGACGAAGCAGGTTACTGGACGGTAAACGGCGACCGGGTTCAGTGGAACGGGAAGGATCTGCCGGCCACGACCGAAGGTTATACCTATCTCTTTACAGACGTTGTGGACAATGGTCGTTACTACACGTTCTACCTTGCCGACGGGACTACGATAGATGTCGTGAAGCGATTGAATGCCAGCATCGAAATCGACGCCGAACCGACCGAGCATTTCAAATTCGGAGAGAGCCGTATTTTCCAATTTACTACCGAGAATGCGGTAGCCCTTGCCGGAGCAGCCACCGGACCTATGGACTGGACGGTCAGCGCAAGTTTTAAAGACAATGCCGGGCGTCTGCGCATCATAGCGCCCGCCGCGGATGGATGGGAACTCGAAGGAACAGTAACCGTAGGCGTAGTAGGCAGCGACGGAGCCGTAGCGACTGCCTCGATATATGTCACTGCAAGCAGCTACGAACTGCGCTACCTCACTTTCGAGGACGAGGATTACCGGGGAACGCAAGGAGCCAATTACTGGTCTTCTCTGATCGATACGCCCCAATACGGCGGACCGCTCCTTTACCCGTCGTCGGGCAACGTTTACAACTGGTACGATCAGGGGAATACGGAAATCGCGCATCAGTTCACCGATGAATGGGGCGATCATCAGTATTGGGGCGGCGGCGAGGCCATCTCCAACTATGTGGAACAGGATGTCGCCAACGGCGATTTTCAACATCAGCTCGCTATCTATTACAAACACCCCGAAACCGGATTCGGAGGGCATAACGGTTCCCGGAATTTCTGCGTGCATTATGGCTATCGGGACGATTCCGGCTACGGCGGGTCGAAGCTTCAGGCCATCTGGTTCGAGGACGGCGTAGCCCGCGTAGTCGACCACATGTATGTGACCGCCACGACCTATCTGCTCAACTGTGTGGTAAGCGGCAATGGGCTCACCGATCCGGTCGGACCGAACGGTTTCGTCAGAGTGGTGGCGATCGGATTCGACGAAAACGGCGACGAAATTACCTCCGTACAGCCGACTTTTGAGATCGCCAATTACGAACGTACCGTCATCGACTGGCAGAAATGGGATCTTTCCGAACTCGGAAAAGTCAGCCGCATCGAATTCAACGTCACTGGCGACAGCGATAACGGTTACGGTTTCAGTCAGCCGGCATATTTCGCATGGGACGATCTGGCGGTGAGGTTCGAATAACCGGTCCTCATTTGCGACGGCATCCGGAGTGTCGGGATAAGAAAATCCCGGCACTCCGTTAATTAACAAGCGCGATCAAGAAGTGAAAAGAATATCGGTAATTTCGATCCTGTTCCTCGTTCTCGTCTCCGGCACTACGAATGCTCAAGATGCCGAGAATAGACAAATCCCGGATTCGGTCCGGATGCTGGCTATCGACGAGGTGACGGTGCTCGGAAGACAGAACCGGACGATCGTCCCGGCACAGATCCTCTCCGGCGAGAAACTGCAAAGGCTCAACTCACATTCCGTATCGGATGCGTTGCGCTATTTTTCCGGTGTGCAGATAAAGGACTACGGAGGTATCGGGGGTCTGAAAACCGTCAACATCCGTAGTATGGGCAGCCAACACGTGGGGGTATTCTACGACGGCATACAGATCGGCAATGCCCAGAACGGGACGGTGGACCTCGGTAAATTTTCGCTTGACAACATGGAATTGGTATCCGTTTATAACGGCCAGAAAAGCGACATATTCCAGTCCGCACGCGATTTCGCCTCGGCAAGTGCGGTATATATGGTGACGCGCAGACCTGTTTTCGAGAGCGGACGCAGAAACCGTTTCAATGTAAAACTCAAAGGCGGTTCCTTCGACCTTATCAACGCTTCCGCCCTTTGGGAGCACCGGATCAGCGAAAACCTCTCGTCGTCGGCCAATATTGAATATCTGAACACTTCCGGCAAATATAAATTTCGCTATCATAAGGACGGCGGCTATGACACCACCGAAGTCAGACGCAACGGGGATGTCTGGTTTCTTCGCGCCGAAGCTGCTCTTTTCGGCAAGGTAAAGCGCGGAGAATGGCAGGCGAAAGGATATTTCTACAATTCCGAGCGAGGCTATCCCGGTGCAGCCGTAAAAAAGGATTACGGTATTTCATTACTGAACGAAGACCGGCAGAAAGACCGTAATTTTTTCTTTCAAGGTTCCTTAAGGCAAGAGGTGACGGATCTCTACAGCTATAAAATCCAAGCCAAATACGCCAACGACTATATGAATTACGTCATGCCGCCCGAAAGTACCGTACAACCGATGGATAATCACTATTGGCAGCAGGAGGTTTATATTACGGCTGCCAATCTGTTCGCTTTCACCCCGTGGTGGACAGCAAATCTGTCCACGGATTTCCAATGGAACAAACTCGATGCAGACGGCACCGATATGTTCAATGCGCATTTCATCGAACCGAGGCGCTATACGTTGCTGGGAGCCATAGCCACATCGGTCAACCTCAAACGATTCAGCATGCAGGCAAGCCTGCTTTACACGTATGTACACGACCGGAGCGCTCGGAGGATGGAAACAGCGCCGGATAAAAACGTATTCTCTCCCACGATAATCGCATCGTACCGTCCGTTTGAAAAGATCGGCCTTGATATAAGAGCCTTTTATAAAGAGATATTCCGGATGCCGACCTTCAACGACCTCTATTACGTGCAATTGGGCAACCGGCTTCTGAAGCCGGAATACGCCACACAATACAATGTGGGGGTTGTCTACTCCAAACGATTCGACAAAGGAGTGCTGTCGACGCTCAATCTTACGATGGATGCCTATTACAACGAGGTGAAAGACAAGATAATCGCCACCCCGACCTCCAACCAGCTCGTCTGGACAATGGTTAATCTCGGATATGTGGAGATACGCGGTGTGGATGTGACGTTCAATCCCTGTTTCAATATAGGCGGCGTGGCATTGGACGCCCGGTTGAGTTATACCTATCAGAAGGCCCAGGACTTCACCAAGGAGAAGGATGAAGGTTGGGAGGAAACCGTTATGGACGGATACGGCGACCAGATACCCTACATTCCGTGGCACAGCGGCTCCGCGATTCTCAACGCGTCCTATCGAAAGTGGGATTTCAATTACAGTTTTATCTATACGGGAGAGCGATATATGCTCGGAAACAATACTCCGGTCAATTATATCCAGCCGTGGTATACGCACGATATGTCGCTGTCGCGAAATTTCCCATTCAAACACGCTCAGCTTCGTATCACCGCGGAGGTGAATAACATTTTCAACCAGCAATACGAAGTGGTTAAATGGTATCCCATGCCGGGAACCAATTTCAAGATTATTCTAAGTCTTACATTATGAAGGGATTTTATTTAAAATGGCTTACAGTCTTCATCGGCATTCTCATCCTTGCGGCTTCCTGCCGCAAGGACGATCCGGTATTACCCTCCGAGCCGACCTTGGTGAATCCGTGGGAACAAGTTACTGGCGATATATACGGATTTTTTCTGCTCAACGAAGGCAATATGGGAACGAACCAGGCTTCGCTCGACTATTACGACTATGAGACAGGCGTTTACACGCGAAATATTTACGGCGAACGCAACCCTTATGAGGTCAAAGACCTCGGCGACGTGGGAAACGACATTCAAATCTACGGTGACAAACTCTGGGCGGTTATAAATTGTTCCAACTATGTCGAGGTTATGGATGTCAATACGGTCAAACATATCACCAAAATAGCGATACCCAATTGCCGTTACCTCGCATTCAAAGGCAAATACGCCTATGTGAGTGCCTACGCAGGCCCCGTGCAGATAGCCCCAGACGCCCGGATCGGGTATGTAGCCAAAATCGATACGGTAAGCCTCCAGGTCGTCGATGAGTGCATCGTAGGTTATCAGCCCGAAGAGATGGCCATTGTGGGCGATAAACTCTATGTCGCCAATTCCGGCGGTTACCGTGTCCCGAATTACGACCGTACCGTGTCGGTTATCGACCTGAAAACTTTTACGGAAGAGAAAAAAATAGATGTCGCTATCAACCTTCACCGGATACAGCCGGACAATTACGGCAACCTGTATGTTTCTTCCCGCGGAGACTATTATGAAATACCCTCCAAAACATTCATAATCGACACTTCGACGGACGAGGTGGCATACGAGTTCGAAGACCTGCCCAATACCCACATGACCCTGTGTCGGGATTCGCTGTTCCTGTACAGTACCGAATGGAGTTACATAACGAACGATTGGACGGTATCCTATGCCATCGTAAACACACGCACCCGGGAGATCGTTACGCGCAACTTTATCAAAGACGGCACCGAAGAACGTATCCAGACTCCTTATGGAATTGCCGTCAACCCGAACACCGGGGAGTTTCTGGTTACCGACGCCAAAGATTACGTCCGGGCCGGAACCCTGCACTGCTTCGGGCCGGACGGCATACGGAAATGGTCGATAAGCACCGGGAACATACCGGCGCATATCGTATTCACCCGCAAAAAATTGCAACCGCTGGAAAAGTAACTCAACACACTTGAATATGAAAAAAAATTACGAGCGAATCGTTTTACTGCTTCTATCGGCATTACTGCCTATCGGTTTTCTTGCCGGATGCAGCGACACCGACAACGGCGACGATGGTTATCTCCTTAAAAAGGAAGATATCTCCGTAAACCGGCCCGACGGGGGATTTGAGGCTCTGATCAACCAGCCTTTCCGGATCGAAGTGAAAAGCGTCTCGGACGAGGGCGTTTCCTATGAATGGTCTCTCGGCGATTCGAAAATAGCCGATTCGAAGAATCTGGAATACACCTTCACTTCGTTGGGAACATTCACCCTTACGCTGCATGCCAGCCAGGGAGCGACCACCTTCGACTATGATTTCGAGGTCAAAGTAACCACCGATTACGTACTCAAAAAGGAAGATATAACCATCGAAGAGCCCGAAGGAGGATTTAGAGCCAAGGTCGACCAACTGTTTCGGATCGAAGTAACCAGCGTGTCCGACGACGGTGTCTCTTACTTATGGTTCGAGGATGAGGAGCCGGTCGCTCGAACCAAGAATCTCGAGCACATGTTTTCGCATGGCGGCGCTATCGGCCTGAAATTAAGAGCATCGCAAGGGGATATCTCCTTTGACTATTATTTCACTGTTTTTGTCGAATATGCTCCTATCGACCCGCCTGCGGAAGGGGCGAATCCCTATATCACCAAAGTCTTCGACTACATGCCGGCAGTCGGACAATTTACCAATACGCTGCCGCTGTACGAGGAGGGGGATACGCAGGAGACAATGAATCAGAAAGTATTGGACGCCATCGGCAATAATAAACGCGGAATGATCACCCTCGGCGGATTCGGCGGCTACGTAACGGTCGGTTTCGACCATACAATCCAGAATGTCGAAGGATTGCGAGACTTCCGGGTTTTAGGCAATGCCTTTTATGCAAATGCCAATCCCAATCCGGATGCTCCGGAGGGCGGAAGCTGTGAGCCCGGAGTAATTATGGTGGCCTATGATCCCGACCATCTCGGGCCGGACAACGTACAATGGTATGAAATACAGGGCAGCGCCCACGTAGATCCTACCGAGGAACCGTGGTATGAAATGGCGAAGGTCAATGGCAACGATGTAAACATTTACTTCGATTACCGGATAACCTATTACCGTCCCGACAGCGAACCGGCATCGAGAGACGAATGGGATACGTATATAAAATGGGAGGATAATCAGGGAAATTCCGGCTACAAAGTGAAAAATCAGTACCACTCGCAACCGTATTATCCGCTTTGGGCCGGAAATACGCTGTCGTTTACAGGTACATGTCTGCCCCAGAATGCCATTGACGAGAGTGGTTCGGGCACCTATTTCGTTCTTTACAAATTCCGCTACGGCTATGCGGACAATGAAATCAACAGCTATGACGACTCGTCGATCGATATAAGCTGGGCAGTCGATGCGAGCGGAAACAGCGTCAACCTGCCGGGAGTCGATTATATAAAAATATACACCGGTGTCAACCAAGAGAACGGTTGGCTCGGGGAATGTTCGACCGAAATAATGGGTGTGGAAGACCTGCATTTGCTCAAAGAGGAAATACACACAAGGCGATAAAGACCGAAATAACAGAAAATTCAAGTTTTCTGAACTTCGAAAACTCATTTCGATTTACAAATAGTTAATCGGCGGCGGGCCTTTTGATCGCGGTGAACCATTGCAAACATTCCTGCATTTAAATCCCGCCGCCGTTCTTTCACATCTGTCTGCGAGAACCGGAAAAATAGAGATTAGTAGCACGTTGTCTGCCATAACAACGCAATACGCCGGTTTCCACAGATAGATTTTTGCTGATTTGCATTTCGAAAACAATAGAAAATTTTTACAGCAAGCACAAAAATTGAAAAATTGGTCTTGTCAAATATGCTTTGTTTTAATTCAACCAACGGATTACACAAAACAAAAGGAATATCCACATTTGGTTTTCGCATTCAACCATTTCTTCTCTGCGGGGAAAATGCGGGGAAAATCCGAAAATTAAAAATCGCCTAACTTGTCATAATCAACAAATTAAGCGATTTTATTAGTACCCGGAGCCGGGGTCGAACCGGCACGACATTGCTGTCATTGGTGTTTGAGACCAACGCGTCTACCGATTCCGCCATCCGGGCAAACCGTGTTCCATAAGGAATCGGGACGACAAAGATAGGCGTTTTCTTCGCAATTTGCAAAGAGATAGCGCTATTTTTCGAAGAACGCCCGGATTTTTTTCGCTTTCGCCGGTCCGACCAGCGCCGAAAGCTCCTCGACGTTCGCAGTCCGGACCTTGGCCACCGTGCGGAAGTGGCGCAGCAGCGTCTCGATCGTCTTCGCCCCGATGCCTTCGATCTGCTCCAGCTCGCTATGGATGAACGCCTTGCTGCGTTTCTGACGATGGAACGAAATGGCAAAGCGGTGCACCTCCTCCTGAATCTGCGACAGCAGGTGGAAAAGCGGCGAGGCGGGACGCAACCCGACCAGCAGCGGCGGATAGCCGCAGTAGAGTTCGGCCGTGCGGTGGCGGTCGTTTTTGGCCAGGCCGGCGATGGGAATATCCAGTTCGAGGTACTCCAGCACCTCGTGAATCACCCCCATCTGCCCTTTGCCGCCGTCGGCGATGATCAGATCGGGCAGCTCGGCCCCCTCGGCCATCAGTCGGCTATAACGCCGGTAGACCACCTCGCGCATCGAAGCGTAGTCGTCGGGCCCCTCCACCGTCTTGATGTTGAAGTGGCGGTACTCCTTGCGCGAAGGCTTGCCGTCGCGGAAGACCACGCACGACGCCACGGGATGCGCCCCCTGAAGATTCGAGTTGTCGAAACACTCGATGTGCCGCGGCGGCCGATCGAGCCGCAGCTCCTTCTGCATGGCGCTCATCAGCCGCTCGGCATGGCGCTCCGGATTGCGGATCTCCTGATTCTTCAGCTGCTCGGCGCGGTAGATGCGGGCGCTCTTCTGCGAGAACTCCAGCAGTTCGAACTTCTCGCCCCGCTTCGGCACCGTGAAGGTCACCCCGTCGAAGAGCATCGTCGCCGACGGCAGCAGGGGCACGATCACCTCGCGGGCCAGCTCGCCCCCCGCGATCTGCTCGACGATGTGCTGAATGGCCAGCGTCAGCATCTCGGCTTCGCCGGCGCCGACGCCCGGCGAGATCTTCACGGTCTGCACGCCCACGATCGAACCGTGCCGGATCCGCACGAAGTTGCACCACGCCACGTCGTCGTCCGGAAGCAGCGAGAAGACATCGACGTCGACGATCCGGGCGCTGACGATCACCGACCGTCCGGCGTAGTTGTCCAACGCGTCGAGGCGCTGCTTGTAGCGCTGCGCCAGCTCGAACTTCAGGGCCTCGGCCGCCCGCGCCATCTCCCCTTCGAGGTAGTGGCGCACGGGCCGCAGGTCGCCCTTGAGCACCGCGACCACCATGTCGACCAGCCGGCCGTACTCCTCCTCGCTCTGCGCCCCCACGCAGGGGCCCTTGCAGTTTCCGAGGTGGTATTGCAGACAGACCGTATATTTGCCCCGCGCGACGAGCTCCGGCGCGAGGTTGAGCTTGCAGGTGCGCAGCGGCACCACCTCGCGCACGAACTCCAGCACGCTGCGCTGCATCATCCCCGAGCCGTAAGGTCCGAAATACTGCGATCCGTCGCGCACGAGCTGCCGCGTGGACTGCACACGGGGAAAGCGTTCGCGGCGCACGACGATCCACGGATAGGTCTTGTCGTCCTTGAGCAGGATGTTGTAGCGGGGCTGGAGGGTCTTGATCAGCGAATTTTCAAGCAGCAGGGCATCGGTTTCGCTGCCGACGACGATATGGCGGATCTCCACGATCTGACGCACCAGCACGCGGACCTTGGGACTGTGCTCCTTGCTCTGCACGAAGTAGGAGGAGACCCGTTTGCGCAGGCTCTTCGCCTTACCTACATATATAATGGTCCCCGAACGGTCGACGAACTGATAGACGCCCGGCGACAGAGGCAGCAGGGCGACCTGCTCTTTCAGCGGTATTTTCTCGTTTTCGGCCATACGTATGCGCAAAAATAACAAATAAACCGAAAAATCCCTGCTTTTTATTGGTTTACTCGTCCGGCGAATTTATCTTTGTAGCCTGAAAATTAATCCCATAAGGACATGAAGAGACTTTTTCTACCGCTTTTGTGCGGTCTGTCGGTCATTGCCTGCGTCGACCGGGACTACGACCTGGGCAACATCGCAACCGACGACATCGCCATCGGCAACGACGACTCCCGTTTCGAAATCCCGCTGGCGACCGTCCGTGTCGCGACCTCCGACCTGCACGACGGTTCGGCCGACATCGGCTCCCTGCTGGACAAAGCCGACACCTGGCTCCCCTCGCAGCTGCCCGACGGCGCCCCTTGCGTGGATCTCACCCGCCTCGGCGAGAGCGCCTACACCGACCGGCTCTTCGACGCTTTGCTCGCCGAGATGCGTTCGGGCACGACGAAACTCGACGCCGTGACCGACCTGATCTACGCCGACTACCGGACCGAGTTCGCACCGCTGCTCGGCATTTCGGGTTCCGACGAGACGCTCTTCAAGACGACGTTCCGGCTCGCGATCGCCGAATCGCGGCAGGAGGTCCTCGCCGAGACGAAAACGCAGTTCCGCAGCTTCCTCGCGACCGAATTTCGCCTCGAACCGCTCAACTACGACCTCGGACGCATCGACATCAGCGACGAGATCGTGGACATGCTCGCCGACAACCTCGACCCGGCCGAAACCGCCGACCCGAAAAACAGGCTGTATCTGGCCGGCACCATCGACAACCGCCTGCCGCTATCGGCGAACCTCGCTCCGAGCTTCCGCTCCGGAGGCGTCCTGCTGCTCGATTTCGACGTCGACATCGCGGCCACGAGCGACGACAACGCCATCGAGCAGTCGGAGCGCACCCGCATCTATGCCGATGAGCTGCGCGCCTTCATCGACGGGTCGCAGCTCGTGCTCCCCATGCAGCTGCTCCGCTACTACCCCCACACCGGCTTCTCCCCCGAAGCCGACGCAACCCAGCTCTCGATCCGTCTCTACTTCGTCAAGTACGGCGCTCTGAAACTCGACATCTAATCCGCCCGACCATGAAAAAAGCCTTTCTTTCGCTGATCGCGATCCTCTGCGCATCGATCGCCGCAGCCCAGAACCCCACCGCCTACTTCATGGAGGGTTCCATCGTCCGCATGCAGCTCAACCCGGCATTCGCCCCGCTGCGCGACTATGTCAACATCCCCGTTCTCGGCGGCATACAGGTCGGCACCACCGGCAACCTCGCCCTCGACAACCTCCTCTTTCCGCGCAACGGCCGGCTGGTGACCGTGCTCGACAGCTCCGTATCGGCCGCCGACGCACTCTCGGGCCTCCAGGAGCGCAACCTGCTCGGCCTCGACACACGGATCAACGTCATCGGCTTCGGCGCCTTCACGAGCAACGGCAAGAACTTCTGGTCGTTCGACCTCAACGTGCGGGTCAACGAGGACACGACGCTCCCCTACTCGCTCTTCGACTTCATGAAAAACGGCACCGAGGGAGCGATCCGCGACATCGGCATCGCGGCGGACGCCTATGCCGAGGCGGCCTTCAGCTACTCGTTCCCGCTGCTCGACGACCGGCTCTACGTCGGTGTCCGCGGCAAATTCCTCGCCGGATTCGCCAGCGCCCGAATGCAGTACGACCGCTTCGACGTGACGCTTCGCGGCGACCGCTGGGCCGTCGACTCCGAAGGCTCGCTCGACCTCTTCGCTTACGAGGCCGATTACACCGTCGATCCCGAAACCGGCAAATTCGAACCGGGCGACATCGACCTCCGACCGGTCAAACCCGTCGGCTACGGATTCGCCGTCGATCTGGGCGCCACCTACGACGTGCTTCCCGACTTGCAGGTATCGCTGGCGGTCAACGACCTGGGCTTCATCAGCTGGGGCAAAGGCAACGCCATCGCGGGCCGTTCGGCCGAGCAGCTGGAGTTCACGGGCACGACCGTTCCCGACGACGGAACCTCCGCCCCCGACTTCGACCTCGACCTGCTGAAATTCGAACCGGCCGCCGCCCGCAGCGCCACACGCATGCTCCGCGCGTCGATCAATGCCGGCGTCGAGTACGAAGTGTGGCGGCACAAGATCGGCCTCGGCCTGCTCTACACGGCCCGCATCCTGGAGCACAAGACCCGACACAACCTCACCGCCTCGGTCAACTTCCACCCCGTGCGGTGGTTCGGTCTCACGGGCAGCTATTCGGTGCTCGACAACCGCTGCGGCGCCGTGGGGCTGGGGCTGAATCTCTGTCCGAACTGGATCAACTTCTTCCTGGCCACCGACATCCTGACGACGAGGCACACGCCGCAGTGGCTCCCGGTCCGACAGAGCACCATGAACGTCACGCTCGGCATCGGCATTCCGATGGGGCGGCGCAGCTACCGCCCCTCGGCCTGCGCTTACGATACCCCCCGCCGATAAATTCGCCGCCAGAAGAGCAGGCTAAGGGACGGATCAGACGAAAAAAACACGACCGAAACTGCGATCGGCGCCGTTCGGACAGGCAGACCGCAACTCGTGAAAATAGACGATCGCGCGGGATTGCTGACAGAAAAAGTCTCATTCCGGGGAGCCGAATCTGATCCGAAAGCCCGAAAAAGACGAAAATTTTCGTCCGTTCGGTCGTACATATGCCATATTCGGACAATTCGGTTGCAAATACAAAATCTTTAATTACCTTTGCATTGGAATTAGAACCGATCAGACGATGATCAGTCCGACGTCCGAAAGAAGAGCGGTCCCCGAGGCCGCCTCGGAAGACGAACGATCGGTGCGACGGTCAGAAGAATCTGTGTGAAGTTGCGTCACTTTTTTTAAGAATTCTTCATCTCGACCGTCGCACTTTTTACGACCCGGCAGACGATGCCGGGTCTTTTTTTATCTATGCGCCCGCTGCCCGGGGACAGCTTCTACCCCGCACAGCAGACCGCCTCGCGCTCCAGCGCCTCGCGCATCGCGCGCCGCCCCGCCTCGACGATCTCGGCGGCCCGATAGAACTCGAAGATGCCGTAGCTGTCGGCCGCCAGCTCTACGAGCAGGTCCGGACGATGATGCTCGCAGGTGAAGCGCGCCAGCTGCCGCTGCATGATCTGCGACGAAGCGACCAGCATCTTATAATAGTTGAGCGACGCACGGGCCCGCTGGCCCGGCTCGCCGGCATAGGGACCGCAGACATCCACCGCCACCATCCGGTCGCCCGGCGTGCGGCGCACCCGGTTGACCGGCACGGGGTTGACCGTGCCGCCGTCCACCAGGATCATGCCGTCGCGATGCACGGGCCGGAAGACCGACGGAATCGAGATCGACGCCCGAATGGCCTCGTAGAGCCCGCCCCGGTCGAAGACCACTTCGCGCCCCGACACCAGATCGGCCGCGACGGCCGCGAACGGCACTCCCAGTCGCTCGATGCGCACGTCGGGCACCAACTCCTGCAATGCGGCGATCACGCGGTCGCCCTTGACCAATCCCTCCGGGCTGAGCGAGAAGTCGGCCAGACTGAAGACCTTGTAGCGGTCCAGCGTGCACAGCCACTCCCGGAACACCCCGAGGGCTCCCGCCGCATACATGCCGCCGACGAGCGCACCCATCGAGGTGCCCGCCACGGAGGCGATCCGGTAGCCCCGGCTCTCCAACTCTTCGATCGCCCCGATGTGGGCTATTCCGCGCGCGCCGCCGCCTCCGAGCACCAGCGCCACACAACGTCCGTCCTGTCGCATATCATCCGATTGTAAGCAGGCCCGGACGATGCACAAACCGTACCGCTATCCGGCGCACACCTGCTCCATCGCCGCATCGTGCGGTTCGACGGGCAGCCGGTCGACGAGCTGATGCGCGAAACAGACCCCGATGCGCAGGGCCCGCATCCCGGGCAGCGCGAAATAGCGGTCGTAGTAGCCCCTTCCGCGTCCCAACCGCGCCCCGCCGGCCGTGAAAGCCACGCCCGGCACGACGATCAGGTCGATCTCTTCCGGCCGGCACAGCGCGGCCTCCGACCCGGGCTCCCCGATACCGAAAGCCCCCCGCACGAGCGTCGCAGGATCGTAGTCGAAGAAACGCATCGTATCGCCCTCGACCCGGGGCACGACGATCCGCTTCTCCCGCCCCCAGCGCGCCAGCGCCTCCTCCGTCGGCGGCTCGTCGGGCAGCGCGCAGAAGAGCGCGACGCACCCGGCCCGCCGGAAGGAGGGCATCGCCTCGATCCGTTCGAAGATCCGTCGGGCCGCCGCCGCTTTCTCCCCGGCGGAGAGGCTCCGGTTCCGTTCCCGCATCGCGGAACGTATCTCTTTTTTCGTCATAAAATATCCCGACCGGTCTAAAAACCCGGCGCTTTTCGTTGTTATTCCGCAAACAATAATTATCTTTGCCGAGGAAAAACCGGCTCCGGACGACGGCGTGCAGATACGGTCGAAAACCGTTCCGCCCCGCGCTTCGCCCGCCTCCGGCTGCGACGGACAACATAATCATCACAAATATAAACAAATTTTCAAAACAATTATGAGCTGTTTCTTAACCAATTCCTCCCTTGGCAAGAAGTTGGTGATGAGCGTCACGGGCGCCTTTCTCGTGCTGTTCATCCTCTTCCACATGTCGATGAACATCACGGCGATCATCTCGCCCGAGGCCTACAACATGATCTGCGAAATGCTCGGCGCCAACTGGTATGCGCTGGTCGGCACGGCCGTACTGGCCGGCGGCGTCGTACTCCACTTCGCCTACGCGCTGATCCTCACGCTGAACAACTACCGCGCCCGCGGTTCGCAGCGCTACGCCGTGACGGTCAAGGAGCCGGGCGTAAGCTGGGCTTCGAAGAACATGCTGGCCATCGGCTTCGTCGTGCTGGCCGGCGTGCTGCTCCACCTCTGCAACTTCTGGGCTAAGATGCAGCTCGTCGAACTGATGGGCGAGCACACCAACTCGCTCGGTTACAGCCCCGCCGACGGCGCATCGCTGATCGCATGGACCTTCTCGCAGTGGTACTACGTGGTGATCTACCTCGTATGGTTCGCCGCCCTGTGGTTCCACCTCACGCACGGCGTGTGGTCGATGTTCCAGACCGTGGGCTGGGCCAACGACACGTGGTATCCCCGTCTGAAGTGCATCGCCAACATCGTGGCCACGCTCATCTTCCTCGGCTTCGCCGCCGTGGTGGTGGTTTACTTCCTGCACAGCCTCTGCCCCTGCTGCAACGGCGCCTGCTGCTAACATTCACAAGAACAATAAATCACAACAGATATGGCTTTCAAATTAGATGCTAAAATCCCCGCCGGCGAGTTGGCTCAGAAGTGGAGCAACCACAAGGCGGCTATCAAGGTCGTAAGCCCCGCCAACAAGCGCAAGCTCGACATCATCATCGTCGGAACCGGTCTCGGAGGCGCCTCCGCAGCCGCTTCGCTCGGCGAGCTGGGTTACAACGTCAAGGTCTTCTGCATCCAGGATTCGCCCCGCCGCGCCCACTCGATCGCAGCGCAGGGCGGTATCAACGCCGCGAAGAACTACCAGAACGACAACGACTCGGTATACCGTCTGTTCTACGACACGATCAAGGGCGGCGACTACCGCGCCCGCGAGGCCAATGTCTACCGTCTGGCCGAGGTCGCCAACCTGATCATCGACCAGTGCGTGGCTCAGGGCGTACCTTTCGCCCGCGAGTACGGCGGCCTGCTGGCCAACCGTTCGTTCGGCGGCGCGCAGGTATCGCGTACGTTCTACGCCCGCGGCCAGACCGGCCAGCAGCTGCTGCTGGGCGCCTACGCCGCCCTCAACAAGGAGATCGCCGCCGGTTCGGTGAAGAGCTACCCGCGCCACGAGATGCTCGACATCGTGATCGAGGAGGGCGAGGCCAAGGGTATCATCGCCCGCAACCTCGTGACGGGCGAGATCGAGCGTCACGGAGCACACGCCGTCGTGATCGCCACGGGCGGCTACGGCAACGTCTTCTTCCTCTCGACCAACGCCATGGGTTCGAACGGCTCGGCCGCATTCCAGTGCTACCGCAAGGGCGCCGGCTTCGCCAACCCCTGCTTCACGCAGATCCACCCCACCTGCATCCCCGT
>CAMWWU010000019.1 GCA_947178025.1 uncultured Alistipes sp. | reverse complement strand
CTTTCAGCAGCGAGGGAGCAGCCAGGGCCGAAACACCCGCAACGGCCATCTTCTTCAGAAAATCTCTGCGATCGCTCATATGTCTGTTTTTTAGGTTAGTGACGGAAGAAATCGGCTTCCCCGAACTATTCCGCAAAACAAAGATAAAACAAACGGACCGTCTTTTTACGCAGAAAAACGAAAAACAATATTCAAAAAACGCACTACAGGATGCGGTTCCGCAGGCGGTACTCCAGCGGCGTGCACCCCTTGAATTTCTTGAAAACACGCGAGATATTGTTGCAGTCGCGGAACCCGGCTTCGATCGCGATATCGGCGAGCGTGCGATCGGTCGTGATGAGCAGATGGGTGAACCGCTCGATCCGGCAGCTCATTATATATTGGTATATCGTCGTGCGCATCTCCTCCTTGAACTTGAGTTCGAGGCTTCGGCGCGACAGCGGGATCAGTTCGGCGAGCTGCTCGATGGTCAGTTCCGCCTCGAAATGCTCCTCGATGTACTTCACGACCCGGCCGATGTAGGGATTTTCGATGTTGTGCCGCTCGGTAGACTGACGCTGCTCGATATGCACGGGATTGATCACCACGCTGAACGGTTCGCACGACCCGCTCAGAATGCGCTGATGGAGCAACTGCCCGACGGTATATCCGCCTCGCTCGACCTCCAGTCCGATGGAGGAGATCGGCGGATCGGAGATATTGCAGATCAGATCGTCGTTGTCTACCCCCAGCAGCGCGATATCGTTCGGAATCGAGATGTTTTCGCGCTTGCACGCCTCGGATATGACGAGCGCATGCGCATCGTCGCAGCAGAAGAGCGCCACGGGTTTGGGCAGGTCGTGCAGCCAGCGGGCCACCTCGGAATGGATCTCGCTTTCGGGCCGGTCGACCTCCAGCAGATAGAAATTTCCGCCCCGGCGCTCCACCTCGCGGCGGAATCCCTCGCGGCGCTCGTCGGACCAGACCACCCCACGAACTCCGAAAAAAGCGTAGTTGCGGAAGAGCCGCCGGGCGAAGAACTCGGCAGCCATCGCCCCCGTGCCGAGGTAATCGCCCGTGATATTGGAATAGACGGAACTGCGCTTGCGATAGTTCTGCAACACGATCGGAATATTCAGTTCGCCCAATCGTTCGACCTGCCGGTCCCCCCATCGCCCGATGATGGCGCTGGGTTTCCACTGCTGCACCCACTCCATCACCTTGTTCTCGCCGTCGACCTCCCAACGGAAGTAGGAAGGCAGCCGATAGAAGAGCCACGGACCGTTCTCTTTCGAATAGCGAACGATTCCGCGCAGGAGTTTCCGGTCGAACTCGCTGGCACTGTCGATGAGCAGCAATACTCGGATCATGGACGCATCAATCGCGGGCGAACCGGATACCGGCCTCGTAAAGCAGATAGATCGGCAGGAAGACCACCATCAGCGTAAAGGGATCGCCCGACGGGGTAATGAGGGCGGAGAGCACCAGCAGGATGACGACCGCATGCCGGCGATAGGTTTGCAGGAACGAACGGCTGACGAGCCCCAGCCGCGACAGCAGCCACGTGAGCAGCGGCAGTTCGAAGACCAGCCCCATCACGAAAACGATCATCAGAAAGTTGCCCATATAGGAGTTGAGCGAGATCTGGTTGGCGATCGCCGCACTGAGCTGATACTCGGTCAGAAACCGGAACGTGAACGGGAACACCAGTCCGTAGCCCACCGCGCAGCCCAGGAAGAAGAGCCCCGTGCCGCAGACGAATGCCGCACCGAGGCTGCGGCGTTCGTGCTCGAAGAGCGCCGGCTGCACGAATCGCCACACCTCGAAGATCAGATAGGGAAACGTGATGAGCAGCGCCAGCCAGAACGACGTGCTGATATGGGTCAGGAACTGCGACGCGACGTTGATATTGATGATCTCCACCGCGAAATCGCCGCCGAAATCGGGCAGCCACCGGCTCCCCCCGCCGAGTGCCGAAAGCCATCGGTACAGAGGAAAATCGGACGTCGTAGGGGCCAGGATGACCCGATCGAACAGATCGGGCATCACGACGAAGCACCCCGCGAACACGACCAGCAGCACGCCGCTCACACGCATCAGGGTTCGGCGCAACACCTCCAGATGCGACCAGAAAGTCACCTCCGTCTCTTCCATGATATGCGTGTCGGGATATTACTTCTTCGAATCGGAATCGGGACCCTTTTCGATCTCCTTCTCGATGTCGTTCATACCCTCCTTGAAGCTCCGGACACCCTTTCCGATGCCCTTCATCAATTCGGGAATTTTCCGTCCTCCGAAGAGCAGCAATACGATGAAAGCGATGACGAGCACCTCGCCGGCACCCAGATTTCCGAGAAATAACAGATGATTCATAGTATATTGCAATAAAAATATCCGAAGTCCGGACCGGACGACAAGCGATTCGGTCCGGACAAATATAGTCATTTCCGGCGCATCCGGCAATTTTTACCGACATATTTTTCCGCCCTGCGGCTCTTCGCCCCCGCGAACGGACGAGCCGTCGCCCGATCGCGTCATCGCATTTTCCGCCGGCCAGGCAGCGAAAATCCTTATAGATTCCATAAGCACATTCCATAGAAAAACCCCGACGAATCCCTGCGACTTGCGTTCCTTTGCATCCGAAACAATACGCATATGAACACACCACTCATCACCTGGGGCTGCATCGTCGCCCTCTTCGCCTGCATGCTGCCGGCCCGACTGATCGCAGCGAATCGTTCCCGCACGGGCCACCGCCCTCCGCTGATCGGATTCGGCTCCGAACGGGAGGCCTTTTTCATCCCCGGCGACCCCACCTCCCGACAAACGAAAGAGTACGAAGATGAAGACGACGACCTCTGACTCCGCCCGCCCGTCCGCCGGGGAACTCTCTCTGTTTCTCTCGCAATACAGCGCCCGGCTCCTGGGCGCCGGAGCGACCTGCATCCGGCTGGAGAAAAACGCAGCGAGAATCGCGAAAGCCTACGGCAAAGAGGCCGAGATCTCGATCATGCCCCGCCACGTCCACCTATCGGTATGGGCCCCCGGGTCCACCGATACGGCCGCCTCGATCGCAGCCATCGGCCACACAGCCATCAGTTTCCGTATCAACACGAAGCTCAGCGAACTGAGCTGGGAGATCGCAGACGGGAAAGTCGATTTCGCGACCGCCGCGAAGCGTTTCGACCGAATCGTCCGCGACGATCGTCGGGACCCGCGGACGGTGCTGTTTCTCGTAGCGCTCGCCAACGCCTCCTTCTGCCGGTTGTTCGGCGGCGACTTCATCGCCATGACGACGGTGTGCCTGGCGACGGCCGCCGGCTATCACCTCAAACTCCTGCTGCTCGGCCGCGGAGTCGACATCCGGCTCACGGTCCTCGTCTGCGCGTTCGCGTCGGCGGTTCTCGGGGCCACCGACACGCTGTTTTCCATCGGAGAAACCCCGTCCGTGGCATCGGGCACGAGCGTGCTGTATCTCGTGCCGGGCATCCCGTTCCTCAACTCCTTCAGCGACCTGCTCTACCGCCACTACCTCTGTGCTTTCAGCCGATTCGTCGACGCGCTGGTGCTGACTTGCAGTCTCTCGATCGGACTGTGCGCCGGAATGCTTCTCATGAATATACGGATGTTCTAAAACCCGACGACCATGTTGCTTCAGATTTTTCAGGATGCATTATTCGCAGCGATAGCTGCTATCGGTTTCGCCGCAATCAGCACCCCTCCTCGCAACGCCTACGGCTGGTGCGCGGTCATCGCCGCGATCGGACACTCGCTGCGTTTCGTACTGATGAACGCACAGACGCAGCTGCATATCATCCCCGCGACCCTGGGCTCCGCATTCGCAATCGGCACGCTCGCCGTTTTCCTATCTCCCCGCGCCAGGATTCCCGCCGAAACCTGCCTGTTTCCGGCCCTGCTGCCGATGATTCCCGGCACCTACGCCTACAAGGCATTCGGCGGTCTGGCCCTGTGCCTGCTCTCCGAAGGGCAGGATGCGTTCGGCCGCAACTTTTATCTGTTCGCGCATAACGCACTGATGTGCAGCTGCCTGCTGCTATGTATGGTACTCGGCGCGACCCTTCCTATCTTTCTCTTCCAAAAAATATCCTTTCGAGCCACCCGTTAGTTTTTTTATCACTATTTTTGCACCAAACATGCGGATTCATGGAACTTCGCCAACTCAAATATTTCGTCAAAGTAGCCGAAACGCTCAATTTTTCGGAAGCTGCCAAATCGTTATACGTAACCCAAAGCACCCTCTCGCAGCAGATCAAACAACTCGAAGGGGAACTCGGCACGCAACTGCTGGTCAGAAGCAGCCATAAGGTGACTCTGACCGAAGCCGGCCGGTCCATTCTCCCCAATGCCAAACAGGCGATCTACGAGGCGGGACTCTGCACGGCCCGGATCGGCGATCTGAACCGCCTCGCAACCGGCACGCTGAACATCGGCGTAACCTACTCGTTCAGCCCGATTCTGACCGAAACGATCCTCACCTACATGAAGATGTATCCCGGAGTCAAGCTCAACGTCTTCTACAAGCCGATGAACGAACTGATGCAGCTTCTCAAGGAGCGGGTGGTGGATTTCGCACTCGCATTCAAACCCACCCAGCCCGTCGACGGCGTAGAGTCTCATATCCTTTTTCAGAACCATCTCTCGGCGATCGTAGGCCGGCACCATCCGCTGACCGCCAAGGAAAAAATCCCGATCTCCGACTTGGAACGATACGACATAGCCCTGCCGTCGAAGGGCTTGCAGGCCCGCAACGCATTCGAAAGCATCGCCCTGCCTCACGACCGGCTGCGGATTCGCATCGAGCTCAACGAAGTGAACATCCTGCTCGAACTGCTCCGCCAAAGCATGATGGTCTCCGTCCTCGCCGAAGCGACGATCCATAACGCGAGCGGCGTGAAAGCCATTCCGCTCGATATTCCGGAATACGAGATGGCCGGCTGCATCCATATCCTGAAAGACACCTACCGCAAAAAATCCATGCAGGAGTTCGTCCGGCTGCTGGGCGAATCGCTCGCTGTCAAAGAGCGGCAAAACGCCTGGCTTTAAACTTCCTGAAAAAACGACAGGACAGACAACTTGCATTGTCTGTCCTGTCGCCTATTTCATGTCGGAAAGATCAGTACTCCTCCTCGTTGAAGAAGAAATCGTCTTTCGAAGGGTAGTCGGGCCAAATGTCCTCGATGGATTCGTAGATATCGCCCTCGTCCTCGATCTCCTGAAGATTTTCGAGCACTTCGAGCGGCGCGCCCGAACGGACGGCATAGTCGATCAACTCCTCCTTCGTCGCAGGCCAGGGGGCATCTTCGAGTTTGGATGCCAGTTCAAGTGTCCAGTACATATCGCAAAAAGTTTTAAGTCCTTGTTCTCCACTGCATTACAATCCGCATTCGGATTCAGAACCAATGGGGTACGGAATGCAAAAGTATAAAAAAATCAAGAAAAACAAAGAAAAAATAAAAAAACGTCTCACCCGCCCGCGCACGACACTGAACGACAACCGTTTACGGGATCCACAGGATTTCTTCGACACCGAAGTGCACCGTAAGCCGCCGGCCGAGGAGATAGAAGTAGTCCGAGAGACGATTCAGAAAGGCCAGCACCTCGGCGTCGACCCCATATGCGGCATCGGCGCGCAATGCCGCGCGCTCGGCACGCCGGCAGACCGTGCGGCAGACGTGGCACATCGAAACGACGCCGTTTCCGCCCGGGATCGTGAATTTGTCGATCGGCGGCACCTGAGCCTGCAAGGCGTCGATCCGCTCTTCGAGCCACGTCACGGCTTCGGCCGGCAGCGGCGCGACCTTCTCGCATCCGGTCGTTCCGCGCGCCAGCAGCGCCTCGACCGACATCAGCCGCGAGAGGATACGGTTCAGATCGTCGACCTCCGCCGCGAGCGCAGCCTCCTTGCGCAATTCGTCGGCGAGCAACGCCGCAAAGGCGGACAGTTCGTCCACCGAGCCGTAAGCCTCGACGCGTTCGTCGGTCTTGAATACCCGTTCGCCGCCGATGAGCGCCGTCGTTCCCCGATCTCCCGTTTTCGTATACACTTTCATGACCTTCAAATTTTACAGCCGCTCCCCTACAACCGGAAATGCTGCTTCGGCAGGTGGTTGTTGAACAGCAGCAGGTAACCGCAGCGATCGACCGTCGTCGAGCGATGCTCCGCCACGATCCGGCGGCAGACATCCAGCCGCTCCCGATCGGCATAGGGCGCCAGCACCGCGACGGTACGCTTCGCTTCGGCAGCCGACCTCGCCAGTGCGAGGATCTCCTGCGACGCGACTTCGCGCGTCAGCACGCACAGATCGGCATCCGCACGATTCAGGCCAAACGTCGCATAACGGCAGTGAATCGCCAGATTCTGCAACTCCACGGCCCGCGATTTCGCGACGCCGGCCGCAAGAAGCGTCCGACAGAGTTCGCGGTCGCCCGGCAGCAGATCGCGCCGCATGAAGACCTGCCGCACGAGGTCGTAGACGAAAGGCGAATGAACCCCGTGCCCCCGGAAGTAACGCGCCCGGACGAACCGGGAGCGCAGCTCCGCGATCCGCCCGGAGAGCCGGGCTCCGATATGTCCGGCGATATTCATCTATTTCTTGAGCATTCCGGCCAGCCGCCCCGTCGAAAAGGCGATCTGAAGGTTGTAACCGCCCGTATTGGCATCGAGGTCGAGCACCTCGCCGGCGAAGTAGAGCCCGCGGACCTTGCGCGACTCCATCGTATAAGGATTCACCTCGTCGCAACGCACACCGCCAGCCGTTACCACGGCGTACTCGAACGGCGCATAGTCCGTGACGGGGAACGTCCACCCCTTGAGCGTGCGAATCAGCCGCTCGACCTCCGCCTCGGTGATCTTGCCCACGTAGGTCTTCGAATGAATATCCAGCTCCTGCGCCAGCGGCATCACCAGCTGTTTGGGCACCAGCTTCCGCAGCAGCTCGCCGAAGAACTCCGAAGTCTCCATTTCGGCCCGTTCGCGGGCGATCCGGTCGCGGAGAATCTCCTCGGTCAGCGCGGGCTTCAGGTCGACGACCAGTTTTACCCGGCGCTCGTCGATCAGCGCATCCACCGCATCGCGGCTCATGCGCAGCGCCACGGCCCCCTCGATGCCGCGCTCCGAGAATCCGAGTTCGCCGAACTCCTCGCGCACCGGCTCGTTGTCAACGTAGAGCGTCGCCCGGACGTTGCGCAGCAGCAGCCGGCCGATATAACCGATCTGCGGATGCGACGACACGAGCGGCGTGAGCGACGGACGCAGCGGCTCGACCGTGTGTCCCAGATCGGCGGCGAAAGCGTAGCCGTCGCCCGTGGATCCGGTCGCCGGATAGGAGACGCCGCCCGTGGCAACGATCACCTGGGCGCACTCCTCCTTGCGCTCGAAACCGCGCTTATTGATATAGCGAATGCCGAAGACCTTGTCGCCGAGGGTCAGGATCTGCGTGACGCGCGTATCGTAAAGGATGCGCACGCCGTTGTCGACGCAGTAGTCGAGCAGGGCGTTGGCGATATCCCACGCCTTGCCGCTCTTCGGGAAGACCCGTTCGCCGCGCTCGATGTCGAGCTTCACGCCCTGCCGCTCGAAAAAGCGGATGGCGGCCCGGTTGTTGAACTCGGCGAAAGCCGGAGCGAAGAACTCCGCATTGGTCCGCACCTGCGAGGCGAACTCCTCGGCCGGACGCGCATTGGTCACGTTGCAGCGCCCTTTGCCCGAAATGCGGACCTTGCGGCCCGACTTCTCCATCTTCTCGACCAGCAGCACGCGCTTGCCGTTGCGTGCGGCCGTTCCCGCGGCCATCATGCCCGCAGCACCCGCCCCGATGACGATGACGTCGTAGGGCTGTTTCTCTTCCAGTTGTTCCATACGGGCACAAAGATACCACTAAATTAAGGATTAATCATGAAAAATGAAAAATTAATCGCTTTTATGCGCCGCGGGCACAGCTCGATCTCCGAGCGACGCCTCGTCGAGCGCTTCGCACGGAGGGGTGCATCGCCAGATGCCGTCCGCGGCAGGCTCCGCCCCGGCAAGATACGATTCTGAAATGATTTTCGCGCTTTAATTTTTCATTCTTGATTTTTCGTTGTACTTTTGCGCCCGTAAAAAACAGGTTCTAAAAAGTTATGTTGAGCAGAAGATTACTCCGTATCAAGGTCGTCAAGGCGCTGTTCGCCCATCTCAAGTCGGGCGCCGACAACATGATGGCCTCGGAAAAGACGCTGATGGCCTCCGTGGACAAAGCCTACGATCTCTATTTCCAGATGTTGATTCTCCCCGTCGAACTGGCCGAATACGCCCGGCAGCGGCAGGAGCTGAACAAGCGGAAGAAGCTGCCGACCTTCGAGGACCTCAATCCCAACACCAAATTCGTCGACAACGCCGTCATCCGACTGATCGCCAACAGCGACTCGGTGAACGACGTCGTAGCGGCCCGCAAGCTGGGCTGGAGCCAGCAGCCCGATCTGATCCGCACGCTCTACGCGCAGTTGGTCGAGGCCCCCTATTACAAGGAGTACATGCAGCGCGAAGAGCGTTCGTTCGACGACGACAAACGGCTGCTGGAGGAGTTTTTCCAGGAGATGCAGCACTGCGAAGCGCTCGACGAGGCGTTGCAGGAGATGTCGCTCATGTGGTGCGACGACCTGGCCTATATCGTCATGATGATCCTGCGCACGCTCTCCAACCTGCGCGCCTCGCACGCCGAGCTGAAAGTCGCCCGCAAGTTCAAGAGCGACGAGGATCCGGAGTTCGTGCGCACGCTCTTCGAGAAGTCGCTCGTCAACTACGACGCCAATCTGGCCTACATCGAGAAGTTCACCTCGAACTGGGACGTCGAGCGCATCGTCTTCATGGACAACCTGATCATCGGCACGGCGATCGCCGAGCTGACCTCGTTCCCGTCGATTCCGGTCAAGGTGACCCTCGACGAGTTCATCGAGATCTCGAAATACTACTCCACCCCGGGCAGCAGCGTCTTCATCAACGGCGTGCTCGACAAGATCGTCGCCTCGCTCACCGAGGAGGGCCGCATCCGCAAGTCGGGGCTCGGACTGATCTGATATGCTTCGCACGACGACCCTGCTCGCTCTGCTGCTGCTGAGCGCCTGCCGGCCGCGCACCGCCGACCGCCGGGCTTCGGCCGGCGAGACGTGGCAAGGCCCGATCGTCGCGATCACGGACAGCATGCTCGACGCGGGCGGCTCGGATACCGTCCGGTTCGGACGGCTCCGCTCGGGAGAGATCGCCGTGCAGCGCCTGCGAATCGTCAACCGGACGCAGCGCACGACAGCGATCGCCTCCTACGACCGCTCCTGCGGGTGCACCACGCTCGAATTTGACCCTCAGCCTCTTGCCCCGGGCGCCGGACGGCAGGTCGAGGTGATCTTCGATTCGCGCGGCGAATCCGGCTGGCAGTTCAAGCGGCTCGACATCCGGCTGGCCGGAGCGCAGGCGCCGTTGCGCCTCTTCGTCGAAGCCGATGTCCGATAGCATTTGCGAATTACGCAATAATTCGTATCTTTGTAGCGTTAGCAATGCAGCAAACACAAAAAAACGGATAGCATTATGATCAATTTTCTTCAGGCCATACCCGTAGAGCCCCAGCCGGGCTTCATGCAGCAGTATGGATTCATCATCATGCTGGGCTTCATGGTCCTGGTGATGTGGCTCTTCATGTGGCGTCCCGAGTCGAAGCGGCGCAAGCAGATGCAGGCATTCCGCGACGGACTGAAAAAGGGCGACAAGATCATCACCGCCGGCGGTATCTACGGCACGGTCAAGGAGATCAAGGAGACCACCCTGCTGATCGAGGTCGACGGCAACGTCACGCTGCGCATCGACAAGAACATGGTCGTAGCGGATACCAGCGATCTGCAGCGCCAGTAAAAGGGGACTCCCCGAAAGAGATCGAGGGCGACCGGCAGAAGCCGGTCGCCCTCGATTCGTTTTGCGCATGCCGTCAGAATGCGACGACCCGGAGCGCCATGCGCACGAGGCGGAAATCGTCGGACGGATCGCAGATCGTGCAGACGGGCACCTCGTCGAAGAGCATCAGCTGGTGGCACGCCCGCCGCGGCTCCGCAGCCTCGGGTAACACGAAGGTCTGACGTGCGAGCGTCACCGTCGCCGAACCGCACCACTCCGCGTCGAGGTAGATGCCGCCGAACGCCACCTGCCCCACGGCCCGGCACTCATCGGCGATCCGCTGCGCGTCGCACCCCTCCGAAAAACAGCGCGTCGTCCCCTGCCCCCGCCAGTCCGGGGCGAGCAGGTCGGTCGATACGTAGTCGACGCCGGCCCGGTTCACGCGGTCGAAGCGCTCGAAATCATCTGCGTGGGATTCGGTTTCGAAGCCGTCGGCACGGGCCCGCGCCACCCATCCGGCATACTCGTCGGCCCCGAAGCGGGTCGCACTGACCGCCACGACGGTGCGGCCGAGCGACGCGATATGCTCGTAGGTGGTCTGATAAAGAATCCCCATGAGCGGAATATCCGAGATCCCCATCTCGAAGCGGATATGGTCGTTTGCGTCGTTGTTCGAGGTGACGACGTAGTTTCCGCGGCCCAGAATCCGGTCCGCGATCTCGATCATCCGGGGATACACCCAGTCGGGCGTCACCTTTTTGGGCTCGATGAAGAGCCGCAGCCCGCAGGCGCGGCACTCGGTGCAGAACTCTTCGAGCGTCAGCACCCGCGTGCGATACTCGGGCAGCGCGGCCCGGAGCCGGAAGCTGTCGCGAAGCCGTGCGTAGTCGACGTCGCAGACGGCGACATCGGCCGCCAGCGGCCGCCCCTCGTCGTCGGTGAAGGTCCGGTTCAGCGTGGCGTCGTGCACCGCCACGAGTACGCTGTCGGCGGTATGACGCACGTCGGTCTCGATGCAGTCGAACCCGGCACGCGCCGCGAAACGGATCGCCTCGCGCGAATTTTCGCCCGCCAGGGTGCAACGCATGGTCGCACCCCGGTGGGCGATGAAATGCCGCCCGGCTTCGGGCGCCGCATCGCGGCACCCGGTCGCCAGCCAGAGGAGCAGCAGGATCGAAACTCGGAACCGCATCGGTCTATTTCGACGCATAAGGTCCGTGGATCGAGGTCACCCGATACTCGAAATCGTTGTCGTCGAGCATGTAGACGCAGTACTCGCCGCCGCCCGGAGCGACGCGCACGACGACGTGTCCGTTGTAACCGGCGAGGCTGCCGAAGAGCGACGCATCGGCCGCCAGCGATTCGGCATGCACGTTGGTCGTGAAGATATCCTTCGACCAGACGTAGGGATGCGAGGAGAACGTACCGTTCACGACATTTTTCAACAGCGCGGCATTGGGCTGCGTGCTGTAAAAACTCTGGTTGACGACTACGCGGGGCGAGAGCTCGCATTGCTGCATCTGCGTTCCCCAGGCGTTGCTGTTCAGGTGGTGATGCGCTTTGAACACATCGAGGCTGCCCGGCATCATGAAGTCGCGGTAGTAGTAGGCCATGCGATTCTGCGGCGTGGAAGTGAGATCGCCGCAGGTGATGTAGTCGAACTTGCCGTAGCTGAGGTGAAAGCCGCAGGAAGCCGGATTGCCCTTGGCCGCATTGGTATTGACCACGGTCCCCTGCCCCGTCGCGGAGTCGAGATTCCAGACGCAGCCGTTCGCACAGATGTTGAAGATGCGGAAATCGGCGTACTTCGCGCGGTCGTTGACCAGCACGATCTGCTCCTCGCCGGCCCGGAACCGGTCGGCGGACATGTTCTTGTTCGCAACGGCCCACTTGACGAAAGTCTCCCAGTCGGCGACCAGCTGACCGTCCATCTCGGGAATGGTCGTATCGGCGCCGTAAGTCGGATAGCCCATGTCGAGCACGCGGTCGTAGGGCACCTCGTCGTAAAGAGCCAGCAGACCCGAAAGACGATAGCCGACGGGCGAGGTTTCGGTGGCGGCGTCGGCGCTGCCGATGTGGTCGATATGGAAGTGCGACGGAGCGCACCAGTCGATCGCCGTCTTGCCGGCAGGCAGGAAATGCTGAATATACCGGGCATAGGCGATGTAAGGACGCACCGAAGCATTCGGCTTCTGCGGCACGCTCGTAGCACCGGCGGCCACCTCGCCGGCATCGACGAGCAGCGTCGTGCCGTCGGGCAGGATATGGAAGAGACATTCGCCGCGGCCGGTATTGATCAGGTGGATATCGAGGCACCCCTCGACCCAGCCGGGCAGCGTTTCGCCCGTCCTGGCCTCGGGCATCTTCGGCGTAGTATCCGGCTGCTCCTCCGGTTGCTGTTTGTTCAGATCGTCCTCCCAGGGCATCTTGATCCGCTCCTCGCTGCACGCGACGGCGGCGAGCAGGGCCAGCGCACTCAAAAAAATCGATGTCTTATTCATTTTCGGTATTGTTTTTTATCGGTTTGCAGGTGAAGGGTCCGTCGATGCGCAGCACGCGGTACGACGCATCGGTGTCATCGAGCTGATAGACGGAGTACTCCTTGCCGCCCGGGGCGACGCGGATGACGATGTGTCCCCCGATCGCCGCGCAGCGGCCGTAGAGCTCCGGATCGACCTCCGTGAGCGAGCGGTCGATGTTGGTGAAGTAGAGGCGCGTCGCGCCGCTCTCCGAGAGCCGGCGGATGATCTCCCGGTCGGGCTGGATGTCGCGCACGTAGAAGCTCTGCGTCACGACGACGTCGGGTTGCAGAATCTCCATCGTCTCGGGCTCCATCGTGTGGGGCGACAGGTGGTGATGCGCCTTCATCGCCTCGATCGAACCTCCGATCGAACGGGCGCAAGGGTACTCCACGCGCGTGTTGCTGCCGGCATCGCCGGCCGTGAAGTAGTCGAAATCGCCGTACTGCACCAGGATGCCGCACGAAGCGCCGTTCTCCTTGCGGGGCGCGCCGTCGTAGCAGTCCACGATCCGCTCGCCGTCCCACACGCAGCCGTTCGCGCAGATGTTCGCGATCCGGAAATCGGGATAGCGCGCCGCGTCGTACTTGAGCGGGAACTGCGAGCTGCTGCCGAGTTGCAGCCGGCCGGGCTTCAGTCCCCGATGCTCCGCGGCGTAGTCGACGAACCGCCGGTAGTTGGCCAGCGCAGCCGTGCTCATGGCCTGACAGGCCAGCGAGTCGTAGTCGGGCCAGGCCCGGTCGACGAGTTCGCGGAACGGCAGTTCGCCGTAGAGCGCCGTGACGCCGCTCAGCACGTACCCGCCGTCGGCGGCGGTCGCGTACTCGGGTTCGAGCTGCCCCATGTGATCCATGTGGAAATGGGTCAGCAGGAAGTAGTCCATCGTATCCTTGCGGGGCATGAAATGCTTCATGTAGCGCGCATAGGTATGCGACGGCCGCGTCAGCGTATCGGGACGCTGGGGCACGTTGCGGAACCGCTTCGACTCGCTGCTGAACTCGCCGGCATCGACCGTGAGCGTCGTGCCGTCGGGCAGGATGAAGAAGGTGCACTCGCCGCGTCCGGTGTTGATGGCATGGATGTCGAGGCAGCCCTCGCTCCACACGGGCAGCGGCTTGCCGACCTCGGCCTCCGCGTCGCCGCCGCAGCCGGCGGTCAGCAAGACCGCCGGGAGCAGCGACGCAACGAACAGAATAGCTCTTTTCATCGTTATTCGATATAGACGGGACGGATCAGGAAACCGGCTTTCGCATCGAAGGCCTTGTTCCAGTACGGGAACTGGATCTTCGCGGAGTTGATGTAGAAGATCACGCCGTAGCAGGGCTCCGAGGCATCGGCGCCGGTCACGGACTCCGATCCCCAGTAGGGGCTCTGCGTGCCCTGGTTGTTGACCGTGAAGGGCTGGGTATTGTAACGGCGGCCGGCCTTGGGCAGGAAGAGTCCCTTGGCGAGGTCTTCGGCGGTGAAAGTCACCTCCACGTCGCTGCGGACCGGCTCCTCGTCCTCTTCGGGGTCGGTGAAGAGGAAGCCCGTCACGAACTTGCCGGCGGCCACTTCATAGCAGCCGTACTGATAGGAGGCCTCGTCGAGCAGCTTCTGAAGCTCGGCCCGCGTCGGCAGACGGAACTTGCCGTTCGAAGCCCAGTAGGCCAGATCGCCGAACTTGGCCTGCGAGAAATCCGCGGTAGCGGCGGTGCAGTCCTGCGAGGTGTACATCTTGCCGGCGATATCGGTGCCGACAGCCGCCACGGCGGACGATTCGGCCGCGTTGTCGAACGGCGCGGCGATACCGCCCCAGTTGAAGTGGTCGCACTGTTTGTAGTCGGTCGGTTTGAAAGTCACGGCCTTGCCCGACGCGGCGGCGTTCTCGCAGTTGACATAGTGCCACTGCTCGGGCGCGAGGCGCCAATCGGTCCGGAAGCCCTCGCCGGTCGAACCCTCGAAGTGCTGGAGGTTGCCCGGAGCCCAATAGATACCGGCCACGAGGATCGTGCCCTCGATCGGCGGCTTCTTCGTGGAGACTTTGGGCAGCGTGACGGCGAGCGAGCGCATGCCGGCGCGTTCGGCCCGGATCGCAGCCGTCAGACACTCCGCCTCGGCGAGTTTCTTGCCGGCGGCATCGTAGGAGGCGGCAACCAGGCTCGCATACTCGCCCACCGGAATCGCGAAGGTCGCCGTGACGGTCGTCTCCCGCTTCTCGGGCAGCACGATCGTCAGCGCCTCCGAACCGTCGCGTGCCGCGAGGCCCGTTTCGAAAGCCTCGGCGATCGGCGCGGCGCAGGCGCCCGACAGACTCTTGTCGGCCGTCAGCACGATCGTCGCGGCGTCGGTGCTCACGTTGCCGACCTGCAACGTCACGTAGGACATCAGCTGGCGGAACGCGATGTGATAGGTATCGCCGATCTGGGCGGCCATCACCGAGCAGCTGCCCGAAGCGGCCGGCGTCACCTCACCCGGCAGCTCCACCGCCAGCACACCGTCCGTAAGCGTTGCCGACGCGGGATGGAGCGCATAGTCGCCCATCTCCCGACCGGCGGGAATCGTACCCGCGAAGATCGCACGGCGCGTATCGCCCGTGCCGTCGAGCTTGAGTTCGACGACCGAACCGTCCGTGCAGACCACGCCGATGGCGTCGTCGCGCAGCCAGCGGGCCTCGCCCGTGTTGACGAGCGACGCACGGGTAGTGCAGTTCTCCATGGAGGCGACGAGCGCGACATCGCCCGTTCTCGAAAATGCGATGCCGGGATCGTACTCCGCGTCGGAGTCGTCGCAGCCGGCGGCCAGCATCGTGACGGCCGCCAGGCACCAAAGCAGGTTGAATCTCTTGTTCATATCCGTATTTTTCTAATATCCAGGGTTATTATTGCCGGTTCCGATGAGCGGATTGGTCACCATCTCGCTGTACGGGAACGGCCAAAGTTCGTCCTTGCCGAGCACGAACTTGCGCTCGGTGTGCACGCGGGCGTCGAACGCCTTGCCGTCGAAAGTCGTCGTACCGTCGTAGGTCACGGTCCAGTTCTCGTCGATGATCGGCTTGGCGTTGGTGACGGTCTTGCCGTAGCCCGGAGCGTACTGCGGCCCGTGAACCGCCTTCCATGCGACGGGCGTCGTGCCGTCGGTCTCCTTCCAGCGGCGGATATCGAACCAGCGGAAGCCCTCGGCCGCAAGCTCCACCTTGCGCTCGTAACGCAGGGCGCTGCGCAGCGCGTCGCGGCTCGTACCCTCGACAGCGGGCATCTTCACACGGGCACGCACCCGATCGATCTGGGCCTTGGCACGCACCAGGTCGCCGCCGGCCCACTCGATATTGGCCTCCGCATCGACGAGCAGCAGCTCGGCCAGACGGATGACCGGAACGTCGAGTTCGTCATCGTAGCCCGTGCCGGTGATGCTGCCGTAGTAGACCGGATCGCAGTACTTTCTCCAGAGGAATCCGCCGGGCCCCTGAATGCCGTTCGGACCGTACTCGCTCTTGTTGCCGGTCACGTCGGAGTTGGCGACAGCCGCAGCGGCCACGTAGTCGTAGACGGTCTTGTCGGCGGGGTCGGTCGAGAACTGAACGCCCATCACGCGCGAACCCGAGCGGGCGCACCACAGATCGAGGCGCGGATCGCGGTTCTTCCAGGGGTTCTGCCAGTCGTAGAGCTCCGATTCGGCGATCGAAAGGCCGTCGGTGCACTGGAACGTATCCATCATGGCCATCGACGGACCGGCAGCCGCTGCGCCGTTATGCACGCGCGAGGCGAACGTATAGATTCCCGCGTGGGTATTGGCAGCTGCGAGGCGGTTGAACTCCACGGCCCAGATCCACTCCTTCGAACCGCTCTCGGCCGCGAAGCCGAACAAGGGCGTCGGGTCGGGTTCGCCCTCGACATGGGTCGGATAGTAGGTGCAGTCGAGCGGCGTGAGGTCGAAGATGCCTTCGGAGAGTTCGAGCGCTTTTTTCGAGCAGCGGGCAGCCTCCTCCCAGAAACCCCATTCGAGGTTGATGCGCGCCTTGAGCGCATAGGCGGCGACACGGCCGATGCGGGCCACGCCCCAGGTCGCCTTGGGCCAGGCTACGGGCAGCCGGTCGAGCAGCTCGTCGTCCATGTCCGAGAGGATACGGTCGACGATCTCGGCCTTCGGCGTGCGCGGATAGGCGTAATCTTCGAGCGAGAGGCAGTGGTCGATGAAGGGCACGTCGCCGTAGACCTTGCAGGCCCAGTCGTAGAAGTAGGCGCGCAGCGTAAGCAGCTCGGCCTTGAACTGCCAATACTCCTCGTCGCTGATCTTGCCGCGCAGGTTGTCGAGGTTGTCCAGCACGAGGTGGACACGCCCGAGCCCCTTGTAGATGCGGGCGTAGAAGTTCTCGACGCCGCTGTACGACGACGTGATGGTCGAGAGCGTGTAGTCCGGCCACTTGGAGAGCACGGTGCGCGTGGCCCCGATATCGGTGAGCTGGTCCATCCAGCGTCCGGGCATCGGCTCGTACTGTTCGATGTTGTTCGCAAGGCTCTTGTAGGCGGCGAGCACACCGGCCTGCGCCTCGTCGAAACTTGCCGGGAACGTCCCCGTCGAAGGTCCCGTGAGCGGCTCCCGGTCGAGCGAGCAGCCGGCTGCGAACAGCGACGTCGCCAGGGCGAAATATGCTATGTATCTTTTCATAACCGTAATGCTTTAGAATTTGAGTTCCACCCCGAACGTATAGGTGCTTACGAGCGGATAGTTGTTGCCGATGCTTCCCGTGGTCGCGCCCTGCGAACCGCCCTGATAGGCCGTCTCTGGGTCGTAGCCGTCGTAGTAGTTGCTGATCGTGAAGAGGTTGGTCGCATTGGCATAGACCATCAGCCCTTGCAGGCGGAGCGTCTTGGTGATCTTCGAGGGGAAGCGGTAGCTGACCTGGAGATTCTTCAGACGGCAGTACGACGCATCGGCCATCCAGAAGGTCGACACCTTCTTGTTCAGGTCGCTCGTGTACGAAAGACGCGGATACTTCGCATCGGGATTCTCCGGGGTCCAGCTGTCGAGGTGTCCGCGCTGGAACGTGCCGCCGCTCACGCAGGGCTGCGTATAGGCGCCGCTGATGTAGGCATCCGCCTTGCCGACGCCCTGGAACTGGGCGCTGACGTTGATCCCCTTCCATCCGAAATTGAGGGTCAGGCCGTAGGTATAGCGCGGAATCAGGCTGCCGACGATCTGCTTGTCCTCGTCGCTGATCTTGCCGTCCTTGTTGTAATCCTCGTACACGAGGTCGCCCGGATGGGTGACCTGCCCGTACTGCGGGCAGTTGGCATTCATCCAGTCGGCCTGCTCCTGGGTCTGGACCTTGCCCAGACATTTGAGCAGATAGAGCGAGTTGATCGACGAACCCTCCTGGTTGCGGATCACGCCGCTCGTGCCGTAGGTGCCCTTCATGTCCACGATCTCGTTGACCACGTCGGAGAGGTTGGCCTGCACGCCGAAGCTGAAGTCGCCCCAGCTGTTGTTGTAGCCCAGGGAGAGCTCCCAGCCGTCGTTGGTAACCACACCCGCATTCTGGTAGGGGGCGCCGAGGCCGATCGTCGACGGAATATCGAGCTGCATGAGGATGCCGTCGGTCTTCTTGTGGTAGTAGTCGGCCGTAATCGTGAAACGGTTCCAAAGCGTAGCGTCGATACCGAAATCGGTCATGTAGGTGGTCTCCCAGGTGATGTCGCGGTTGGCCAGCGAGTTCTGGGCGACGATCGGATGGATGTTGCCGCCGGCGGAGATCGAGCTGATGGTCAGCAGCTGCGAAGCCGGATAGTAGGAGTTGATGTTCTGGTTGCCGAGCGTACCGTAGGAGGCGCGGAACTTGAACTCGGAGAGGGTCTTCCGGGCTGCGGCCATGAACGGCTCCTCGGTGAGGCGCCAGGCTGCCGAGAAGGAGGGGAAGAGGCCCCAGCGGTTGCGCTTGACGAAGCGCGAGGAGCCGTCGTAGCGGAGATTGGCCTCGAAGAGGTAGCGCTCCTTGTAGTTGTAGTTGATGCGGCCGAAGAACGATGCGAGCGCCATCTGCGTGCGGGATCCGGAGTTGTCCTTGAACTCGTTGTCGCCGCCGGCGTCGATCACCTCGTAGTCGGGATAGGCGAAGCTCTGACGGTAGGCGCCGAGGCTGGCGTAGTCGTAGTTCTCGTAGGATACGCCGACGAGCGCCTTGAGCGAGTGGTGACCGAACCGATGCCCGGCGGCCAGCGTCGCGTGGTAGTAGCCGTTATAGGCGGCCGTCACGGTCTCGTTGAGCGAGTTGAACTCGGCATTGGAGGTCTTCGACACGGTGCCGTAGGGGTCGGAGTGGTACTCCACGAGATCCACGAAGCGGTGCGTCTTGACGGCCGTGAGCTGGGGCGCCGCCTTGAGCTCGACCGTCAGCCACTCGGCCGGCTTGTATTCGAGGGCGGCCGCAGCCTTCAGCACGCCGTTCTGACGGATGTTGTTGCCGCCGACGCCCAGTTCGATCATCGGAAGCGGATTGACCGTACCTCCGGTGAATGCGGCGTAGCTGCCGTCCGACCACTGGGCGAGCATCAGCGGATCCTTGGAGTTCATGAATCCGAAGATGTTGCTCTGGTAGGGGTTGGTTTCGCGGCGCGCATAGGTTCCGGAGATGTCGAGGCGGAAGTTGAGCCGCTCGCTCATCTTGACGTCCATGTTGTTGCGCAGATTGTAGCGCTTGTAGGAGGCGTTTTTGATGATACCGTCCTGATCGAGGTAGCCCAGCGAGGTCATCACGCGGATGCGGTCGTTGCCGGCGCTCATCGTCACGGCATGGTTGTGGGTGAATCCGTTGCCGGTCATCAGACGCTTCTGCCAGTCGATGATCGGGAAGGCATCCGGATCGAGGTAGTTGTTCCTGCGGTACGAGGCGATGTACTCGTCGGTGTAGAGCGACACGGCGCCGTCGTTCTCCGAAGCCCGGCGCGAGAGGGTCATGTACTCCTCAGGGCCCACCACGTCGGGATAGACCACGGGCGACTGCCAGCCGACGTATCCGCGATAGGTCACCGAGAACTTGCCCTTGTCGGCACGCTTCGTGGTGATGAGGATCACGCCGTTGGCGGCACGGCTGCCGTAGATGGCGGCCGACGCGGCGTCCTTGAGCACGGACACCTGGTCGATCTGCGAGGCGTCGACGGAGTTGAGATCGCCCTCCACGCCGTCGATCAGCACCAGAGGCGAGCAGTCCGAACCTCCGAACGAACCGATACCGCGGATCTGGATGTTGCCGGCGTCGGCACCGGGTGCTCCGCCCGCCGTGGTGACGGTAACGCCCGGGGCGATACCCTGGAGTGCGGTCGACAGCTGCGTGATCGGCCGCTGCGCGAACTCCTTGGTGGAGATCGAGGAGACCGAACCGGTGAGGTTGACCTTCTTCTGCGTGTCGTAGCCGACGACCACCACGTCTTCGAGCAGGTTGTCGTCCGATTCGAGCACGATGTCGATCGCCGTGGCGGTGCCGACCCGCACGGTCCGGCTCTTGTATCCGAGGAACGAAACTTCGAGCGTCTGTCCTTCGGAGGCCGAGAGTGCGAAACGGCCGTTGTTGTCGGCGGTAGCCCCCTGAGCGGTTCCGCTGACGACGATCGTGGCGCCCGCAAGCGGTTGTCCGTCTCCATCCGAAACTGTTCCGGCAATGCGGCCGGTCTGAGCCGCAGCGGACAGCAGATGCAGGATAAGCACGACTGAAACGAATAGCTTCAGTAACGTCGAGTAATGTTTACCCATCTTTTTGGTGTTTTGGCCGAAGTTCCGCGGAGACTCTCCGGCCCGGTTAATAATTAGGTTAGAATTTGTTGCGTATGTTCATCTGTCAATCCTCCTCTTGCAGGACGGCGAATGCCGCAGCGCAGCGCGATTCGAGGTATCCTTTCATCACCGGCCACGGACAGAGGCCCGTCGCGTCGGTCACGGGAAGCCGCAGCGGCGCCTCGTTGAGCAGCACCCGCACGAGGATCTCGCCGCTGCCCGACACGGGGCGGTAGAAAATCCACTGGAGATTGCAGGCCATGGGAATCTGCGACACGTCCCACATGCGGGCCGCCTCGGCCGGTACGGCGGTGCGCTCCGTCCATCCGTCGGCCTGCATGAGTGTGAGCAGGCTCATGATGCAGCCGTCGTGGCCGAAACGCAGATCGGCCGCGACGCCCTCGGCGGCCGCCGATTCGGCATCCGCCAGCACCCCGCGCAGGATGTGCGCGGAGAGGGCCCACGTGCGGTCGGAAGTGCGGTCGGAGGGACCTTTTTCCTGGTAAAAGGTATAGGCGTCGCACTCGGCCAGCGCCGTAAGTTCATCGGAGGTGAAGTGCCGCAGCCAGTCGATATCCAGGCCGCAGCCGGCGAAATGGATCGCCAGATAGAAGAAGTCGCGCTCGAAGGCCACCGGATCGCAGAGCCCGGCGGCATAGGCGGAGTCGGTGAAAAGCCTCCGCAGGAGCCTCTGCGGGGCGAGCCGCTCCCGGCAGAAACGATCGAACTCCGGGCGCCACTCCGCCTCGGGGCTCTTGACCTTCAGGTCGTCGGCCGTCGGGATCCCCGAAGCTGCCGAATAGGGATTGAGCGCCGCATCGGTCGTCTGCACGACCGGCAGATCCGGATAGCACCGCAGCAGCTCCCCGCAGAAAGCCTCCATGCTCTCCCGCGTGCGCGAGGTCGCCGACGTCGAGGCCCTCACGCGGCCGTTCGCAGCGAAGACGGAGGCTTCGCGCCCGGCCATCCGCCGGGCGATCGCCCGATGCTGATCGGCACCGACCGGCGTCAGACAGCCGGCCCGGCCTTCGACCCGCGGCCAGAGGGCGAGCAACTCCCCGCATGCGCGTTTTCCGGCTTCGGCGAGCTTCCCGTCGGCCTCGGCACGGGCGAACGCGTCGAGCACATCGCGATACGGGCGCTCTTCGAGCAGGAATCGCGAACCGTGGCGCCCGTAATGGCTGACATAAAACGATTTATAACCATCCGGCGCACCGGGGGGGGGGAACGGCGATGTCCGGATAGAGACGATAGACGCCCAGCACCCGGTCGGGCACTACCCTGCCTGCCGCCGCATCGGACGAACATCCGGCAACGACCGCTGCGAGGCACAGCGCGGCAGCAAGCATACGGATCAGCCTTTTCATACGGCTTCGGGTATTGCGCCGTGCAGCGTGCAGACCCGGGCAGCCGTATCGACGGCTCTCCGGTGGCACGCGACGACCGGTTCTCCATGCAGCAGTGCGGTCACGAAGGCCGCCGTGAACGAATCGCCGGCCCCCACCGTGTCGACCACCTCGACGCGAGGCGTCGGGATGCAGGAGAGCATCCCCTCCGCAGCGTGGATCTCGCTGCGGTCGGCGCCGACGGTATGGATGACATAGCGCAGGGCGAAGCGCCGGAAAAGCTCCGCGATCGCCTCCGGCCCCGACTGCCCGATTCCGAGCATCGACGCGACGAGCGGCAGCTCCTCCTCGTTGAGTTTCAGCACGTCGGCCTTCGCGAGCGAGGCCAGGACGATCTCCCGGTCGTACCACGGACGGCGGATGTTGATGTCGAAGACTTTCAGACACTCCGGGCGGGTCGCCGCCAGGATGGCCTCCACGGCCTCCCGCGAGCACGCGGAGCGCTGCGCGAGCGTGCCCCAGCATACGGCGTCCGCCCGGGCGGCGAGCGCGAGGGTGTCGGCATCGGCCCTCAGCGCGTCCCAGGCCACGTGCTCGACGATATCGTATTCGGGAATCCCCTCGCCCGAGAGCCGCACGTCGACCCGCCCGGTCGGCAGCGCATTGCGCTGCACATACCGCAGATCGAGGCCCGTCGGAGCCAGCCGTTCGAGCGCCTCGCGTCCGAGTTCGTCGTCGCCGACGGCACTCACCGGATAGCCCTGTGCGCCGAGCCGGCCGCACCAGTAGGCGAAATTGACCGGCGCACCGCCGAGCTGCCGCCCCGCGGGCAGCATGTCCCAGACGAGCTCGCCGATTCCCATGATTTCAGGTCGGTTCTCCATGGCTGCTATTTTTCGAGGTCGACGATGACCTTCATACACTTTTCCTTGTTGTCGGCGATGAAGCGGTAGGCCTCGTCGTACTGCTCGAATGCGAAGCGGTCGGTCACGAGCGGCTCCAGGCAGATCTTTCCGGCGGCGATCCGCTCCACGGCGTCGAGATAGTCCTCGTGGCGGTACATCATCGTACCCACGAGCGTGAGTTCGTGTTCGCCGAGGTGGAACATGCTCAGCGCCGGATCCTTGGCGAAGACCGCCACGATGACTATCCGGCTCCCCTTCTCGATGCACTCCATGAGCGAGCGGACCGACGATTCGACCCCGGCCACCTCGAAGGCGACCTGGAATCCCTCCTCGCCGAAGAGCTCCTTCACGCCCTCGCGGAGCGGAGTCTTCGCGACGTTGAGCGTGTCGGCGATGCCGCATCGGCGGGCCACCTCCAGCCGGTAGTCGCTCACGTCGGTGATGAGCACCCGGCGGGCACCGGCGGCCAGCGCGAACTGGGCCACGAGATTGCCGATGGCTCCGGCACCGGAGACCACCACGTTCCGGCCCGCGAGATCCCCTGCCCGCGAGACGGCATGCGCCCCCACGGCCGCCGGTTCGATCATCGCACCGTATTCGAGCGAGAAGTCGTCGGGCAGCTTCACGAGCCGGTCCTCCGAGACGATGAAGTAGTCCTGCGCGGCTCCGTCGGCCTGGAACGCCTGGACGCGGAGGTGTTCGCAGACGTTGTACTGCCCGCGGCGGCAGGGGTTGCACTCGCCGCAGACGAGCTGCGGACGCGCCGTCACCCGATCGCCCGCCTTGCATTTCGTCACCGCGCGGCCGACGGCCACGGCGACGCCGGAGTATTCGTGCCCCTGCACCACCGGATAGAACGTCGCGGGATGCTGGCCGTGGTAGGAGTGGATTTCGCTGCCGCAGACGCCGATCTTGCGGACATCGATAAGTATTTCATGGTCACCGAGCTGCGCCGCGGTGAGGTCCGGCACCTCGCGGAACTCGATCCGCTCGGGCGCCATAAGTACTGCTTGTCTCATATCTTTGGTTCGATGGTATGTTTTTCGGATTTGCCGCTCAGGCACACCAGCAGGCTCAGGCATACGCCGATCGGGCACCACCAGGGCCAGGCGAGGTAGATCTCGCGCCCGAAGAGGAGTTCCGTGACGGGCCCGAAGATGTAGGGTTGCAGGAAGAGCACGGCGAGCAGGCCGACGATCAGCGCCGCGACGACGCTCCGCGTATTGCCGCGCCGGGTGAAGAGGGCCGTGATGAAGACGCCCATCATGCCCGCGTAGGAGAAGCACATCACGCCGGTAGCGAAGTCCACCAGGTTGAGCCCACTGGTCTGCTGCATGACGGCCGTGACGATCGCGAACGAAGTCAGCAGCACGCCCATCAGCACCACCATCTTACGCGAGGCGGCCATCTGGTCGGCATCGCCGCTGACGGCCTTGCCGCGGCTCTGGCAGATCGGCAGGTAGAGGTCCGACACGAAGCTGCTGGCCATGGCGTTGATCGCCGAATTGAAGCTCGAAAGCGCCGCGGCGAGCAGGCCGACGACCATCAGACCGCGGATGCCCGTCGGGATGCTGTTGCAGATGAACTGCGGGAAGATGTCGCGCGCAGCGGGGAACACGCCGTCGGCTGCGGCCGACGCGGGATCGTTGACGTAGCGCACATAGAGCAGCGAACCGATCAGCAGGAAGATCAGCACGATCGGAATGGCCAGCAGCTGCGACCACACGAGCGACACACCGGCCTTGCGCACGCTCTTGCAGGTGAGCTGGCGCTGCACGAACTCGTGGTCGGTGGAGAACTGCGCCACCTTGAAGAAGGCGTAGGCGCCCAGCGCGCCGATCAGGTTGTAGGGGACGTCGAAGCGGAAGCGCGGATCGACGAGCCGGATCTTGCTGTCGGCGATCCAGCCGCTCAGCGAGCCGTCGGCGGCCATGGCGTATTCGGGTTGCGCCGGGGCCTTGACCATGCCGCTGCGCAGCGCCTCGACGATCTCG
>CAMWWU010000018.1 GCA_947178025.1 uncultured Alistipes sp. | reverse complement strand
GACGCTGCGCCTCCTTCCATTCGTCGGACGAGAAATAACGCTGCGCCTCCTCGGTTCCGGCCTTCGCAGCTTCGGCAATCCGACGCTGCGCCTCCTTCCATTCGTCGGACGAGAAATAACGCTGCGCCTCCTCGGTCCCGGCCTTCGCAGCTTCGGCGATCCGACGCTGCGCCTCCTTCCACTCCTCGGACGAGAAGTAGCGGCGCACCCTCTCACCGTCCGCATCGGCCCCGCGGCCTCTCTTGGTCGTGATGACGACACATCCCGGCTCGACATCTTTCCGGATCTCCATGCCGCGAATCGTCATGGGATCGAGTGCAGCCAGCTCCTCGTAGCTCACCTCCCGGCCGTCGACAAAATAGACCGTTGCGTCGGCGCCCGACCCTCCGGTCATGGTCACCTTCGTCGTCGAGGCTTTCGCCCCCTCCGGATGCAGCTTGACGACGATCACGCCGTTCTCGCCCTTCTGGCCGTACTGCATCTCCGCCGACTGGCCCTTCAGGATCTCCATCGAGGCGATCTGCGACGAGGTGAACGTCCCGAGCGTTTCGTAGTCGACCTCCTGACCGTTGACGACCACCAGCGGCTTGCCATCCGCCTTCGTATCCCCGCTGATGACGACCGAGGCCCTCGAAGCCGTCGTTGCGTCCTCGTCGCCCTCCGCACGCAGCTTGACGACGACCACGCCGTTCTCGGCCTTCTCGCCGTAGCGCTCCCGGGTCGCCTGATCCTTCAGCACCTCCATCGAGGCGATCTGCGACGGGGCGATCTGCTTCAAGTCGTCATAGCCGACCTCCCGGCCATTGACGATCACCAGCGGTTTTTTACCCTCCTCGGCGGAAAAATCCGCTCCGAAAATGCGGATGGGAACGTTTTCTTTCGTAACTTTGTCCTCCGGAAGAACGTACACGGTTTCGGCGAACGCCCCGACGGCGAGCGCTGCGAGCGGCACGGCGAAGAGCGCTTTGGCTCCGGCCCACCGCGATGACTTTTTTTGCAACATCATGGTAATACGGTTTTTAAGTTTACTGTGATTGAAGCTGTTGGCAACTGAGCACCACCTCCTGCCGGCAGCTTTCTTTATTAACATCATCTGATAGTGACGGGCATCGACGCCGCTGTCGAGCACGGCTTCGTCGGCCTCGTATTCGTGAATGGCCCGCAGCTCGCGGCGCAGCAGCCACATTGCGGGGTTGAACCATTGCAGACATCCGGCGATATCGGTCGCCAGCAGGTCCCACGAGTGGCGGAGCCGCAGATGCGCCCGCTCGTGGGCGACGATCTCGCGGCCGCTCTCGGCGTAATCCCGCTCCGAGATCAGGATATAGCGTCCCCAGCTGCACGGTGCGATCGGCTCGTCGAGCCGCACCAGCACCGCTCCGTCGTCGAGCCGTTCGCGGCGCCCCCGGCGCACGACACCCAGCACCCCCGCAATCGACCGCAGCGTCCACCCCAGCGTCGCGACGGCCCCGAGCAGGAACACGCCTGCCGCCAGGCGCTCCCACGGAAAAGAGACCGGCTGTTCGGGAAGCTCCCCGACGAAGTACTCCGGCTCAGCAAGCGGAAGCAGCGGCAGTGCGGGTACTTCGCGAACCACCGTAACGACGCAAAGCGGCAGCACGAACGAGAGCGTCATCACCCCCAGCACCACGATGCGGTTGAAACGGTGCAACGTCTCGCGGCTCAGCAGCAGCTTGAAAAAGAGATAGAAAACCGCCAGGCAGACACCCGTCTTGAGGCTGTATATCATCAATCCGTACATGCGCGTCACCGGTTTTCGCGTTCGATGCGGTCGAGCAGCCCGCGCAGTTCGTCCACCGAAATCTTCTCCTCCTCGACGAGCGCCGAGACGGCCCCGAGGTACGAATTTTCGAAATAGCGGCTGATGACGTTGCCCAGCGTGCGGCGCGAAAATTGCTCCTCGCTCACCAGCGGATAGTAACGATAGGTGCCGCCGAACGCCTCGTGCGACAGATAGCCTTTCGCTTCGAGCGCCCGGACCATCGTCGAGAGCGTATTGAAATGAGGCTTGGGCTCGCCGGCCATCTCGACCAGCTCCCGCACGAACAACGGCCCCCGCTGCCAGAAGCAGCGCATGAGTTCCTCCTCGCGGCGCGTCAGTTTTTCGATCTTTTCCATCAGGCAAAATGATTACACGACAAAGATAACTAAAAATTCTCGTTTACCAACTATTTTACATAGTTTTTAAACTATAAAAATTAGTTTTACAGTATTTGACGATATTCGGAAAATGATTACCTTTGTATAATAAGCGGCATCGCAGACCCCTCCCGGCGGAGACCCGCACGGGTTCCGGGACTGCCGACGGCACGAAGCGGAGGCTATCCGACTCCCGGCCGGGCCCGGCAGACTGCACCCGCCGCAAACGGAAATACCATTCGAAACACGCACGCTATGGCCAAACTCTTCTCCGAACGCGAAATCCGCGCCGCGGCGATCTTCCTCCCGCTGGCGGCACTGGCGATTCTCGCCGCCACGCTGGCCCGACCTAAAGCCTCGCCGGAGGCGGCCCGTCGCGTCGAGGAGCGGATGGAGCGGCGCGCGGATTCGGTCCGGCTGCGGCCGTTCGATCCCAACCGGGCGACGTTCGACGAGCTGCTCGCCCTGGGCCTCACGAAACACGAGGCGGTAAGCCTGCTCAAATACCGGGCATCGGGCAAGATCTTCCGCATCCCCGAAGATGTGGCGCTCTGCTACGGCATCGGCGACTCGCTCTACCGGGCCCTGGCTCCCTACATCCGCATCGGCCGCCGCTACGCCATCGCCCCGGCGGAGTATCGTCCCGAACGGATCCTCCCCGCGCTGCTGCCGCCCTCGCCGTTCCGCATCGACACGGTGAGCGCCCGGTATCTGCGGGCCATCGGGGCCCTCTCGAAACGCCAGGCCGAGGTCTTCATCCGCTGGCGCGACCGGAGCGGAATCTACGACATGGAGGAGCTGCGGGCCTGCTACGTAGTGAGCGACTCGGTGGCCTCGGCGCTGGAGCCCTACGTCATCTTTCCCGACCGCACGCCGGCCGAAGAGGAGCTGCCCATCGAGCTCAACACGGCCGATTCGGCGACGCTGCGCCGGGTCGTCGGCATCGGCGAGAAGACGGTCGGCGCCATCCTCGCCTACCGCGAGCGGCTCGGCGGATTCCTCCGTGCGGAGCAACTCGCAGAGGTTCCGGGGGTCACGGAGAGCAATTACGAAAAAATTTTGCAACAAATTCGCTGCGACAGTTGTGAAATTCGGAAAATTGATATTAACTTTGCACGCCCGAACGAATTGGCACGCCATCCCTACATGGCGCCCCGAACGCTCAGGCGATTGTTGAAAGCAAGAGAGTTGAAAGGAGGTTGGAGCACCGCTGAAGAGTTAGTCGAAGAGCACATAATGACCCGTGGAGAGGCCGAGAGGCTGGCTCCCTATCTGCGCTTCGGCCGCAACGGCGGACCCGACGACGAGTAGACCCGAATCATGGGAGGGGCATCCCCGAGGGATGCGCGCCCGCAGCAAACGATCAACGAAAAAACAAAAACAAACGAAAAAAAATATACTACTATGATTATCATGCAGGTAAAGGAGGGCGAGAACATCGAGCGCGCCCTGAAGAAGTTCAAACGTAAATACGAGCGCACGGGCGTACTGAAGGAGCTTCGCCGCCGTCAGTACTTCACCAAGCCGTCGATCGCCAAGCGCGAGGCTATGCAGCACGCTATTTACGTGGAGCACACCTACCGCAACGAAGAGTAGTCAGCGACACGACGAACGCAACGGGACGATATCCGCACGGATATCGTCCCGTTCTCTTTTAGGACACCCGCCCCCCCCCGCTATCGCAGCACACGCCGAAAAACAATCGTCCCGGCAGCCCTGACGGGCGACCGGGACGATTCGCATTTCCGCCCCCACACGGCCGGCACGGCGGTTATCGGAGGAAGAGCAGCTCGCGATACTTGGGCAGCGGCCACATCTGATCGTCGACGATCTCTTCGAGCTTGTCGATATGGTAGCGGATCTCGTCGAAGAAGACCGCCACGGTGTCGTGGTAGGCGATCGCCTTGGCGCGCTGATCCTCGATGCGGTTGGCCTGCTTGCGGGCCTCGGTCATCTCCTCGGTGAGGCGCTGGATCGAGGCCGTATGGTCCTGGATCTTCTTGATGAGCGCGATGTCCGACGCGGCGTTCAGCCCCGGAATCTGCGACATCTTATACACCTTGTCGAGCAGCAGCGCCTCGTAGCGCGAAGCGATCGGCACGATATGGTTCATCGTCAGGTCGCCCAGTACGCGGCCCTCGATCTGGATCTTCTTGGTGTAGGTCTCCCACTTGACCTCGGCGCGGGCCTCCAGCTCCACGGCCGAGAACACCCCCTGCTCGGAGAACATGCGCACGGTCGCCTCGTCGAGGTAGCGGTCGATCATCAGCGGCGTCGAGTTCTCGCAATCCAGACCGCGCTTCGCCGCCTCGGTCTTCCACTCGTCGGAGTAGCCGTTGCCGTCGAAGCGGATCGCCTCGCAGGCCTTGATCATCTGCTTGAGCACCTCGTAGATCGCCTTCTCCTTCTTCGTGCCGGCCTCGATCTTGGCGTCCACGGCCTTGCGGAACTCCACGAGCTCGGCCGCCATGATCGTATTGAGCACGATCATCGCCTCGGCGCAGTTGTCCGACGACCCCACGGCGCGGAACTCGAAGCGGTTGCCCGTGAATGCGAAGGGCGACGTGCGGTTGCGGTCCGTGTTGTCGAGCAGCAGCGTCGGGATGTGCGAAATGCCGTTCATCTTGAAGATGTTCTTGGCATCGAAGCGGATCGCTCCGTCGCCCTTGCCGGCGGCGAGTTTGTCCAGCACGGCCGAGACCTGCGAACCGAGGAAAGTCGAGATGATGGCCGGAGGCGCCTCGTTGGCACCCAGACGATGCGCGTTCGTAGCGCTCATGATCGACGCCTTGAGCAGTCCGTTATATTTGTATACGGCCGAGATGGCATTGACCAGGAAGGTCACGAACTGAAGGTTCTCCGTGGCGGTCTTGCCCGGCCCCAGCAGGTTGACGCCCGTGTCGGTGCCGAGCGACCAGTTGTTGTGCTTGCCCGAGCCGTTGATTCCTTTGAAAGGCTTCTCGTGGAGCAGCACGCGGAACTGGTGACGGCGGGCGATCTTGTCCATGACGGTCATCAGCAACTGATTGTGGTCGTTCGCCAGATTGGCCTCCTCATACACGGGAGCCAGCTCGAACTGATTGGGAGCCACCTCGTTGTGACGCGTCTTGACGGGGATACCCAGCTTCAGACACTCGTATTCGAGATCCTTCATGAAAGCCATCACTCGCGTGGGGATGGCACCGAAGTAGTGATCTTCGAGCTGCTGGTTCTTGGCCGACTCGTGGCCCATGAGCGTGCGGCCCGTGAGCATCAGGTCGGGACGCACGGCCCAAAGACTCTCGTCCACAAGGAAATACTCCTGCTCCCAGCCGAGATACGACACGACGCGCTGCACGTTCTTGTCGAAATAGCGGCAGACCTCCGTCGCAGCGCGGTCCACGGCCGTCAGGGCACGCAGCAGAGGCACCTTGTAGTCGAGCGCCTCGCCCGTATAGGCGATGAATACGGTCGGAATGCAGAGCGTCGTGTCGACGATGAAGGCCGGCGAAGTGGGATCCCAGGCCGAGTATCCGCGCGCCTCGAACGTATTGCGGATGCCGCCGTTGGGGAACGACGAGGCATCGGGCTCCTGCTGCACGAGCAGCTTGCCGGAGAACTCCTCCAGCACGCCGCCGGCTCCGTCGGGCTCGGCGAAGGCATCGTGCTTCTCGGCCGTACCGCCCGTCAGCGGCTGAAACCAGTGCGTGTAGTGGTCGGCGCCGTGCTCCAGCGCCCACTGCCGCATGCCGGCGGCTACGCTGTCGGCCACCTCGTAGGGCAGCGGCGTGCGTTTCTCCATCGTTTCCAGCAGGATGGAGTAGGTTTTCTTGTCGAGGTACTTGCGCATGGCCGCGCGGTTGAATACCTTCGCCGCGAAATAATCCGACGGACGGCCTTCGGGCACGTTGGGCTCGACGGCGGAGTGGTTGATGGCCGCATCGACCATTTTGAATCTGAGCAGTGACATGGGCTACCGGTGTTTTGATGATTGTCGTTTTCGGATCGAAACATGCACCGGGAAGAGGACCGATCGCTTTCGACAAACCTGACCTAACCTGAAATTCCATCGGTCGTCCGCTCGTCCGGCACATGTTTTTTTCTTCGTTGCAAAGGTATGTTTTTTTCCGTTCCGTTGTTTTTACAAAATCGACTATTTTTCGAAAAACACCCTATTTTTTCACCGTCTCCCCGAAAAACACCCTATTTTTTCGACAAAATCCCGATTTTTGAAGGCGATTTCACGAAAAACAACCCGAAAAAATCGGCAAACACCCAAAAAATGCCATTTTATGCAAACCGCCGTTTTTCACGACATCCGGCACAATATTATCCCAATTGTCCGGACACCGGCTCTGCATGTCCGCTCCGGGCCCTGCCGACAGATTGTTATTTTATTAACAATTTCTTGCTTCGTTTCACCGATTATTTATATCTTTACATGCTCTTTGAGCCTCGAAAACCGAGAACACTTATACTAATCTCTAAATAGTTATGGCAGATACCAAACGTGAAAAGCTGTTCGCCGAGTTCCCCCCGGTCCCGACCGAAGCGTGGGAGCAGGTGATCGCAGCCGACCTGAAAGGTGCCGATTACGAGCGCAAACTGGTATGGCGCACGGGCGAGGGTTTCAACGTCCGGCCCTACTACCGCGCCGAGAATCTCGAAGGCATCCGATTCCTGGGCTCGCAGGCAGGCGAGTTCCCCTACGTCCGCGGTACGCGCTCGCATAACCGCTGGCGCATCCACCAGACCGTCGCAGTCACCGATCCCGCAGCCGCCAACGCCGAGGCGCTCGACATCCTCAACAAGGGCGTCGATTCGCTGGGCTTCGCGATCGCGAAGGAGGAGTTCTCGTCCGCCGATCTCGACGTGCTGCTCGCCGGCATCTCGATTCCGGCCGTAGCCATCGCTTTCAGCGGTGCGAAAATGGCCGACCTGGCCGAACTCGTGCTGGCGAAACTCGCAGCCGAAGGCGTCGCCGAGGACGACGCCCGGATCTCGTTCTGCATCGACCCGCTCGTGAAGGGTCTCTCGCAGAAGGGCGACTTCTGCTCGCCCGGCGGCGAAAAGTGCTTCGCCCGCATCGCGGCGCTCATGGAGAAGAGCCGCGCCTGGAAGAACGTCCGTATCGTCGACGTTTCGGGCCGCATTTTCGGCAACTCCGGCTCGACGATCGTCGAGGAGCTGGCGTTCGCCCTCTCGGCCGGTAACGATTACCTCGCCCGCCTGACCGACGCCGGCATCGACGCCGAGCTCATCGCCCGCAAGATGCGTTTCTCGTTCTCGGTGACCTCCAACTACTTCATGGAGATCGCCAAACTGCGCGCCGCCCGCATGCTGTGGGCCAACATCGTCGCCGGCTACGGCCCGAAGAACTGCGCCTGCAAGATGCAGATCCACGCCGAGACTTCGCGCTGGAACCAGACCGTATACGACCCCTACGTGAACATGCTCCGCGGTACGACCGAGGCCATGTCGGCCGCTATCGGCGGCGTCTTCTCGCTGGAGGTGCTGCCGTTCGACAGCTCGTTCGAACAGCCCACGGAGTTCTCGAAGCGCATCGCCCGCAACGTCGAGCTGCTGCTCAAGCACGAAGCGCATTTCGACCAGGTGGTAGACCCGGCCGGCGGTTCGTACTACATCGAGAACCTCACGCAGTCGATCGCCGCCGAGGCATGGAAGCTCTTCCTGGAGATCGAGGAGAAGGGCGGTTACGCCGCCGCTTACCAGGCCGGCTACATCAAGGAGCGCGTCGACGCTTCGGCAGCCGCCAAAGACAAGAACATCGCCACGCGCCGTCAGATACTGCTCGGCGCCAACCAGTATCCCAACTTCACGGAGGTGGCTCCCGCCGAGATCGGCGCCGAAGCCGTCGCCCGCACGCAGAGCGAAGGCAACACGCTCGCGCCCTACCGCGGCGCCATGGCGTTCGAAGAGATGCGTCTGGCCGTCGACCGCTCGGGCAAGGAGCCCAAGGCGTTCATGCTCACCTGCGGCAGCCTGGCCATGGCCCGCGCCCGCGCCCAGTTCTCGTGCAACTTCTTCGCCTGCGCCGGCATCCGCGTGCAGGACAACACCTACTTCAAGTCGATCGAGGAGGGTGTAGCCGCCGCGCTGGAGTCGAAGGCCGAGATCGTCGTGGTCTGCGCGTCGGACGACGACTACGCCGAGGCAGCGCCCAAGGTCAAGGAGCTGCTCGCCGGCCGTGCGATCCTCGTGGTCGCCGGAGCTCCGGCATGCGCCCCCGAGCTGGAGGCGCAGGGCATCACGAACTTCATCAACGTGAAGTCCAACGTGCTCGAAACACTCAAGTACTACCTTAAAGAGATGGGAATCTGATTATGAGAGCGAAATTTTCGGAACTGAAATACGACGGCGGGCAGCCGAGCTGCTGCGCCAAGAAGGGCTGCGGACAGGTCGAGCCGTGGCTGACTGCCGAGCAGATTCCCGTCAAGGGCTGCTACACGGCCGAGGACCTCGAAGGCATGGAACACCTCAACTACGCGGCCGGTATGGCCCCGTTCCTGCGCGGTCCCTACTCGACGATGTACGTGATGCGTCCGTGGACGATCCGCCAGTATGCCGGCTTCTCGACCGCCGAGGAGTCGAACGCTTTCTACCGCCGCAACCTCGCGGCCGGTCAGAAGGGTCTGTCGGTGGCTTTCGACCTCGCTACGCACCGCGGTTACGACGCGGACCATCCGCGCGTGGTGGGCGACGTCGGCAAGGCCGGCGTGTCGATCTGCTCGGTGGAGGACATGAAGGTCCTCTTCAACGGCATTCCGCTCGACCGCATGTCGGTGTCGATGACCATGAACGGCGCCGTACTCCCCGTGCTGGCGTTCTACATCGTGACGGGTCTGGAGCAGGGCTGCACGCTCGACCAGCTCGCCGGTACGATCCAGAACGACATCCTCAAGGAGTTCATGGTGCGCAACACCTATATTTATCCGCCCGAGTTCTCGATGCGCATCATCGCCGACATCTTCGAGTACACCTCGAAGAACATGCCCAAATTCAACTCGATCTCGATTTCGGGTTACCACATGCAGGAGGCGGGCGCCACGGCCGACATCGAGCTCGCCTACACGCTGGCCGACGGTCTGGAGTACCTGCGCGCAGGTATCAACGCCGGCATGTCGATCGACGCCTTCGCACCGCGTCTGTCGTTCTTCTGGGCCATCGGCATGAACCACTTCATGGAGATCGCCAAGATGCGCGCCGCACGTATGCTGTGGGCCAAGATCGTGAAGCAGTTCGATCCTAAGAATCCCAAGTCGCTGGCCCTGCGCACCCACTCGCAGACCTCGGGCTGGTCGCTCACGGAGCAGGATCCGTTCAACAACGTGGCCCGCACGGCCATCGAGGCCATGGGCGCCGCCCTGGGTCACACCCAGTCGCTGCACACCAACGCCCTGGACGAGGCGATCGCCCTGCCGACCGACTTCTCGGCCCGTATCGCCCGCAACACGCAGATCTACATCCAGGAGGAGACCAACGTCTGCCGCGAGGTCGACCCGTGGGCAGGCTCCTACTACGTCGAGACCCTCACCAACGAGATCGCCCACAAGGCCTGGGAGCACATCCAGGAGATCGAGAAGCTGGGCGGCATGGCCAAGGCCATCGAGACGGGTATTCCGAAGATGCGCATCGAGGAGGCTTCGGCCCGCACGCAGGCCCGCATCGACTCGGGCGAGCAGAGCATCATCGGCCTGAACGAGTACCGTCTGGAGAAGGAGGCCCCGATCGACATCCTCGCCGTGGACAACACCGCCGTGCGCGAGAGTCAGATCAAGCGTCTGAAGGAGCTGCGCGCCAACCGCGACGAGGCCGCCGTGAAGAAGGCCCTCGACGCACTGACCGAGTGCGTGAAGACCAAGCAGGGCAACCTGCTCGAACTGGCCGTCGAGGCTGCCAAGGTCCGCGCGACCCTGGGCGAGATCTCCGACGCCTGCGAGGTGGTCGTAGGCCGCTATAAGGCAATCATCCGTTCCATTTCAGGAGTTTACAGTTCAGCCGTGAAAAACGACGATTCGTTCGGCCGCGCCAAGGAGCTGTGCGCCGAATTCGCTAAGAAAGAGGGCCGTCAGCCCCGCATCATGATCGCGAAACTGGGCCAGGACGGCCACGACCGCGGTGCCAAGGTCGTAGCGACGGGTTATGCCGACATCGGCTTCGACGTCGACATGGGTCCGCTGTTCCAGACCCCGGAGGAGGCCGCCAAGCAGGCCGTGGAGAACGACGTGCACATCGTGGGCGTTTCGTCGCTGGCTGCCGGTCACCTCACGCTCGTGCCGCAGATCATCGCCGAACTCAAGAAGCTGGGCCGCGAGGACATCATCGTCATCGTGGGCGGCGTGATCCCCCACCAGGATTACGACGAGCTCTATCGCGACGGTGCCGCCGCGATCTTCGGCCCCGGTACGCCGATCGCTACGTCGGCTATCAAGATGCTGGAGATCCTCATGGAGGAGTAAGGCACCCGCCGCTATTGGAAAACGGGTTGTCCGCGACTGCGGACAACCCGTTTCGTTCATACGCACGGTCGCCGAAGCTCCCGCGACGACCTCTCATCCTGCGCTACCCTGCCCCGCCGGACATGAAAAAAACCGTCCGGAAAACTCCGGACGGTCTTATTATCGTGCAATCGCAACGCTTATAGCATCGCGGAGGTCGTCTGCCAATCGAATGCGACGGTCGCCTGCTTCTCGCCGACGGTCACCGTCACCGGATCCGCAGCGTGGTTCTCGCAGAACGGGCTGGCGACGTATACCTTCGTAGCGTCGTCGCTCTTCCCGACGATCAGCAGGCAAGGCTGATCCGCAGCGACGATGCCGAAGCCTTCGGCCTCCACGCGGCCCGGTTCATAGAATGCGACCATCGTCTTGCCCGTAGCGACATCCTGAACGGCCTGCACCGCGGCGGTGTTGGAGAGGATGCGATACTCGCCGCCTGCGGCTGCGAAAGCCTCCTGACTCACGGCCGGATAGACGGCATAGGCATAGGAGGCCGCCTGCGGAGCCGTACCGTGGTCGACGGTGAGCAGCAGGATGTCCGACTTCTTGCCCTTATACCCCTCGGGATAGTCGCCGCGAACGGCAGCAGCAGCGGCCGTCGTTCCGGACTCGAAGCGATAACCCGTATCGTAATGCCAGAGCCGGTCGAAAGGAGCCGTACCGAGCTCGGCGAGCCCATCCCCGTTGCCTGCGAGCACCTTGCCGGCCAGACGGGTCTGGTTGACGGTCGTCACGGCCGGAGCGTCGGAGCGTTCCGAGGCGATGCCGGCACCCAGCGCCACGTAGTAGCGGTCGAAATAGAACCAGCCCTTGTGCGCCGTGAGGCCGTCCTTGTCGTAGACGAAGGCGCAGAGGCCGTCGGTGCCGTCGGAGGCGCCGCCGGCATAGTCGCTGCCGCCCTGGCCTTTCTCGCCCCACATCGGAGCAGGCATCTCGCGATCGTCGGCCATGACGGTCGTACCGGGGATGCGTTTCCAGTTCCAACCCGCATAGATCGGATTGTACTCGTCGCCGTGCACCTTGACGTAGTTCGCACCGTCGCCCGTGTGGTAGTTGAGCATGCCCTCGCTGTTGCCGGCCTCGTTGCCGACGGTGCGGGTCGAAGTCATGCGGGTCGAGATCATCGCCCCCTTCGGACGGTGGATCATGTAGTCGGCACGCGGATACATGCGGTTGCCGTTGAGCTCCCCTCCGCCCTTCATGAAGGCGATCATCCGCTTCAGCTCCTCGCTCCGGGGCGTGCCGAAGGCAGCCAGCTGCTGCGCCAGCTCCAGATAGGAGGGCGCCGTGCTGCTGCGCAGCAGACCGCGACCGTACTGATTGACGTCGATCTCGCCGTCGTACCACGTCCAGGCCAGTCCGTCGAGGAAGAGCCGCTCGAAGATGTCGACCTTCTCGGGTGCGAGCCAGAAGTCGGTGCCGTTCACGAAGTTCATGAAGAAGATGATGCCGCTCACGTAGTCGCGGCCGTAAGTCGCCAGGTAGAGCTGGCGGCCGCTGCCGTTGTGCTGCGTGAAGGAGAAGTCGCCCTGGATACCCTCCTCGCGGTCGCCCTCGGCAATCTTGATGAGCGAATTCACCTTGTCGATCACCTCGCCCAGCAGCTCGGGATTGTCCGAGAAGACGGCCGCCGTGAAGGTCACCTGACTGATGTCGGTGCCGTTCGCACCGTCCTGCGCCCGCTGCTTGGGAATCGACCACGAATAGGTCATGTAATCGATGAACCGGGCGTAGAGCTCCTTGTCGTAGCGCTTCATGTCGTCGCCCATGAGCACGAGGGTCGGAATCAGGTTCTTGGGCCACCCGATGATGCGGTGCCACCAGTTCTGATCCTTGAGGTCCAGATCGAACCAATAGCCGAGCGAGCGGGCGATGGCATCGTACAGCTCCCGACTCTTGTAGTGGGTGCCGGGATTCGTGGCGTAAGCACGCGCGAGTTTGGCGAGGTCGATCAGATGGGGGGTCTTCTTGCCGCCCGTATTGAACGCCTCGTCGGTGTAGTCGATATTGGAGAAGGAGCCGTCGGCCTCCATGCGGGAGAGGATCTCCTCGACGGCCGCATCGCTCGGCTTGCCCCCTTCGTAGTAACGCAGCATGCGCTGCTTGACCTTGCGCAGCTGCCCCATGTTGCTTTTGGCTGCGGCGGGCTTGGCCGCCGAAACGGCCACCGGCAGGAGCACAGCTCCTGCCAGCAGCATCAGTACGGTGATGATCGTGAATCGCTTCATATTCCGACTATTTCCATTTGTGCGAACCGCCCCAGCCCTCGTTCTGCTCCGACTGCGGAATCAGCGCATTGCGGCTGATCTCGGACTGCGGAATGGGCATGATGTAATGCGCCGCGGGATTGAAGTTGTTGAAGGCGCCCATCTTGTCGCGCACCCACCCCTGCGAGGTGGCCGACAGGTTGCCGTCGTAGGCCTCGCGATAGAGCGGTTCGAGCTCCATGAGCTTCTCCTCGTAGATACCCCAGCGGATCAGATCGAAGCGGCGCTTACCCTCGAAGCAGAGCTCGCGGGCGCGTTCGTCGACCACCAGATCGAACACCTCCTCCTTGGAGGGTACGCCCGAAATCTCGGTCGCATGGGCGCGACGGCGGACGATGTTGAGCTGCTCGACGGCACCGGCCTGATCGTCGTAGCCGATATTGAGCGCCTCGGCCAGCATCAGGTGCACCTCGGCGATGCGGTACATCGGCAGACGTGCGCCGCTGTAGCTCTTCGACGCGCACTCGGCAGCCGTATTGGCGTAGATCGTGCGATACTTGCCGGGGTAGAACTGGAAGACATTGACCGGGCTGGTCGTCACGGCCGCCGTGTCGGGGGCATTGTGCTTCGTGTCGTTGGTCATCTTGAAGAGCGTACAGTTCCACGTCGCACGCTGGTCCTTACCGTCCTGCCACCCCTCCAGCGGCTTCTCCGGATTGTAGGAGACGATATCCTCCGAGGAGATCTTGCCGTAGAGCGGCAGCAGCGTCGCCGACTGGTAGATCCAGGCGTCGGCAGCATACTCTTCGGTATTGGCGCCGCCGATACCGTTGTACTTGCCCAGACGGCTGTCGGTATTATAACCGTTCGTGGTGCGCAGGTACATCGTCTGGAGCTCCCAGATCTGCTCGTTGAGGTTGGGAATCTGCCGCACGGAGTTCTTGAAGAGGGTGATGTAGTCGGTCTTCGAGATGTCGTGGGCCGGATTTTCGAGCACCTTGCGGCACCAGTGCGCAGCCCGCTGGTGCATCAGCACCTGCGTCGAGTCGGCCGGCAGACGATCCTTCATCAGATAGCCGCTCAGGTTGAGGTAGACATCGGCCAGCGCCGTCTGTGCCGCGGTGTTGGCCACGTGGCCGTAGATCACGTCGCCCGGATCGGCCATCAGCGCCTGGATCTCGTTGAGCTCCTGCACGATGAAATGGTAGATCTCCGGAGCCGGCGTGCGGGCGATGTCCAGATTGTTCAAATCCGACGTGGGCTCCGTGCGGAACGGCACGTCGCCGAACAGACGCACCAGCGTGAAGTAGTAGTAGGCACGCAGGAATCGCGCTTCGCAGATCTGTTGCAGGCGCTCGGCAGCCTCCTCGGCGGTCTCGCCCTCGGGGACGTAGCGGTTGGCCAGCGCCACGAACTCGTTGGCGGCATTCACACCGGCGTAGAGTACGCGCCACGTATCGTTGAGCGTCGTCGCGGTGTGGGAGTTGTTGGCGACCTCGCCGGCCGAGATCGAGCGCGAAATGGCCACATCGGTCGCAGCCTCCATGCGGATCGAGAGGAAGGCGCCCCAGGTATACTCGTTATAGAGGTAGGCGTAGATACCGGCCAGCACCTGTTCGCGAATCGTCGGATTCGTATAGGCCAGCTCCTTGTCGTTCATCTCGCCGCGAGGCGCGACATCCAGCTTGCTGCACGAAACGCCGAGCAGCAGGAGCGTCAATACGGAAATAAGGTATTTTTTCATGATCGGGTTCATTTAGCGGATTAGAATTTCAGGTCCAGACCGAACGTATAGGTTCGCGAGCGGGGATAGGAGCAGTAGTCCAGGCCGCGCATCAGCGCCGACGAGTTGGTGTTCACCTCGGGGTCGTAGCCCGTGTAGTCGGTCCACACGTAGAGGTTGTCGGCCGCGAAGTAGACGCGCAGGGACGAGAGACCGATCTTGCGCAGGAACGGCACCTTCTTGGCATTGAGGCTGTAACCCAGCGTGATGTTCTGCAAGCGCAGGTAGCTGCCGTCCTCGACCGATCGCGAGGTCACCCACTGCTCGATCTGGCTCTCCGCGGAGGGGATCGCCGGCAGGGCGTTGGTCGGATTCTGAGGCGTCCAGACGTTGAGCGTCTTGTCGAGGAAGTTGTTGCGCGAGCTGTCGAAGCTCGTGAGCAGCGTCTCGTTGGCGTTCAGGATGTCGTTGCCGGCCACCCAGGTGAAGAACACCGACAGGTCGAAGTTATGCCACTCGAAGTTGTTCGTGAAACCGCCGTAGCACTTCGGGTTCGGGTTGCCGATGACGGTCATATCGTTGGCGTCGATCTTGCCGTCGCCGTTGATGTCGCGGTACTTGGTGTGGCCCGGCTGGATGTTCGTGATCGCACCGATCTGGCTCGGAACGCCCGGACGGGTCACCCACTTGCCGTCGACGTAGTAGAAGTCCTCGTTCTGGTATACGCCGTCGTAGATGTAGCCGTAGATCATCGACGCCGGCTGTCCGACGCGGGCGATATACTGATCTTCGTCGTACTTCTGATACCAGTTGGGTTTGCTGAGCATGTAGTCCTGGCCGCTGTTCAGACCGAGCACCTTGTTGCGGTTGAACGAGATGTTGAACGACGTGTACCAGCGGAAGTTCTTATGGTCGATGTTGGTGGTGTTGACCGAGATCTCCCAACCCTGATTCTGCACCGAACCGATGTTCTTGTAGGCGCTTTCGTAGCCCGACGAGGTGGCCAGGTCAGAATAGAGCAGCAGGTCCTTGGTCTTCTTGTGATAGTAGTCGACGGTCAGGCCGATGCGGTTGTTGAAGACCGCGAAGTCGACGCCGATGTCCACCTGGCGAGTGGTTTCCCACTTCAGGTCGGGATTCTCGATGCGCGAAGGCTGATAGCCGTAGACCAGGTTGCCGTTGAACGGATAGCCCGTCGAAGCGCTGTTGTAGAGAGCGGCGTAGGCACTCGAACCGCCGATGCGGTTGTTACCCGTAAGACCCCACGACGCACGCAGCTTGAGGTTCGAGAGCCAGTGCACGTCGCGCAGGAAGTTCTCCTGCGAGGCGCGCCATGCCACGGCACCCGAGGGGAAGTAGCTGAACTTGTTGTCGCCGAGGAATTTCGACGAACCGTCGGCACGGAACGATGCCGTGAAGATATACTTGTCGTTGTAGACGTAGTTGACGCGTCCGAGGAACGACATCGAGAAGTACTCCTCGATGGAGTTTACGGCCGGCTGGGGCGTACCCTGGCTCAGGTCGTCCATGCCGAGGATGTCGGTCGGGAACTTGATGTAGGTGTTGGCGACGCTGCGGTTCAGGTAGCCGTCCATCGAGTAACCGGCCATGGCATCGAAGCGATGACGGCCCCAGGTCTTGGCGTAAGTCAGCGTGTACTCGTTGAACCACGTGTCGCGGATGCTCATCGACTTGTAGGCATTGATACCGTTGGTCTGGAGAATGGGGTGTCCGTAGCGGCTGTCGGCGTTGTTGTACGAATCCTGCGCATAGGTATAGTGGGTGTATCCGCCGCGGATCATCAGCTTGAGGGGTTTGATGATCTGGTAGTAGAGCGATCCGTTGATGGTGATCTGATCGGAGTAGATCTCGCGATAGGAGTTGTTGAGGTTGCGGATCGGCTGGTAGGTCAGGTTGTTCGTGTCGGTGTCGACATCGGACGGAATACCCTCGCTGCCCAGGTCGCCGTACTTCATCGGGTTGACGGGCTGGTACTGGAGGATGTCGCGGATGATCGAGTTGCGGTTGCCCTCCGAGCTCTGCAATCCGTGACGGCGCGTGGCGTTGTAGTTGAACTGCCCTACGAAGCGCAGTTTCTTGCTGACCTGCTGGTCGAGGCTCGCACGGAAGTTGTACTTGTCGATACCCGTCGTAATGAGCAGACCGTCCTGCAGGAAGGCATCGGCCGACACGTTGAATTTCGTCGACTTGTTACCGCCGCTGATGGCCACGCGGTGCGAATGGGTGATGGCCGTCTGGAAAGCCTCGTCCTGCCAGTCGTGCATCGTCCACGGCAGCGAAGCGTAGTCCTCGATGGTGAGCTTCTCCCAGTCGGCGGCGTTGTTGTAGGTCAGTTCGATGCGCTTTCCGTCGGCGTCGAGCGAATAGGGGCCGCCCTCGTAGTCGCGCTTGTAGAGGTCGTTGACCAGATAACGGTCGGCGAACGTGACGAAACCGGTCGAGGAGTAGGCGTCGGCGACGGACTTCGCCACCTGGAGGTAGTCGAGGCCCTTGAGCATCTTCATCTTGCGCTCCGAGGGAAGCGTGCTGACGGAGAATTTGCCGTTATACTCCACGTTGACCGATCCGTTGTCCGAACCCTTCTTGGTCTCGATGATGATGACGCCGTTGGCACCGCGGGCACCGTAGATGGCCGTCGCCGACGCATCCTTGAGCACCTGCATCTGCTCGATGTCTTTCGAGTCGATCGAGAACGTGTTGGGGTTCTCGATCGGGAAGCCGTCGATGACCCACAGCGGGGCGTTGCTGCCCGTGAGCGAGTTGCCGCCGCGGATGGTGATGTCGACACCGGCACCGGGACCGCCCTCCGAGCTGGTCACCTGCACACCGGCCATACGGCCCGCGAGCGCATCGGAGAAGTTGGCCGAAACGACACCCTTCTCCAGATCGGAGGTCTTGACCGTGGAGACGGCACCCGAGATGTCCTTCTTGGCCATCTGGCCGTAACCGACCGACACGACGACCTCTTCGATGGCGTTCGACGAAGTTTCCAGACGGATCGAGAGGTTCGTCATGCTGCCCGTCACCTTCATCTCCTTGTCGGTGAAACCGATGAAGGAGATGGCAAGCGTCTGTCCCTCCTCGGCCTGGAGCGAGAATTTACCCTTGGCGTCGGTGGTCGTACCGCGCGGCGTGCCCTTGATGATGATCGAGGCGCCGGGCAGAGGCTGGTTGTTGTCATCGTAGACCGTACCCGTGATCGGGAGCAGCTGGGCGTAGAGCGTCGCCGAAACGAAGAGCGCCAGCAGCAGCAGTCCTGTTTTCAGAAGATATTTCATGGTTGTCTTGTACTGATTAAAGGTTTATTCTCCGAGGCTGTCCTCCACGCGGAGCGACTCGACGCGGTAGTTGCGGGTGTTGTTGGCATGCTCCGAAGGATTCCAGTAGCGCAGGGCGAAGCGTACTTTCTTGCCCTTCCAGGCCGAAATGTCGAATGCGTTCGGCACCGTAGCCGTAGTGCCCACCGCACCTGCAACCGTGGAGATCGTTCCGGGGAACGTGCCCGCCACGGTCGAAGCGAGACCTACCCAGGGCAGATCGGAAGGTTTGGCCTCCAGACCCTTGTCGTCCTGATCCTGGTCGCCCTTGACGTAGACGTTGCGGTCGTCGACCTCCACGATGTAGAGTTCGAGCCGGTTGTTATCATCCGCACCGTAGTTGTGTACCATGTTGAAGCGGATCGCGGGGTTGAAGCCGACCTCCGAGAGAGCGATCTCCTCGGATACCAGCCAGTCGTTGTTCATGTTCGACACACCGGCCGTCGTAGCCGTCGCGGAGGCGATACCCATGAAGTCGATACATGTCAACTTGTTGACCGACTGCGACGAGGAGCGATGCCAGCCCTGCTTGGTCTGTCCCGAGGTGGCGGTCGTCTGATCGGTCGAGTTGTAGTTGGTCAGCATGCGACCCGAGAACGAGTAGCGGTCCATGTTGGCGATACCGCTGTTCACGAGCGAGTTCTCCTTGCTGTTGGTGGAGAATGCTACGCTCCAGATCACGGGATCGATCGAGAAGTCGCCGATTTCGAATACGTAGGGAGCACTCATGCCCTGGTTCGACACCTGTACGGTCAGTTTGTTGTCCTCGGTGCGCAGCGGCATGCGGTGACCCGGAGCGAGCGTGATGATACCGGTCTTGGGGTCGATCGTGATGCCGTCGGGCGTGTTCTCACCCAGCGACCAGGCGATGCCGACCGTCGAACCGGTGATCGTCGGGCGCTCCGAAACCCAGGGCTCGCCCGGCGTCAGCGCGACGGGGAAGCGGTCGGGATAGACGATGCCCGTAACGGGATCGGCCTTCTTCTCGGGGTCGACGGTCACGGTGTAGGCGTCGGGGAACGCAGTCGATCCCTTGCCGTTGGTGGCACGCACCTGCAACCGGTAGGTTTTGGCGACCTGCGCCACGAGCGACATGTCCTCGGGGAGCGTAATGATACCCGTAGCGGAATCGATCGTGAAGATGCCGAAGTCGTCGACCAGCGAGTAGCTGACGGCAGCCCCCTCTTCCAACGTGGCGGCCTGCACCGAAGGACGGGGCGATAGGTGTCCTTCGAGCGGAATGAGCGCGATCTCCGAAGGCGTATACCGCAGATTGTACGGACGGCTCTCGACCGTGAGGGTCACGACATCCTCGAAGACGAATCCGTCGGGGTTCGTCGGGTTGGTCACCTCGATGGAGACGGGATAGATGCCCGCCTCGGCCTCGGCCGAAACGGTCACGGCGCAGCTCTTCTCATCGACCGAAATGCAGCTGTAATCGACGCCGTTGTCGGGCACGAACAGCGCGTAGCGGCAGCTGTCCGTCTCGGCGAGGTAGAAATCGTCGACCGAAACGGTGAGCGCCTCGCCGCGGGTGGCGGCGACGTTCGATTCGGTGAAGAGAATGCCCTTGACGATGACGGTGAGCACATCGGGCCAGTCGGTCGTCGTCTCGCCGTCGGTCAGGCGAACCGACACCAGATAGCGGCCCACGGCGGAGGCATCGCCGGCAGGCGTAAGGGTCACGACGCCCGTCACGGGGTTGATCGCGGCGATCGAAGCGTCGACGGCCTCCCCGTTGTGCGTCACGGCAGCGATGGCGAATTGCAGCTCCGAACCGCCCCGAACGGTAGGCCGTCCCGAGGTGTAGGTGTCGCCTCCCAATACCATCTCGCCGACCGGATAGCTCAGCGAGATATCGGCCGCCGGGATTTCGTAATCCTGACAGCCCGTCGTTCCCGCAGCCAGCAACACGGCGGCGACGAACGACAACAGTTTCTTGCAGGTTTTCATAAAGGGTGATAGTTGAAATTCGATCATTCAGTCGGTTTTTTGTGACGGCTAAGGTAATAGGTTCCGAGCGGCCGCATAGGGTCGTTTCGTTCGTCGAATGTGTAAAATCGTCCAATAAATCGTCCGCAGGACACGGATCTGCCTCCGGAGGCGCTCAGGCCTCGGTTTCGGTCGATGCGTCGCTTTCGGCGCCGGAAGAACCCGGGGCCGGAGGGTCGGCGGCGATGCCCTTTCGGTAGGAGAGCGGACTCATGCCGAACTGCGCCTTGAAGCACTTGCTGAAGTAGTGCGCCGAGCTGAATCCGGTGCGGTCGGCGATCTCCGAAACGTTGAGCTCGGGGTTGCCGACGAGCATCGCGGCGGCGGCCTTCAGACGGATCGTCGAGATGAATTCGTTGGGCGTGCTGCCCGTGATCGCCTTGAGTTTGGCGAAGAGATTGGTGCGGGCCATACCGATCTCGCGCGAGAAGATCCCGACGTTGAACTCGGGGTCGTCCAGGTGCCGCTCGATGATTTCGGTAGCCCGGTCGATGAGCTGCTGGTCGCGGGGATTCGTCGCCAGCATGCGCGCCGACTGCTCGGGCTGGCGGCTGAACTTCTCGCGCAGCACGATGCGGCTGTTCACGAGGTTGTTGCAGCGCGAGAGCAGCAGCGTGGCATTGAAAGGCTTGGCGATGTAGTCGTCGGCACCGTTGCGCAGCCCTTCGAGCGTGTGCTCGGAGGTCGTGCGGGCCGTAAGCAGCACGACGGGGATGTGGCACGTATTGATATCCTCCTTGATGCGGCGGCAGAGCTCCGTGCCCGACAGGCGCGGCATCACGACGTCCGACAGAATGATCTGCGGCTCCTCGGCCCGTGCGATCTCCCACCCCTGCTCGCCGTCGGCGGCCGTCGAGACGCAATAGAACGGTTCGAAGAGCTGCACCAGCATCTCGCGCAGCTGTTCGTTGTCCTCGACGATCAGCATCCGGGCGCCGTGGATGCGGCGGTAGACCCCCTCGTCCATCTCCTCGCGCTCGCGGACGAACGCGCTCTCGGCGGTCGTGGGACGCACGGCCGGCACTTCGACGGTGGCCGGCACCGGCGCCTCGGCGGCGATCTCCTCCGGAGCGAAAGGCTCCCGGCCGAGCGGCAGGGCGACGGTGAAGGTCGTGCCGCGGCCCGGGTCGCTTTCGACCCGGATCGTGCCGTGGTGGAGTTCGACGATACCCTTCGTGAGGGCCAGACCGATTCCGGTGCCCTGCGCCGCGGCGCTGTCGCCGACGCTCTGGTAGAACCGGTCGAAGATCCGGCCGATCTCCTCCGGGGCGATTCCCGTCCCCGAGTCGGTGACGCCGAAAAGCGCCCGGTCGTCGTCGCGGCGCACCCACAGCGTAACCGCCCCCTCCTCGGGCGTATGCTTGAATGCGTTGGAAAGCAGATTATTGACGACCTTCTGCATTTGCTGACGGTCGAACCACACGGGCAGTTCGCCGACACCGCGATCGAACTCCAGCCGGATGTTGCGGAACGCGGCGTATTCGCGGAAGATCAGGTAGTTTTCGTAGAGGTACGCCACGAGATCCTGCTCCCCGACACGGATCTTCATGTGTCCCTGCTCCTGCTTGCGGAAGTCGAGCAGCTCGCCGATGAGCTCCTTGAGCTGGAGGCTGTTCTTATAGATACGCAGCAGCTTGTTGTAGATCGTCGGGGTGAACGACTGCACCTGCAACAGCATCTCGACCTGCCCGAGGATGAGCGTGAGCGGCGTGCGGATCTCGTGCGAGATGTTGGTGAAGAAGCGCAGTTTCGACTGGTTGAGCGCCTCGATGTCGGTGGCCCGCTGCTGTTCGTAGCGCAGCGACTCCTGCAAACGGATGCGGGCCCGGTAGGTGCGGACGAGGGCCAGCAGAATCGCGGCCGTGAGGAGCACGTAGATCATCCACGCCCACCCCGTGCGGTAGAAAGGCGGCAGGATGCGGATGTCGAGACGGGCCTCCGGCAGCTCGCCGGCCGTGTGGCGGGCGCTGCGGATGACCAGCGTGTAGAGTCCCGGATTGAGGTTGGTGTAAGTGATTTCGTGCTGGCCGCGCGAGGGAGTCCAGCTGTCGGAGAAGCCCTCCAGCCGGTAGACGAGCTCCTCGCGGTTGGCCGGCAGGAAGTTCGACGTGGCGAACTCGATCGTGAAGACCGAGTAGCGGGGCGGAATCGTAATCTGCGGACTGTGGCAGAGCGACTTGTCGAGGATACCCGTCTCGTCGCCTACCCGCACGGGGATGCCGTCGACGATCAGGCGGTTCGGGACGATGCGATAGGGCTTGGCCTCGAAATCGAGCGCATTCGGATCGAAAGAGACCATCCCCTGCGTGCTGCCCAGGAACAGCTTTCCGTCGTGCGTATGGCAGATGGCGTTCTCGTTGATGGCCGTCAGCGGGAATCCGTTGGCGCGCGTGTGGTTGTCGACGCGGTGCGTGGTGCAGTCGAAGCGGGAGAAGCCCTCGTTCGTGATGACGTAGAGCAGTCCGGATCCCGAGTCGCGAATGTCGTAGATGCAGTCGCTCGCAAGTCCGTTGTGGGCGGCGTCGAAATTCTCGAAATCCTGCGTTTCATAGCGGAACCGGTCGATGCCCGACCCCGAAGTGGCGATCCACAGATTGCCCTCTCGGTCCTGGACGATGCTATTGATATTGTTGTTGCTCAAGCTGTTCGGATCCGACGCATCGTGCCGGTAGCAGGTCAGCAGCCCGGAGGCGAAGTCGTAGGCATAGAGTCCCTCGCCCGTCGCAGCGATCCAAAGCGTCCCCCGGTCGTCGATCAGCAGCGACGCCACGGCCCGGATCCGTCGACCGGCCTCCGTGTCGAGGAAGAGCCTCCGCGCTTGTCCCGTCTCGGGATCGAAACGGCACACCCCCTGCTGGGTGGCGACGATCAGCGCCCGATCGTGGATCACCACGTCGCGCACGATATCCGAGGAGAGGGTCGTCGGATCGCCCGGAACCGACCGGTAGTGCGTGAAGCGCCCCGTTCGGAGGTCGAGCCGGTTCAGACCGCCCAGGTGGGTGCCGATCCACATGGCGTGACGCTCGGGATCGTAACGGATCGCCTTCACGTTGTCGGCCGAGAGGCTGTTGCGCCCCGGCGTATGGCGATAGCGGGCGATCCGCCCCGACTGCCGGTCGAGCACGTTCACGCCGCCGCCCTCGGTGCAGATCCAGAGGTTGTGGGCGTCGTCTTCGATCATCTTGCCCACGACGGGCGACGAAAGACCCTCGCCGGGGCGCTCCGATTCGCGGTAACGGGTATAGATTTCGTATTCGGGATTGAAGTAGTTGATGCCGCCGAAGTAGGTGCCGGCCCAGATCGTTCCCTGGTGGTCCTTGATGAGGTCCCAGATCGAGGAGTGCGTCAGACTGCCCGGGGTGCCGTCGGCCGTATAGACCGTCATGCGGCCCGTTGCGGGGTCGACGCGATTCAGCCCCAGGAACGTCCCGATCCAGATATCGCCCCGGTCGTCCTCGATGAAGCTGCGCACGAAGTCCGAAGCCAGACCGCCCGGCGCACTGCGCCAGTTTTCCCAAACTCCCCCCCCCGCGGATTTTCCGCGCAGGAAAAGCCCCGCCTCCCAGGTGCCTACCCACAGCCGATGGGTCGAATCTTCGTAGATGCTCGTAACGTTCGCATCGTCGAACGGATGGAAGATCCGACCGTCGGCGCCGAATCCGTAGAGGCCGCTGCGGTCCGTACCGGCCCAGAGAGTGCCGTCGCTGTCGCGCTGCATGCAGGTGATGGAGCCCGAAGCACCGGCCGGAAGCATGAGATACGGAGTGAGCATACCGTCGTCGGGATCGCATCGGTAAATCGACGTGCCGCGGGCGATATAGAATCCGTCGTCGTAATAGATCGCCGAAGCGCTGCCGTAGAGCAGCGTGCGGAACTCGTCGCGGCGGATGTCGAAGCGAGCCACGCCCTCGCTGCATTGCAGGAAGAGGTTGCCGTCGCCGTCGCCCGTGATGCGGAGCACGGTATTGCAGAAGAGGCTTTTCGGGTCGTCCTTGCGGAGCTTGAAGCTCCGCATACCGCTGCTGTTGTAGCGGTTGAGCCCCTCGCGCGTAGCGATCCAGACGAAGCCGCGCTCGTCGAGATAGAGCGCATTGACCGAGAACTGCGACAATCCGTCGTCGGTGGTCAGATGACTGAACGCGATATGCTGCGCCCGGGCGGGAAGCAGGGCGGCAAGCAGCGACAGCACGAAAACGATATGTCTGATCCTCAAGGTCAATATCGTAATATTTTATCCGAACGACGGATTTCAGCCGAAAATACAAAAGCCACGCGCATAATCGAACATCAGCCCGATTATGCCGAGACGAAGCATTTATGACGAAGCCAAAGATACGAATAAGCCGAGAGAAAAAAGCAAGCTCGTTTGCATTTTTTCCGAGGCGCAGCATCTAAGGCAAAGCCAAAGATACGAATAAGCGGGAACAAAAACAAATTTATTCGACCTTTGCCGAGCGGAAGTAACACCGAACCGATTCGGAGATGATC
>CAMWWU010000017.1 GCA_947178025.1 uncultured Alistipes sp. | reverse complement strand
AAGTACCCCCCCCCTACATAAATACCTTATTTTAAGGATATTACACAATCTTCTCAATCACGATTCCAGGCACTTGCCGCAGCTCGGCGATACAGTCGCCCGGATCGGCCGTTCCCTTGGCGCGGATCAGCAGCGACGCCCGGTATACGCTCCCGTCCGACGTCCGCACGGCTTCCACCTCGCACGAGACGACCGTATAACGGCTTCCCGCGAAACGGTCGAATACGGCATCGACCGACGCCCGGTCGGCGGACGAAAAGACGATCATCGTGCGCCGGCGCCCCAGATCGCCGAAAAAGAGCGACAGCGCCTCCAGCCCGAACAGCGTGAGCAGCGTAGCGGCAGCCGCTACGACATACATCCGGGCTCCGGCAGCCAGTCCGATGCCGGCCGTAGCCCAAAGACTCGCCGCCGTGGTCAGCCCGCGAACCATCCGCCGGTGGATGATGATCGTTCCGGCGCCGATGAATCCGATCCCGCTCACGACCTGCGCGGCGATCCGCGACGGATCGAACCGCGAACCGGACATCGCCCCGGAAAACTCGCCGAAACCGTGCTGGGAAACGATCATCATCAGCGCCGAACCGAGTGCGACGAGAAAGTGGGTGCGGAATCCGGCCTCCTTGACGCGGTACTCGCGATCGAGTCCGATGACCGTACCGCACAGACCGGCGATGCAGAGCCGTGCAATCAGATTCCAAGCCGCCGTATGATCCGAAATCGCCAACATCGGAACAAATCCGTTACAAAATCCCGGCCAGTCGATTGCAGTGTCCGAAATTTTTTCTATCTTTGCGGGCTATGTTTAACTAATTAACTGTTTACGACAATGCCGAAAATGAAAACCAATGCCGCTGCGAAGAAGCGTTTTACCTTCACCGGCACAGGAAAGATCAAGCGCAAACACGCTTATCACAGTCACATCCTGACCAAAAAGACGACGAAACAGAAACGCAACCTCTGCTATTCGGGTACCGTTTCCGCGGCCGACGAGGCCAAAATCAAGAATCTGCTGGTTAAGTAATTAGCCGACAGAAGAGTTTATTAATCAGGGCAGAGCAGCCCCGAAGAACGCGGGAGAACCGCGTCGCTGCGAGCTCGTCAAAAATTTCAAATTATGCCACGTTCAGTCAATGCTGTTGCGTCCCGCGCAAGAAGAAAGAAAGTTTTGAAACTTGCCAAAGGTAACTTTGGTTCAAGGGGAAACGTTTGGACCGTTGCGAAAAATACGGTCGAGAAGGGTTTGCAGTTCGCTTATGCGCACCGCCAGCTCAAGAAGCGGACATTCCGCTCGCTGTGGATCACGCGTATCAACGCCGCAGTCCGCGCTCAGGGAATGACCTATTCGCAATTCATCGGCAAACTCAACGCCAAGGGTATCGTGCTCAACCGCAAGGTGCTCGCCGACCTGGCCATGAACGAGCCGAAGGCATTCGAGGCAATAGTTAACGCAGTGAAATAGCAGATTGTCCGAAAACAGCGCTTTGTCGCGCGACTTTTCCGACGATCAGGCAGTTGCAAAGTAGCGCCGAGGGATTCCGAGGCCTGCAACCGCACTTTCAGGCGGGGTTTCGATCAGCGATCGCAACCTCGCCTGATTTCTTTATGCGTGCCCGCGCCTCGGTCGCAGTTGTCGAAACCCGCAAAAATCACTTTATACCGCCGCAAGTCACTCGCATAGCTCTTTTTTTCATACATTTGTACGACAGAAACCGACCGTCCCGAATGGAAACCCCGAAGAGCACAACAGCCCTGCCCCACCCTGCTGCAAAGAGAGCTCGCGCGCAGCTTGTCCGCCACGGCACCGTATTCGGCGATCGGCGCAACCGGCTATGATCCGAAAGTTCAATCCTGAAATACCAACGCACATGTATTCCCACGACAATCGCACCGTCATCACGCTGGACGCTGGAGGCACGAATTTCGTGTTCGGTGCCATGCAGGCCAACAAATTCATCGTCGAGCCCGTCACCGTGCCGTCGAACGCCCACGATCTGGACAAGTGTCTTTCGACCATGGTCGAGGGCTTCCGGCAGATCATCGGCCGTCTCGACGAGCAGCCCGTCGCCATCTCGTTCGCATTCCCCGGCCCGGCCGACTATCCGAACGGCATCATCGGCGGCTACCTGCCCAATTTCCCCTCGTTCCGCGACGGGGTGGCGCTGGGTCCGTTCCTCGAAATGACATTCGGTATTCCCGTCTTCATCAATAACGACGGCGACCTGTTCGCCTACGGCGAAGCATTGGGCGGCGCACTGCCCGAGGTGAACGCCCGACTCGAAAAGGCCGGCAGCCCGAAGCGGTATCATAACCTGCTGGGCTACACGTTCGGCACGGGCTTCGGCGTGGGCATGGTCGTCGACGGACGGCTGAACCGCGGCGACAACTCGTGCGTCGAGACCTTCTGCCTGCGCCACAAGAAGATGCCCGAGGTGATCGTCGAGGAGGGCGTTGCCGTTCGTGCCGTGAAGCGCGTGTACGGAGAACTCACGGGCAATCCCGACCACGGTTTGGAACCCAAAGATATCTGCGAGATCGCCGACGGAAAGCGCGCGGGCGATGGCGAGGCCGCCAAGGCCGCATTCGCCGAGCTGGGCGAAATAGCCGGCGACGCCATGGCCACGGCCGTAACCCTCACCGATGGTCTGATCGTTATCGGCGGCGGCATCACGGCGGCTCGCAAATACATCATGCCGGCGCTGCTCCGGGAGCTGCGTGCGAAGATGCACACCGTCCAGGGCGAAGAGCTCGACCGAGTGCAGATGAAAGTCTACGACCTGGACGACGAGGCAGAGTTCGCGGCGTTCGCGCGCGGCGAGATGCGGCCGTTGCAGGTCTACGGCTCCGACCGCTACGTAGCCTACGACCCGCAGAAGCGTGTGGGCGTCACGATTTCGAAGCTGGGAGCAAGCCGCGCCATCTCGGTCGGCGCCTACGCTTTCGCACTCTCGATGTTGGACAAAAACGAAAACAAGCAATGAAACCGTTCAGATTTACGCCGATTCTCAAATCGGTCATCTGGGGTGGCGAGAAGATCGCCCCCTACAAAGGCATTGCGACCGCACAGCAGCACATTGGCGAGAGCTGGGAGCTCTCGGGCGTCGCAGGCGACGAGTCGATCGTGGCCGAGGGTGAATACGCCGGCCGCACGCTGCCGCAGCTTATCGCCGAGCTCAAAGAAGAGCTGGTAGGCCGTAAGGTCTACGAGCGCTTCGACACCGAATTTCCGCTGCTGGTGAAGTTCATCGACGCGCGCGACGACCTCTCGATTCAGGTGCACCCGAACGATGCGCTCGCGCAGGCGCGCCACGGCAAGCATGGCAAGACCGAGATGTGGTACGTGGTGGGAGCCGACTGCGGGGCACACCTCAAAGCGGGCTTCGCGCAGCGCATCACCCCCGAGGAGTACGAGCGTCGCGTGGCGGACAACACCCTCACGGAGGTTCTGTGCAACTACGCCGTTCGGCCGGGCGACCTCTTCTTTCTGCCCGCAGGCCGCGTGCATGCCATCTGCGCGGGGTCGTTCGTGGCCGAGATCCAGCAGACGTCGGACGTGACCTACCGCATCTACGATTACGGTCGTCTGGGCAAGGACGGCCGCCCCCGCGAGCTGCACACCGAACTGGCCCGCGAGGCCATCGACTACACCGTGCTGCCGGACTACCGCACGCACTACGAAGCGGAGAGGAACAGCGAGACGCAGCTCGTGGCGTGCCCTTACTTCGTAACATCGCTCTACGACCTCGACGAGCCGGTCGAAAAGGAGATTGCGGCCCTCGACTCGTTCCTCGTCGTGATGTGTCTTGCGGGCAGCGGAACCCTCATGGACGACGAGGACAATGAGACCCCGATTCGGCAGGGCGAAACCCTGCTCGTGCCGGCCGCGACCCGCAGCATCCGATTCATCCCGGACGGAGAGATGAAAATCCTGACAAGCCGCCTGTAACGCGACGCAAACACACGAAAAACCCCTGCAAAGACTTTGCAGGGGTTTTTCGTATGCCGGATCACTCCGCGAAGCATTCGCTAACGACGCTCCCGCGACCGCAAACCCAGGCGCGGGCCCGCACCTGCGAAGCGGTGCAGGGGACGGGGCCGCTCCAGACCGGGGAGCTCTCCGTCGGATCGCTTCCGTCGAGCGTGTAGCGGATGACGGCACCCTGCTCGGCCGCATTGGCGTAGAGCAGCCCGTCGCGAATCGCAAGCCCCGGAGGCGTCACCCGGAAATGCACCTCCCGGGCAGCCAGCCGCGGCATCTCGACCCCGGAAACACGGGCGTAATACCGCTTGAGGGCCGCGCCGTAACGCTCCGGGTCGGCCGCCCAGTCGGGCGTGGCGTTCCAGCTGCGCTCGGCCAGTCCGAAGAGCTTCGGGAAGAGCAGGTATTCGACCATCTGCGGGGTGCGGATCGTTTCGGCCCACAGCTGCCCCTGCATGCCGACGATGTTGGCGCGGGCTTCGGGGTTCAAGGGCGTCTTGCCGCGCGAAAGGGCATCGAGCGCCTCCGGAGAGCCGTCCGTCATCCGGCGCAGCGACTTGTAGATGTCGTAAGGGAGCACGTCGAACGAGCTTACGGCGTCGGTGCAGCCGCCCCAGCGGTGACCGCGCTCCATCCAGTGCTTGCTGTACGCCAGGTCGAAATAGAGGTTGGTGACATTCGCGAGGATGACCGGATACCCGGCGTCGGCGAGCGAATAGGTGATCTCGTCGCAGCCGTTGTAGGGCAGCGTGCTCCAGGCGTAGCTCAGCATCCGGTCGGCCGGCAGCGACCGGTCGACGGTGCGGCCGTCGGGCATCATCGCGAACTCCTGCCAGCCGGCGATGCGGATTCCGGCCGGTGCGAGTTCGTCGCAGAGCCACTTCACGAAGTAGTTCTTCAGGGCGTGCGTATCGGCCAGACCGTGCTGCCGCATGAACTCCCGGCTGGCGGGCGAACCCGTCCAAACGCCGGCGGGCACCTCGTCGCCGCCGATGTGGAAATCCGTGAGCGGCGCTCCCGCCTCCTCGTACATCTTGCGGACCTCGCCGAGCACCTTGCGCACGAACGCATAACTCGAAGCCAGCCCGAGGTCGATCACGTTGTCCGAATAGTCCTGAGCCGAGCAGTAGACCGAACAATCGTCGGGATCGACGAGCAGAAACTCCGCGGCGCGCTCCGGATCGCTCTCCGCATACCGCGCATAGCGGGCGTTCATCGCCTTGATCGCCGCCCGGGAGTGGCCCGGCAGGTCGATCTCGGGGAGGATGCGGATATGGCGCGCCGTGGCGTAGCGAAGAATCTCCAGAAACTCCGCACGCGTGAGGAAGCCGCTGCCGGGCGCCTCGTCGGGATCCATGCCGCTGCCGTAGAGCGGTGCGAGGAAATGCTCCTCGGTGAGCGTGTGGCCGCGGCGCGAACCCACCTCGGTGAGCTCCTCCAGTCCCGGAATTTCGAGCCGCCACCCCTCGTCGTCGACCAGATGGAGGTGCAGCACATTCATCTTGTAGAGCGACAGCAGGTCGATCAGACGGAGAATCTCCTCTTTGGGCGTGAAGTTGCGGGCGATGTCGAGCATGATGCCGCGATGTCCCAGATCGGGCCGATCCTCGATGACGGCGGCCGGCAGCGCGACGGGCAGCTGCTTGCCGGCCAGCACGGCCGCGAGCGACTGCGCGGCATAAGCGATACCGAGGGGCGTGGCGGCCGAAAGCCGGATCTCCCGCTCGCCGAACTCCATGCGGTAGGCGCCGTCGGCCGCGTCGGCATCGGCTTGCAGCACGAGGCGAATCGGCAGGCCGTGCTCCACCGCGCGGCATCCGCCCCGGTCGCAGAGCTGCTCGCGCAGCAGGGCGGCCTCGCCGGCGAGGCTGTCGTCGCAGAGGATCGTCACGTCGCCCGTCACGGTGCAGCAGCCCTCCGCAGGGCGTACCGACTTGAACGAGGGCAGGATGTCGTAGGGGCCGAGCGGTTCGGAATCGGCGAAGCGTTCGTTGGCTGCATAGAGCCGCTCGCCCGTGGGATAGTTGGGGTCGGCGGCCTGCGCCTTGCGGTCGTGATAGGGCTCGAAACGCAGCTCCACGGCGCAGGGCGCGAGTTCGGCACCCGAAGCGTCCGTCCGCACGAGGTAGGCGCCCTCGGGGTAGAACGACAGCAGATCGACGTAGGGCCCCGTCAGCACGAACTGCAACGAGTCGCCCGGAGCGAGAGGCTCGAACGCGTCGGTCGAGTAGATGCGGTGGTGCGAGCCACGGATCATGCCGGCCCCGACGGGTGCCCCGTCGGAAGCGCGGAGTGCGGGAGCGAGCGTGCCGTAGTAGAGCACCCAGGGGCCTTCGAGGGCGGTGTCGCCGCGGTTGACGAGCGTGAGCGAGTGACGCCACCCCGTGCCGTCGGGGGCGACGCTCCAGCGCAGCAGGGGCCGGCGGTCAGTCGTCGGGGAGCAGGCGTATGCCGTCAGCAGGCACAGCATCCCGAGGAGAAGAGATCGTTTCATCGGTTGAAGTTTTTAGGTTTGAATGATCGGTCTTATTCGCATGTGCGGAGTTCATTCGCCGGTGACGGAGAGCTGCTGGCGGATCGACTCTTCGTGGATCGCCTGCAAAACCGTGCGCATGAACTCGCGGTCCATGCCCAGTTCGACGGCCTGTGCGGCGCGGCGGGCCAGCAGCTCCTCGTAGCGGGCGGCCTGCAACACGGGCATGCCGTGCTCCTTCTTATAACGGCCGATCTCCACGGATACGCGCATGCGATGCGTCAGCAGTTCCAGCAGCCGGTCGTCGAGCTTGTCGATCTCCGCACGCAGCTCCGAGAGACTCTCGGTCGACACGGAGGCTTCGCGGATCACCAGGTTGCGGCAGATGTAGGCCAGCGCCTGCGGCGTCACCTGCTGCGCCTTGTCGCTCCAGGCGGTGTCGGGATGGCAGTGCGACTCGACGATCAGGCCGTCGAAGCCGAGGTCCATGGCCTGCTGCGAGAGCGGAGCCACCAGTTCGCGTTTGCCGCCGATGTGGCTCGGATCGCAGAAGATCGGCAGCTGCGGCAGACGCCGGTGCAGCTCGATGGGGATCGACCACATCGGGTGGTTGCGGTAGAGGCTCTTGTCGATGGAGGTAAAGCCGCGGTGGATGACGCCCAGACGACGGATTCCGGCGTTGTAGATGCGCTCCACGGCGCCGACCCACAGCTCCAGATCGGGGCTCACGGGATTCTTGACCAGCACCGGAACGTCGCGTCCCCGCAGGGCGTCGGCGATCTCCTGCATGGCGAACGGATTGGCGGCCGTGCGTGCGCCGATCCAGAGCAGGTCGACTCCTCCGGCCAGCGCGGCCGTCACATGGTCGCGCGTGGCCACCTCCGTGGCGACATACATCCCCGTTTCGCTCTTGACGCGCCGGAGCCAGGCGAGCCCCTCGGCTCCCACGCCCTCGAAACCTCCGGGTTTGGTGCGGGGTTTCCAGAGTCCGGCGCGGAAGATGCGGAAACCTTCGGCCGCAAGCTGGCGGGCGGTCTCCAGGACTTGCTCTTCGGTTTCGGCGCTGCACGGGCCGGCGATGGCGAGGGGACGCCGGGTATCGAGCCCCGGCAGGCTGATGGGTTGCAGATCGTTCATGTCGTATGCGTTTTATTTTCGTTGTTTTCGAATTTTCAAAGCGCCGGGTCGGGGCATTCGGCGTATTCGCCCAGGATGCGGAAGTCGCTCGTCAGCGGACGGGCCGCGTCGATGGCCTGCCGGTAGCGGGCCTCGTCGTCGAAGCTCACGTCGACGTAGAAGAGATACTCCCACTCGCGGCCGATGATGGGCAGCGACTGGATCTTCGTCAGGTTGATGTCGTAGAACGACAGCACGGTGAGCACTTTCGAGAGGCTCCCCTGCGTGTGGGGCAGCGAGAAGAGCAGCGAGGCTTTGCCGCCGGCACCCCGGCGCGGGAACTCCGCGGCACGGCTCCGGTCGGCGAGCAGCAGGAAGCGCGTGAAGTTGTGCTTGTTGGTTTCGACGCCGCGGGCCAGTATCTCCAGCCCGTAGCGGATCGCGGCATCGGCGCCGCAGATGGCTGCCGTGCGCGCGAGCCCCTGCTCGGCGATGTCGCGCGCGCTGCCCGCCGTATCGTCGTGCTCGACGATCGTCAGGGCCGGGTGCTGCTTGAGGAAGTCGCCGCACTGCATCAGGGCGATGGGGTGCGAGCGCACCTCGCGAATATCCTCCAGCCGCTGCCCCGGGAGGGCCGCCACGACGTGCGAGATACGCAGCTTCTGCTCGCCGATGATCTGCGCACGGCTTCGGCGCAGCAGTTCGTGATTGGGGAGCAGGCTGCCCGCAATGGTGTTCTCGATGGCCGCGATGCCCAGCAGCGCCGGATCGTCGGCCATGCGGGCGAAGAGTTCGTCGAAGCTGCGGCAGGCGACGATCTCGATCTGCCGCTCGGCGAACCAGGTGCGGGCCGCGGTTTCGTGGAAGCATCCGGCGATACCCTGAATGGCGATTCGTTCCATAAGTTTTTTCCGTCCGATATAAAAAATCCCGCTCGTCGTGGGAGCGGGATCCATGTTCGTTATCTGTTCGTGCATCGGTTATTCGCATGCCGTCCCGCTCTTTCTCCTGTCGTAAAAGAAAAAGTAAAAATAGGAGTATGCAAAACCGTATGCTTTCATCGTCGTCGTATTATCGGGAACAAATGTAGTGAAATAATCGTTCTTTGCAAATTTCCGCCGTGCTTTTTTACTCTCGGCAGGCCGAAAAACGAAGCACTCGCCCCGCACGTCCCGAGCTGTCGGCAGGAATCGGGGCACAGCTCTCCGCGCGGTCCGTCGTTTCGGGTGTGCGAACCGCGGCAGCTTACTCCACGAACCCCTGCGCTTTCAGGCGGATGTCCGAACCGTCGGGCGTCACGAGGTAGCAGCCCGTCGATTCGGGGGTGATGTGGCCGATGACGTCGACCAGCCCCAGGCGCATGATCTGCTCCTGCATCGCGATCGGTACGGTGAAGAGCAGTTCGTAGTCCTCGCCGCCGTTGAGCGCCGCGACCACCGGGTCGAGGTGCATCTCCTCGGCCAGGGCCGAACTCTGGCGGGCGATGGGGATGCGTTCGAGGTAGATGCGGGCGCCGCACTTCGAGGTGCGGCAGAGCTGCATCAGATCGCTCGCCAGACCGTCCGAGAGGTCGATCATCGCCGTCGGGAGGATCTGCTCCTCGGCCAGCGCAGCGACGATGTCGGTGCGGGGGCGCGGCTTGAGGTACTTTTCGAGCAGGTATTCGTAGCCGGCGAACTGCGGTTCGGGGTGCGCCACGTCGGCCAGCACCCGCTTCTCGCGCTCGAGGAGTTGCAGACCCAGGTAGGCGGCTCCGAGGTTGCCCGTGATGCAGATCAGGTCGTGCTGCTGCGCACCGTCGCGGCGGACGATCCGCTTCTTGTCGGCGCGGCCCAGCACCGTGACGGTGATGACCAGACCGGTCATCGAGGCGCGCGTGTCGCCGCCGACCAGGTCGATCTGCTGCTCCTTGCAGGCGAAGCGAATGCCCTCGTAGAGATCGTCGAGCGCCTCGACGGGGAGTTTGGAGGAGATGCCGAGCGATACGGTGAGCTGCGTCGGGGTGCCGTTCATGGCCAGGATATCGCTCACCCCGGCCGTCACGACCTTATACCCCAGGTGTTTGAGAGGGAAATAGGTAAGGTCGAAATCCACCCCCTCGTAGAACGAGTCGGTCGTGCAGAGCACCGCATCGCCGCGCTTCGGGGCGATGGCTGCTGCGTCGTCGCCGACACCGACGAGCGTCGCGGCGTGATGGCGTTCGAATCCCTGCGTCAGCCGGTCGATCAGTCCGAATTGTCCGAGCGTAGCGATCTCGGTGCGTTTTTTCTGCTCCATAAAGTTTATAAGTTTTTTACAAAATTAGCGAATCTTTGCCGTTTCCAAAAAAAATAACGTAATTTTGTCGCATCCAATCAAACAAACGGATTCCATTATGATTAACATCGTCTTATTCGGAGCCCCGGGATGCGGCAAGGGTACGCAGGCCCAGCGGCTGAAAGAACATTACGGTATCGAGCACGTTTCGACGGGCGAGGTGATCCGCGGAGAGATTCGCCGCGGTACGGAGCTCGGTCGCAGCATGGAGCGCTATATCAGCGAGGGCAAGCTCGCGCCCGACGAGGTGGTGATCGGCATGATCGGCAACTACGTCGCCGAGCATCGGGAGGCTGCCGGGTGCATCTTCGACGGATTCCCCCGCACGACGGTGCAGGCCGAAGCGTTCGACCGCATCCTCGCCGACAACGGGCTGAAGGTCGACGTGATGATCGACATCCGGGTTCCGGAGGAGGAGCTCGTGCGTCGCATCCTGCTGCGCGGCAAGGATTCGGGACGTGCCGACGACGCCTCGGAGGAGGTCATCCGCGGCCGTCTGGACGTCTACCGCGAGCAGACGGCCATCGTGTCGGACTTCTATGCGGCTCAGGGCAAATATGCTGCCGTCGACGGCCTGGGTACGATGGACGAGGTTTTCGAGCGGATCGCCACGGTGATCGACGCGCTGGAAAAATAAGCGGCCTTCCGGTCTCCCGCGAACAGCTCACCCCCGTCGCAAGCATGCGGCGGGGGTGATTTCTTTCGGGCCGGGTTACTCGACGAGGTGCCGCCCGATCCACTCCAGGTGGCCCCGTTCGGTCTCCTCCGTGGTCCAGTGTTCGTTGACGGGGGTGACGAGCGCTTCCTTCGGGCCTTGCAGCACGTTGTAGACGGCATACGAAGTCGTCGGCGGGCACACGTCGTCGTTGTACCCCCAGGTCATGCGGGTCGGAATGCGGATCCGGCGGGCGAAGTTCACGACGTCGTAGTAGGCCATCGTCCGTAGTTTTTCGGGGGTATTCATGCCCGGCATACGCGAGAAGTGGGGATAACCGTCGGCCTCGCCGATCTCGAAACGCGCCATGTCGCTCAGAGCCGGATGGTTGGCGACGCAGGCCGTGACCCGCTCGTCGAGCCCCGCGGCGATCAGGGCCAGCGCACCGCCCTGGCTGCCGCCCTGCGTGATGACGTTCCGGCCGTCCCACTCGGGCAGCGACGTCAGCAGGTCGATGCAGCGGACGCAGGCCAGGTAGACCCGTTTCATGTAGTAATTGTCGCGGTCGTCCAGTCCGTTGGCGAGGTAGCCGTTTTCGCGGCCGTTGAAGGCGCGGCTGAGCTCCCCGAACGTCGACTCGGGCAGATCGGGGTGCAGACCGTGGATCTCGAACTCCAGACGGATATAGCCCGCCTCGGCGTAGTACTTGTGGTGCAGCGGATTCCGGATGGTCTTGATGCCGGCGCCCGGCGGACAGAGTACGACGGGGCAGCTGCCGGGACGAGCGTCGTGCGGATAGAAGAGATAGCCGTAGACGGACTGCCCCTGTCGGTTGAGCGTGAGGCGGATCAGATAACAGTCGACACGGTCCGTGCAGTATTTCTCGACCCGCTCTTTCGTATATTGCAGGGGAAAGGCGGCGAGCTGCGCCTTGCTCTCCTGCCAGAACTCCGCGAAGTCGTCGGGCTGTGCGGTGTAGGGCTCGATGGCTTCGGGCGAAAATCCCACCTTGACGTGGTGACGGTAGGTCTTGCCGCCGATGGTCGCCGAAAGGCGGCAGTCGCGGAAGCCCGGATGTCGCATGGTCCCGAGCGGAATCGTGGCACGGCCGTTTTTCAACACGACTTTTCCCGAACGGTCGGCGGGCAGCAGATCGCCGCCCAGGGCGTATTCGACGGTGAGCCCCTCCTGCGGGATGCCGTAGCGGTAGAGCTGCACCTCGACAGCAGCCTGTTCGCCCGTGCGGTAGAGCCAGTCGGCATGATCGGGAGTTGCGACCCACAGCACGTCGCTTCGGTAGGGGTAGTTCTCGGCCCGGAGCTGCGCCGCGACGCAGAGCAGGAGAGAGAGCAGCAGTTTTTTCATAGTAAGGCGGTTTTCGACAAATATAACGAATTTGCACGGAGCAGGCAAGGATTGTTCTCGCAGAGAAACAAAAAAAGCCACTCCTTTTCGGAGTGACTTTTCGATCGTTCGTCGATGCGGACTACAAAGCGTTCACGTGGAGCTGAATGGCGCTCTTGATGTTACCGGCCTTATTCTTGTGCATGATGTTGTGCTTGGCCAGCTTGTCCAGCATGGAGGTAACCTTCGGCAGCAGCGCCTCGGCCGCGCTCTTCTCGCTGGTAGCACGCAGCGCACGAACAGCGTTGCGGGCCGTCTTGTGGTACAGACGGTTGTGTGCGCGCTTGGTCAGGGTCTGACGAATCCGCTTTTTCGAAGACTTATGGTTTGCCATAGTTCGTTGTGTTTTTATTTTTTTATCTTTTGTTCTCTGTGCGCGACGGCCGTGGCCGCTTTCGGATGGACCTCAGGTCCGCTCCTCGATTTCGAGTTACCGTCCGTCACTCTTCGCCTTGCGGGGTCGGAGTGCCGTTTCGTAGCCCATAGCAGAATCGAACTGCTCTTTCAAGAATGAAAATCTTGCGTCCTAACCGATAGACGAATGGGCCTTTACCACTATCGTTATCCCGTGATGGATTACTTTAGCGGTGCAAAGGTAGCTAAAATTGTGACTTGTGCAAAAAATATGCGAAAAAAATCTTCATGACACGTCATTTTCTGTTTGCGAAGCACTCCGCCGCGCGGATTTTGCCGGAGATTCGCCCGCTTATTATATATGAGGTGCGACGGGTCGCGGCAGGGTGTCCGAGGGGGCGAGATCGATTTTCGACAAAAAAAGTGAAAAAAATATTGAGAAAATGTATTGTTTTGAGAAAAAGTTACTATATTTGCAATCCCAAACCGCAAGGTAACGGGTAATCGGGGCGTAGCTCAGTCCGGTTAGAGTACACGTCTGGGGGGCGTGTGGTCGCTGGTTCGAATCCAGTCACCCCGACTGATGAAAGGCTTGACAATCAAAAGATTGTCAAGCCTTTTTCGTTTGCGACCTCCGAGCGAAAGCAGGATGTTGCGGGCCGCAAAACAAACAGCCGCCGTAGGCGACAACGGCAGGATAGAGATCTTGACGTGTCGTTTACGGCGGCTATCTTACAAGCAGCAGAATAAATACTTATCTTTCTTATGAGCTGCGTCCAAACGGGAAACAGCCACGAAACCGGATACATCGATCGGCAACGCGCTTACGACGAATCGCGCCCCCTACTCCACCGCGTCTGCACGAAATCCGTCGACCTGCCGACCGACGAGCACCGCCCGTCAATCTTCCATGAAGTCGATCCGACCGGCACGCAAGTCCGGTGCCGCTGCCGCATCCGGTTTATTCCAGCGAATTGCAGATCCTGCGGTTTATAGCCTGAACTCTCGGCTCGTCGATCTTGACGACCTTGCGGTCGTAGGTAATCAGTCCGTTGACCTCGCCCTCGACATCCGTCGTCTGGGTATAGACAGCAGCCGAGAAGCCCCGGCGGATCAGTTGCAGCAGCTGCTCGGCGTAGGCTTCGTACTGAGCCGTCACCTCCTCCGACGTATTGAACTGCACGTATCCCCAGTTTCTGTCGGGGAACCAGAGGTGGCCCGGCATGGCGAAGCCGATACCGCCGTATTCGCCCAGCACGGTCGGCCGCAGCGGATCGTAGAGGTAAAGCCGGGGACCGGGATAGTGGTGCAGGTCGAGCACGTCGCCGCAAAGATAGTGGTTGCCGCCGCTCGCCGGATTCACCAGGCGGCTCGGGTCATACGCCTTGGTCCATGCGGCGATCTCTTTCGTGTCGAACTGCCCCCACGCCTCGTTGAAAGGAATCCACATTCCGATGCACGGATAGGAGTAAAGCGCGTCGATAATCTCTTTCCACTCCTTGCGGTAGTTGGCCGCCGAAGCCTCGGAGCGCTCGACCTCCCGGCCGTGGAAATACTCCGTCATCTGCCACTCGGGGCTCGGACCGCCGCTGGGCATATCCTGCCAGACGATCAGACCGAGCCGGTCGCAGTGCGCATACCAGCGGGCGGGCTCGACCTTGATGTGCTTGCGCACCATGTTGAACCCGAAATCCTTGGTCTTTTGCAGGTCGTAGAGGAGCGCCTCGTCCGTCGGCGCCGTGTAGAGCCCGTCAGGCCACCACCCCTGATCGAGCGGCCCGAACTGAAAATAGTCGCGATTGTTGAGCTGCAAGCGGGCGATGCCCTGCTCGTCCCGGCGAACCGAATATTTGCGGTAGGCCGCATAGCTCCGCACCCGGTCCACGACCTCGCCGTTGCGGTATATCTTCACCTCCATGTCGTACAGCGCCGGTGTGTCGGGCGTCCAGAGCTTGGCATCCGCAGGCATGGAGAGCTCCACCGGCTGACTGCCGAGGGCCGACTCGCAGGCGACGAGCGTCGACCCGTCGTAGAGCGACACCTCCGTGCGGTCGGGGGACTGCCCTTCGATCGCCGCCTCGACGGTTATGCGGCCGTTGTCGATATCGGGAGTGGTTTTCAGTGCAGATACGGACGTCTCGGGCACCGGTTCGAGCCACACGGTCTGCCATATTCCGGTCACGGGCGTGTACCAGATGGTCTGCGGATTCTCCACCTGCTTGCCGCGCGGCTGTTCGCCCTTGTCGGTCGGGTCCCAGACACGCACGACAAGGGTGTTGCCGCCCTTGCGCAGCGCCGCGGTAATATCGAAACGGAACGGGGCGAAGCCTCCGGTATGCGAGCCCACCTTGATATCGTTCACCCACACGTCGCTCTTCCAGTCCACGCCGCCGAAGTGCAGCAGAATGCGTTTGCCCCGCCACTTGGCCGGCACCTCGAAGGTGCGCCGATACCACAGCTCCTGCTTCTCGCCGACCGTTTTCCCGACACCCGACAGCGACGACTCCACCGCGAACGGCACGAGAATATCGCCCTCGTACTCCGCCGGAGCCGGTGCGCCTTTCGGGGTTATCGCGTAATCCCACAGTCCGTTGAGGCTGCGCCACTCGTCGCGCTCCATGATGGGTCGCGGGTATTCGGGCAGCACGTCGTCGGGGTTCAGCCGCTCGCCCCACGGGGTTTTGATTCGCTCGCCGGCAGGACTCCAGGCCGATGCCGTCGGACAGCCGAGCGATGCGAAGAGCAGGGCTGCCAAAAGTATCTTCATCTGTTTCATCGTGTTTTGTTAATCATTGATTTCAATCCCGGCCGTCATCACCACGCTGCGCGAGTCGCGGCACACCTCGATATCGTAGGCTCCGGCGTCGACGGTCCAGTCGCCGCGGTGCACGTCCCAGTAGGAGAATGCCTTCGGCCCGAGTTCGAAATCCACCCGCACGGACTCTCCGGCCGGGACGAATACCTTGCGGAACCACTTCAGCTCGTGCTGCGGACGCTCGACGGACGGTGCCAGAGGGCGCACGTATATCTGCACGGTTTCGTAACCGTCCATCGCCCCCGTATTCGCCACGTCGACATGTCCGGTCACACCCGCCGGGGCCGTGCTGTCGATCGCGAGGTCGCGATACTCGAACGTCGTGTAGCTCAATCCGTAGCCGAACGTAAACTGGGGCTCTTCGGCCGCCGTATCGAAATAGCGGTAGCCGACCTGCGACTTTTCGCCGTACACCACCGTGCCGTTGTCCTCATAGGCATATCGGCGGCACGGGGCGTCGTCGAGTCTGCGCGGCCACGTGAAGGGCATGCGGCCCGAAGGATTGACGCGCCCGAACAGTACGTCGGCCACGGCCGAACCTCCCTCCATACCGGGATACCAGGCCTCGACAAGCGAAGCCGCATGCGGCAGCCATCCGCCGATCTCCAGCGGCGAACCGTTGATGAGCACGACGTGCGTGCGGCGGTTCAGCTCGGCCAGACGGACGATGAGCCGCTCCTGCAACTCGGGGAACGTCAGGCTCACACGGTCGCGGCCCTCCGTATCGAGGCTGTGGTCGATGCCTCCCACGAAGATCACGGCGTCGGCCTTGCGGGCGGCGCGTTCGATGCGTTTCCACTGCTGCGAGGCGAGCTCGGTTTGCGGGCTCTGCCACTCGACGCGCAGCGCCGCATCGCCCGAGTCCTTGCGGTAGATGATGCAAAGGCGGAGCATCTCGTCCTTCTTCAGGTCGAGATTGGCCGAGACCGTCCCCTCGCCCTTTCCCGGATGGGCAATGGTCACGGGGGCTCCGGCCCATTCGTTGTTGTAGACATAAGCGATGCCGCCGCCGGCCGTGAAACGGAACGTATACTTACCGTCGACGGGCGGGATGAATTTCAGCTCGTAGCGCACCTCGCGGAACTCCTCGGGAAGAATCGAGGGGTCGGGCGACTTCATCTCCCACATGAAATCTATTTTGGGTTCGGTGCGCACGAGCACCGGATCGTTGTTACCCCGCACGAAGTATTTGGCCTCGAAACCGGCGCCGTCCTTCGACATCTCGGCCGACACGGGTTTGAAGTCGCCGAGTTCGTCCGACGAGATGTAGGTCACCCGCTCGTCGCCCAGCAGCCGGCGGATGCCTTGCAGGACGGTGACCTCGTAGGTCGACTCCATCCACGAGCTGCCGCCCATGCCGCCCAGACAGAACCGTTTGTCGGCATTGGGGCCGATGACGAGCACGTTGCGCAGCCGCTTCTCATTCAGAGGCAGGGCATTGTCCTCGTTTTTCAGCAGGACGACACCCTGCGCGGCAATCTCGCGCGCCGTCGCATGATGTTCGGGCGTGGAGATCGTCGCACCTGCGGCGCGGTCCTCGCGGTCGAGGACACCGATGAAGTCGTAGACGCGCAGGATGCGCCGCACCTTGTCGTCGATCACCTCGACGGGCACACGGCCGGCTTTCACGGCGTCGAGCAGCGCCGTGCCGAAGCCGCAGTTGTCGCCGCCCGGCATCGAGACGTCGAGCCCCGCGAATGCGGCTTTTTCGGTCGAGCGGGTCTGCAACCAGTCGGTCATGACGAAACCGGCGAATCCCCAGCGGTGTTTCAGAATGTCGGTCAGCATCTTGCGGCTGTCGCTCACGAACTCGAAGTTCATGCCGTTGGCCGACGTCATGACGGTCTGCACGTCGGCCTCCCGCACGGCGGCCTCGAAGGCCGGCAGGTAAATCTCGTACATCGTGCGATCGTCGATGACCGACATGTAGTGGTTGCGGTTATGCTCCCGGTTGTTGCAGGCGTAGTGCTTCAGACACGCAGCGACACCCTGGCTCTGAATACCTTTCACCTGCGCGACGGTCAGGGCGCTGTTCAGGCAGGGATCCTCGGTATAGTACTCGAAGAAGCGGCCGCACAGCGGATCGCGCAGGATGTTGCAGGCCGGACCCAGCAGGATGCGGCGCTGCATGGCCCGCAGCTCCTCGCCCATGACGACACCCGCACGCTCCACGATTTCCGGATTCCAGGTGGCTCCGAAGAGTATGCCTGCGGGGAAAGCCGTCGCTCCGGCACGCCCGTTCGGGCCGCGCGGACCGTCGCACCACCCCACATTCGGGATTTCGAGACGCGGCACGCCCTTGAAGTGCGAGAATCCGCCCGAGCAGAGCGAAACTTTCTCTTCGACAGTCAGTTCGTTCAGAATCGCCTCGATTTTCGCTTCTCGATCCTGAGCATGTCCGCACACCGCAGCGAACAGCAGCAGCACACCGACAAACAGATGGTTGAATTTCATTCGATTAGTGTTTGTATGATTCATATTCGATCTCTTCGACGACGACCGGCCCGAGCAGCCCGGCCCGTTGCAGGGGCGATGCCGCGTTCCACGGATTGCACGGCGACCACGTTCTTCGCTCTTCCGCGGGCAATGCCGCATCTCCCACGAGCCGGTTCACCCAGGTATTTACGACCTCGACCTCCAGCGTATTGGCTCCGGGACGCACGGCCCGGGTGATATCCAGCCGATACGGAGCGGTCCACACGCCGCCGACATCCACTCCGTTGACCCGGACCCGCGCCATGACCATCACCTCGCCCAGGTCGACGAAGAGCGATCCGCCGGACGGAAGGTCCGCATGGAAATCGGAACGATAGACGACCGTTCCGGAGTAGTGCTTCACGGCCTCGACCGGGCATCGGCTCCAGTCGAACAGCGTGTCGGCGACCAGCGGTTCGGCCGGCCCGCCGGACTCCGCATCGAATGTCAGGGTCCAGGGACCGGACACTTCGGTCACGATCCGAGGTGCCGGATAGTTCGCCGCAGCCGTGCCGGCAGGCTCCGACGCAGGGCGTGCGAACACGACGAAGACGCTTTCGAGGGGTTCGAGTTCGAGCGGCACGCTCGTCGTCTCTTCGCCGGCCTCGAAGCTCGCGAGCGGCCGGATCCGACCGCTCGTCGGCTCCCAAAGTTCGGGCTGCCGCCCCGCGACACGGAACGTGGCCGGGAAAGCGATCTTCTCCGACGACTGGTTGGCGAGAAAATAGAGGTCGATGCCGCCCGTCCGGCGATGGCCGTAAACGACCGGACAGTCGTCCGGCACGGCGCAGTCGGGCAGACAGCCGACAGCGGCCAGCGCCTCGGGCATCTCCATGCCGCACAGCACCATGCCCAGCCCCGTCTGCGAACGCCTGCCGTCCGCATCGCCCCACAGACGGGCCGCCGTCGTCTGCACCCGTTCGTCCGCCTGCGGATAGCCCTCGTAACTCGGCGACCGCTCCGGGCGCGGTCCGAGCAGGACACCGCCCTCGGACACCAGCCGTTCGAGTTTGTCGAGCAGTTCGGGGCGCATGGTCTTCAGTTCGGGCAACACCAGCAGCCGGTACGACGTGCCGTGCGGAAGCGTCCATCGTCCGTCGCGCACGGTCATGTCGCGCAGGATGACTTCGGCGTTGACGTAGTCGAACTGATAGCCGCGCGGCAGTGCGGGCTGCACGATGCCGGTCATCTTCGGCGTATCCTCGCCGATGAAGTAGCATACGTCGGCCACGTCCAGCCCCTGCTGCAACAGGAAGTTGCAGCGCTTCAGGTAGTCGGTGAACAGATCCAGCTGCGCATACCATGTGTTGTTGCGGTTGAACTCGTTGCCGTACCAGGTATTCAGCCCCGGGCGCCGATATTCGGGCTTCTGCGATATGCAGACGTGCAGCAGCGTGTTGTTGATTCCTTCGGCGAAGAAGCGGTCGCCCCGCTGCTTCATCAGGCGCGGATAGCGGCTGTATGCCGCACCGCCGCAGGTGAACGACTCGGACGACACCTTCTGCTTGCCGTAGATATGCGCACAGGACGAGGCTGCGCGATTCTCCACGTTGCCCAGGTCACCCTCGCTCCAGAACTCGCCGGCCACCTCGTCGGCCTGCCCGCCGTATTGCAGAAATTCGCCCATGAAGCCCCAGTGACCGTAGTTTTCGAGCCAGGTAGTCAACCCGTGCCGATGACACAGACGGGTCAGCTCCCCCACATGGTCGTAAGACAACCGGTCGGCGACCAGCCGGCGCATATCCCACAGGAAGCGGTCGGAAGCATCCGGACTCTCCACCACCACGCCGTCGAATACCGGCAGGAACGGGACGGTGCTGTATCCGTACCGCCGCTCGAACGAGGCGAGGAAATCGTCGGTAAAGTTCTGCCCGCCGACCTCGTAACTGTCCGCTACGACGACCTTCCACGTGCGACGGTCCCGGGCCGGAATCCGGCGGAGGATCTCACCGACGAACGCATCGAAATGCGCTTGCAGATGCGTGCGGCTCATCTTGTCGACTTCGAGCCCCAGTCCGTCGCCCTCCAGGGCGGGGAAGTTCGTCACGCCGGTAGGCACCATGCCCGTGCGGAGGATCTCCCACTCCCCGGCCGGAGCATCCCAGCAGAGCGTATCGCCCGCGAGGCGATCCGAAAGATCGAGCACCTGCCCGAGGCGCACCGTCGATGCGGTATCGGCCGCCGCCGGCCACTGATACTCTTTCCAGTAAGGCAGCGGCTCCTGGAACATCTTGGCGAAAGTCTTCTCCTCGTAGCGGTCGACGACGGGTTCCGACGAGAGCACCACCTCCCGCAGCCCGCAGCCGGCCGTCAACCCGGAGAGCTCCAACCGGAACCGGCTGCCCGTAGCGGCAGGAAACGACACGGCAACCGCCGCATAGGGATCGAACCCGACATCGAGGCGGTCGCGTCGGCGGTCGATCCGAAAATGCGCCACCGGCTCGAACCCTCCGTCGCACTCGACCGACAGCACCGCCCGAGCGAAGACGGGCGCATGCGACGGCAGACACCGGATGCTGCGCAGCGTGACGAGGCTGTCGGTCCGAAAGTCGATCGCAACGCTTCCCGGAGCGAACCGCACCTCGGAGCGCTCGTCGCCGTCCAGCAGCTTCCCGATGTCGGGAAGCACGGGCGTGCTCTCTACCGTACAGTTTTCGGCGCCGAGCGTCGTCGTGCCGACCGCGGCCGACGGCCAGGCCAGCACCTTCACGTCCTGGAACTCCGGCGCGGGCGCGGGCAGCCCTACCCGCACCGGTCCGCCGCCCGTCACTCGCCGCCGGACGGAGGCCAGGCGCCGCATCGACTGCCCGGGGGCGATCCACGGCCCGCCGGCCTGGCTCCAGCCTGCCGAGTTGAAGATCCCGATCTCGATGTCGAGTTCGGAGGCCCGTTTCAGCGCCGCATGCAGGATCCGCCACCACTCGTCCGACTGCAAGCGGACATCGCCCGTGGGAACCTCCTGCGGCGTAAGGCCGATATTGGCGATGAAAGCGCGGTCGATTCCCGCCTTTTTCATCGCCTCCAGATCGGCGACGACCCCCTCTTCGGAGATGTTGCCGGCAAGCCAGTGCCAGTAGACGCTCGTCTGCATCGTATCCGGGACGGAGACGAACCCCGCCCGCAGGTCGTCGTAGCTTACGGTCCCGTCGGCAGTCCGGCAGCCGCCGGCGCAAATCAGCAGGACGACACAGGCCGCCCGCCGCAGCATATCGTAACATTTCATACGCATCAATCTTTACGTGTACATCCTTTCCAGTCGTCGGTGCGGAACGGAGAGGCCGGAAGTCCCGCCCCGTTGCACAGATTGCACTCCGGATTGTCGGCCCATCCGTAACGGACGGCGATCGGGAACGGCACCTGCGGCGAGCTGACCACGACGCGCCCCTCTTCGATGCGGGCCTCCGCCCAGTGGAACCGATGGTCGTAGCCGGCCACAGCGAAACCGGAGGGTGCGCCTCCGTCCGATGTCCGGAGCCCGCCGTCGGCACAATCGAACGCGATGGCGATTTCGCGTCCGGCGATCCGGTGCGAACGGTACATCGGGCCGCTGCACGGAATCTCTTCGCCATAGGTGCGGGCCCGCGCGAGCAGCGCCAGCCGCCTGCCGACCGTCTGCTTGTCCTTGGGATGGATATCGGTCGCACTACCCTTGTCGATAATCACGGCCATGCCCGTATTTTCCACGGCCAGCGTGCGGGCCTGAGCCTCCCTCAGCTCGGCCCATTCGGATTCGCCCGGCTCGGGAAGCTGCGGTTTGAAAGCAGTCAGCTGCACGAAGTAAAACGGGAAGTCCGCCCCCCACTGCTGCCGCCACGAGGCGATGAGCAGCGGAAACAGATCGCGATACTGCCAGGCGCGCGACACGTTGTTCTCGCCCTGATACCAGATCGCGCCACGAATGCCGTAGGGGACGATCGGAGCGATCATCGCGTTGTAGAGCGCCGTGCAGCTGTGCGGGCTGACCTTGACGCCGGCTTCGGTGGCCTGCACCTCGTCCGCCTTGGCGACGAATTCGGGAATCATGCGCAGACAGCCGCCCTCGATCCACGGCTCGATATCCGTGCCGCCCCACGAGGAGTGGATCAGCCCGACCGGAACGCCGAGCGATTCGGCCAGCTCGCGGCCGAAGAAGTAGGCCGTAGCGGAAAATTCGGGAACCGATGCGGGCGAGCACACCTGCCACCCGCCGCCGCGGACCTTCACGTCATCCTGCGGCTGCGCGGCGGTGGCATGCTCGACATGCAGCAGACGGATCGAGGGATGATCGGCTTCGGCGATCTCCCGCTCCCAGTCGTTCGGCTTGCCCCAGCCGATGAACGGCATCTCCATGTTGCTCTGCCCCGAGCAGAGCCACACCTCGCCGATCATGACGTTTTCCAGCACCAGCTTCTCGCCGTCGGAAACCGTAATGCGGTAAGGTCCTCCGGCCGCCGGTGTCGCGACATCCATGCGCCAGCGGCCGTTGTCGTCGGCGCGCGCGGTGAGCGTAACCCCGTTCCACGAGGTCGTGAGCTTCACGCGGGCACCGGGCTGCGCCGTACCCCAGACGGGCGCCGACGCCCCCTGCTGCAACACCATGTTGTCCGAGAATACGGCCGGCAGGATCACCTTGGCGCGCACGGGCACTGCCGTCGCAAACAAGACAGCCAGGAAAAGAACGATGTTTCTACGCATGGTCATTCGTTCGATAAGTGTTCGAAACGGTACTTTCCCGAACCGAGCTCGACGCGCCAGTGCGACTCGTCGTCGGCAACCGCGCGGATGCCTTCGCTTGCGGCAGGCAGCGCGCCGTGCAGGGATTTGGGCAGATAGAGCGTCGCCGTGCAGTTGGCCGGGATGACGACCTCCCACTCGAAATCGTCGCCCCGACGCTCCCAGCGGCTGCCGATTTCGCCCGAAACCGAGCGATAGGTCGCAGCGACGCGCCCCAGCCCCTCGGGGAAGCAGGGCTTCATCTCGATGTGTCGGAAGCCGACCGATCCGTCGGCATTGCGGATGCCCGCCAGATTCTCGTAATACCAGATCACCAGGTCGCCCAACAGCATGACGTGGTTGGCCGAATTCATATCGGGAGCGGCCGTATCGCCGTTCCAGAGCTCCCAGATCGTCGTGGCACCCTTGCGCACCATGTATCCCCAGCTGGGATAGGTGTCCTGCGAGGCCAGCTTGTAGGCCAGATCCTCACGGCCGTAACGGGTCAGCGTGCGCATCAGATACTGGGTGCCGACCACGCCGGTGCTGACGTGTCCGTCGCGTTCGACCTCGGTCTTCTCCACGATGTTGTCGAGCACCCGCTGCTCGTAGCCCTCGGGAACCAGCCCGTAATAGAGCGGCAGCAGGTTGCCCGTCACGGCGTTGTTGCCGTAGCAGGCCCGATCGTAATCGAACAGATGACGGTTGATCCCCTCCTTGAGCGAAGCGGCGCAGGCGAGGTAGTGCTCCGCATCCTGCCCGCAGCCCGCCAGACGGGCGAAATCGGCCAGCAGATGCAGGATGTGGTGGAACGTCGCGGTGCTCAGGATCCGGCCGTCCGGCTTGCGGGTCGGATCCTGCGAGAAGATCAGCTCGAGCGATTCGGGGGGCAGACACCAGTCGCCGAAGCAGTCGCGGACGACTACGCCGTCGCGGACATACTGGGCGATGATGAAATCGGCCCAGCGTTTCATGGCCGGATATCGCGCCACGATTCCGGAGGCGTCGCCGAAATGGCGGTAGATCATCTCCGCAGAGAATACCCAGGCCGCCGACCAGGTGATGTCGTCCGCACGCTCGTACCAGTAGTGCGGAGCCAGCACCGAGATCCATCCGGCATCGCTCTGCGTATCCTCGATATCGTGCAGCCATTTGCGGTAAAGCAGGCAGTTGTCGAAGATGAAGCTTTCGCCCCAGCAGCCCGTCGAGCGGTCGCCCAGCCAGCCGTGGCGCTCGTCCCGCTGCGGACAGTCGGTCGGCATGTTGCGGTAGTTGCCGCGAATGCCCCAGTAGGCGTTGCCGTACACGCTGTTGAGGATCTCGTTGTCCGTTTCGAACGAACCGATGGTATTCATCTCGTCGTAAAGCACCTCGACCTCCAGATCGTCGGCCGACGGCATCTCGGCGAAGCCGTCCAGTTCGATGTAGCGGAACCCGTGGAATACGAAAGCGGGCGTCCATTCGAACCGACCGTCGGCCGCCGGCGTGAACACATCGGTAGCTTTCGCCGAACGCAGATTGGCGACGTAGAGCGTACTGTCGGAATCGAGCAGTTCGGAGAAGCGCATGATGACCGGCTCCTCCTTGCGGGCCGAAAACTTCGCATGCAGACGCCCGACCAGGTTCTGGCCCATGTCGACCAGGAACTTTCCGGACGGCATGCGGGTGATGCTTACGGGGTGTACGCGCTCCATGACGCGGATCGCCGGACACGGCTGTGCGCACAGCCGGCCCGCGGGCGCCTCCATGAGGTCGACCGGCTGCCAGCCGGCATCGTCGTAGCCCGCACGGTTCCAGCCGGGCAGCTCCCGGCGCATGTCGTACTCCTCGCCGTCGTATTCGTTATTGGCGACGATCGGACCGCGCGAGGTCACCCGCCACGTGTCGTCGGTCGCGACGGTCTGCCTGCTTCCGTCCGCATACTCGATTTCGAGCTGCGCGAGCAGTCGGGGCAGCCCGAATCCGGCGATCGGCTTTCCCTGGGCCCGAAGCCAGAAATAGCGGCCGTTGCCGAGGATGACCCCCAGCGCATTGTCGCCCGACCGCAGCAGGCGGGTCACATCGTAGGTGTTGTAGTAGACCGTCTTCGTGTAGAACGTAATGGCCGGAGCCAAAAAATCGTCGCCGACGCGCTCGCCGTTCAGGTAGGGTTCGTATGTACCCAAGCCGCTGACATAGAGCATGGCCCGCCGCACTTTCCGACCGCCGTTGTCGAACTCCTTGCGCAAATAGCGCGCGGCCAGCCGGGTGTGGAGACTGTCGCGGTTCTCGCCCGGATTGGAGAGGGCGTCCTGGCCGATCCACACCGCCCGCCACGCATCGTCGGAGAGCGCCGTCGAAAAACGGTGCGGCTCGCTCCACGCAGTCGACCCGGCATTCGTATGCGCCCGCACCGACCAGTAATAATCGCGGCCCGGCTCCAGCGGAGCGCCGGCATAGGCCGCCTGCATGGCGTCCGAAGCGACGCGGCCGCTGTTCCAGGATGCGGAACCAGCCCCCAGCTCTTTCTCGGAGGCGGCGACGCGGA
>CAMWWU010000016.1 GCA_947178025.1 uncultured Alistipes sp. | reverse complement strand
CCCCCATGTCCTCTATACGCAGGGCGACGTCGCCGCACTCTCGCGGCGATGCCTTTCGGTCGTCGGGACACGCAGCATGTCCGCCTACGGCCTCGCCCAGTGCACCCGGCTGATCGAAGAGCTGGCCCGACGGGTTCCGCAGCTCTGCATCGTCAGCGGCCTGGCATACGGAATCGACGCCACCGCACACCGCGCCGCACTCGCCGCAGGCATTCCTACCGCAGCGGTTCTCCCCGAATCGCTCGCGAACATCGTCCCGGCCCAACACACGGCCCTCGCCCGCGACATCGCAGCCCACGGCGGCGTATTGGTCTCGGAGATCCCCTCCCGACACCCGCGGCACGGCACGGGCTACATGGCCCGCAACCGCATCATCGCGGGGCTGAGCGCCGGATGCCTGGTCGTCGAAGCCGCCGAAAAGAGCGGCTCGCTCACGACGGCGGCATTCGCCTGCGGCTACGACCGTTCGCTGCTGGCCGTCCCCGGACGCGTCACGGACAAGCACTCCCGAGGCACCAACCTCCTGATCCGCGACCACAAGGCGCAGCTCGTGCTCTCGGCCGAGGAGATCATCCGCGAACTGATGTGGGACCTCGAACCCGGCGCCGTCGTCCCGCGTCCGCCGATCGCCGCCCCCGCACTCACCGAGGAGGAGCGCGTCCTGCTGGACCACCTCCCGGACAGCGATCCGGTGTCGTTCGACGAACTCGCCTCGAAAACCGGGATCGACGCCAGCATGCTCCAAACGCAGCTCACGCTGCTCGAAATCAACGACGCCATACGGACGCTGCCGGGCAACCGTTATCTGAAGATCCGATGATGAGACTTACCGATACCCATTCGCACCTCTACTCCGCGGAGTTCGACCAGGACCGCGAGGAGGCTTTCGCCCGCGCCCGCACCGCGGGCGTCGCACACCTGCTGCTTCCGGCCATCGACTCGGAGAGCCACGAAGCGCTCTTCGACCTCTGCCGCCGGCACCCCGGCGCCTGCCTCCCGATGATGGGCCTGCACCCCACGTCGATCAACGACAATCCCCGCTGGCGCGAGGAGCTGGAACTCGCAGAGCACTACCTGAAAAATCCCCCGGCCGACCTCCCCGGCTTCTGCGCCGTGGGCGAAATCGGCCTCGACTTCTACTGGTCCGCGGAGTTCCGCGACGAGCAGACGGAGGCTTTCCGCCGCCAATGCCGCCTGGCCGTCGAGCTCGACCTGCCCGTCGCCATCCACACGCGCAACGCCTGGCCCGAGATGCTCGCTCTGATCGAAGAGTTCCGCGGCAGCGGCCTGCGGGGCGTCTTCCACGCCTTCGCCGACACGGCCGACACCTACCGCCGGCTCTGCGCGTGCGGCGATTTCCTCTTCGGCATCGGCGGCGTGGTGACCTTCAAGAAGAGCGCGCTGGCCGACACCGTGCGGGAGATGGACCCCGAGCGGCTGCTCCTCGAAACCGACTGCCCCTACCTCACGCCCGCACCCCACCGAGGCGAGCGCAACGAATCGGCCTACGTGCGCCACGTCTGCGACAAGGTCGCCGACCTGAAGGGCCTCGCCCCGGAGCTGCTGGCCGACATCACCACCCGAAACGCAAAACGCATGTTCAAAGGATTATAAATGCCATGAGATCCTCGATTCTGATCATCTATACCGGCGGTACGATCGGCATGAAGACCGACGCCGCGACAGGCGCACTGGTGCCCTTCGACTTTTCGGGCATCTACGACGAGTTCCCCTCGCTCAAACGGCTGAACGTCGACATCGACGTACAAACCATGTCGCCCGTCATCGACTCGTCGAACGTCTCGCCCGACAACTGGCTGACCCTGGCCCGCCTCATCCGCGACAACTACGCCCGCTACGACGGCTTCGTCGTGCTGCACGGCACCGACACCATGTCCTACACCGCCTCGGCGCTCAGCTTCCTGCTCGAGAACCTCGCCAAACCCGTGGTCTTCACCGGCAGCCAGATCCCGATCGGCGTGCTGCGCACCGACGGACGCGAAAACCTCATCACGGCGATCGAGATCGCCGGAGCCCGCTGCGGCGACCGCCCCGCGGTCCCCGAGGTGTCGCTCTACTTCCAGAACCGCCTCTTCCGGGCCAATCGCACCACCAAACGCAGCGCCGAAGCCCTCAGCGCCTTCCGCTCGTACAACTACCCGCCGCTGGCCGAGGTCGGGGTCAACATCTCCTACAACCGCCCGGCGATCCTGCCTCCCGCCGCTGCGGAGCCCGAGCTGCGCATCGCCGAGCGGCTGTGCGACGGAATCGCCGTCGTCAAACTCTTCCCGGGGCTCGGCGACCGCGTGCTGCAAGCCATGCTCTCGGCCCCGGGCGTGCGGGCCGTGGTGCTCGAAACCTACGGCGCCGGCAACGCCCCCACCTCCGAGCGCTTTCTCCGGACGCTCGAGGAGGCCATCGCACGCGGTCTGATCGTCGTCAACGTCACGCAGTGCGGCGGCGGCCGCGTCACGATGGAGCTCTACGAAACCGGCCTGCGGCTCCAGAAGATCGGCGTCCTGTGCGGCTACGACATGACGACCGAAGCCGCCGTCACCAAACTCATGTACGTGCTGGGCAAAGAGCTTCCCGACGAGCAGACCCGCAGGCTGCTGCAAATTCCCCTGCACGGAGAATTTACGATATAGGACGTTGCATGGAACGAAAATTTTTTATATATTTCGCACTGCTAATGCACTCTTACGTCGCATCCGCGCCGCACGAGCGCATGGCTTGAGCATAGTTTAAATATTTATTTACAGATAGTTAGACACCGAAATCCACCGAATCGCGGGTTCCGGATCCGCGCAGGGCGCAGCACGCTCCGCGCGGCGAAATACGGCGAAAGCTCCTCGCGAAGCCTGCGCCGGAGAGAAAAAATTGATTTTTTTATAACACAACGACACGAATCGACCGCAAAACCGATACGCAAAACATAAAAATTCACTAATTCTAATTTATCCAACACAACTATGAAAAAACTTTTTTTGATTCTGTCGGTCGCCCTCTTCGCTCTGGGTACCGTTAATGCGTTCGCGCAGGAGGCTGCCGCCGCAGCTGAAGAGACGGTTACGGCCGTCGCCGAAACCCAGCTCGCCGGCGAGAGCATGCACCACATCCTGATGCAGAAGTTCCTCGAGGGCGGTTGGGGCTGGATGCTCCCCGTGCTCCTCTGCTTGGTGATCGGTCTGGCCGTTGCCATCGAGCGCATTCTCTTCCTGACGCTCTCGACGATCAACACGAAGAAGTTCATCGCCGCTGTCGAGGAGGCGCTCAAGAACGGCGGCATCGAGGCTGCCAAGGAGGTCTGCAAGAACCAGCGCGGCCCGATCGCTTCGATCTACTGGCAGGGTCTCGACCGCTACGCTCAGGGTCTCGACTCGGTCGAGAAGGCCGTCGTTTCCTACGGTTCGGTTCAGACGGGCCAGATGGAGTCGGGTCTGTCGTGGATCGGTCTGTTCATCGCCCTCTCGCCGATGCTCGGATTTATGGGTACCGTAGTAGGTATGATCGGTGCATTCGACTCGATCCAGGCTGCCGGCGATATCAGCCCGACGCTCGTTGCCGGCGGTATCAAGGTCGCCCTGCTTACCACCCTCATGGGTCTTATCGCTGCGGTTATTCTTCAGCTGTTCTACAACTATATCGTTTCGAAGATCGATTCGCTCGTAAACGCTATGGAGGATTCGTCCATCACGCTGATGGATATCCTGACGGCTTACAACAAGAAATAATCCAACGCTAAAAGATTCGACAGCAAATTATGAAAAAGATTCTGAACATATTGCTCGGTGTTCTGCTCCTCATCACGTTCGCCCTGGTGGGCTACGCGATGGTTGCGGGCGGCGACCAGGCAGCGATCAGCCTCAACCTCGTATGGGGATACATCCTCTTCGCGGTGGCTATCGCGGCAGCCATCGGTTGCGCCGTCTACGGAATGGCCAAGAACCCGGCCGGCATCAAGGGAACCATCCTCTCCCTGGTGCTGATCATCGTCGTCGTCGGCGTTTCGTACTTCTACGCCGCCGGTCACACGGTGAACATCGTCGACCTGCAGAACAACGGCGTCTTCGGTCACGACGAAACCGTGATCACGGAGACCAGCATCCTGGTAACCTACATCGCATTCGCGGCTGCGTTCGTGACTGCTATCGTTACCGAAATCTGGGGCGCTTTAAAATAAGAAACCAACGACAATGGCAGTAGATAAAAGAAAAGTACAGGAGATCAATGCCGGCTCGATGGCCGACATCGCCTTCCTGCTGCTGATTTTCTTCCTGGTTGCCACTACGATGAACGTCGATACCGGTCTGGTGCGCGTACTGCCGCCGATGCCTCCCGAGAACCAACAGCAGGAGGACATCAAGGTCAAGGAGCGCAACCTGCTTCTGGTGCTCATTTCGGGCAGCGGCAACATCATGGTGGGACAACCCGGCAAACAGGAGGTCATCGACCTGCATCAGCTCAAGGACAAGGTCAAGGAGTTCATCCTCAATCCGATGGACGACGCCGACCTGCCCGAGAAGGCTGACAAGGAGATCGAACTCGCCGACGGCAGCAAGTGGGTGTATCCCGAAAGCCAGGGCGTCGTGTCCCTGCAAACGACCCGCGATACGGGTTACCAGTCTTACATCATGGTACAGAACGAGCTCACGCGCGCTTTCAACGAGGTGCGCGACGAGGTTGCGGTCAAGAAATTCGGTGCCGTATACTCGGAACTTCCCGAGGATCAGCGCGGCGCCGTTTCGAAAGCCGTGCCTCAGAAGATCTCGGAGGCCGAACCGCGTAACATCAAGAAGTAAAGGATTATGGCTGTAATGAAAAAGAAGGGCGGCAAAGGTCTGCCCCCCATCTCGACGGCATCGCTTCCGGACGTGATCTTCATGATCCTCTTCTTCTTCATGGTCTCGACGACCATGCGCGATCAGGAGTTGCTCGTAAGATACAAGCTCCCCGAGGCCACCGAGGTGCAGAAACTCGAAAAGAAATCGCTCGTAAGTTATATCCACATCGGCCAGCCGTCGATGACGATGCAGGCGAAGTTCGGTACCGCTCCGCGTATCCAGCTCAACGACTCGTACAAGACGGCCAAGGACATTCTGGATTTCGTAGCCGCCGAGCGCGACAAACTCAGCGAGAACGACCGTGTCTCGATGACGATCTGCCTCAAGGCCGACCAGGCCACGAAGATGGGTATCGTCACCGACGTCAAGCAGGAGCTTCGCCGTGCGAACGCACTGAAGATCTCCTATGCGGCCTCCAAGTCGCTGGGATATTGATCGGATATCCGTATGAAAAAGAGCAGACCGCATGGTCTGCTCTTTTTTTGCCATTATGCACCGATACATGGTTCGGCAGTTTCAACCCTCCCCGACCGAAGGCCCCTTCCAGAAGAGGGGAGGAGCGGGTAAAGAACCCCCGGACCGTGCATCATCGGCTCTGCGGAGCAGGCAGACGGCGGTCCCGGCCCCGCAGAGATCCGCGCTCGTTATTCGCGGATCATCCACAGGCCGCATCGCACAAACACGACGCCCCGTTTCAGAAGGGCAGTTCGAGTTGGTCGATTTCGTGGTTGAACGTGAGCCGATGATGGGGCGTAAGGCCGTATTCGCGGATCGCGAGCCGATGTTCGCGCGTGGGGTACCCCTTGTTCTTGAGCCAGCCGTATTGCGGAAACTCCTCCGCCAGCCGGCGCATGTACTCGTCGCGGTGGGTCTTGGCCAGCACCGAGGCTGCGGCAATGTCGGCATACTTGCCGTCGCCCTTGACGATGCAGCGATAGGGGATCGAGAGCTTCGTGCGAAACCGGTTGCCGTCGATGACCAACAGTTCCGGAGCCGGAGCGAGCCGGGCCGCCGCCAGCGACATTCCCTCGAACGACGCATTGAGGATATTGATCTCGTCGATCCGCTCCGCCGAAACCGCCTCCACGGCCCACGCCACCGCCTCGCGTTCGATGACCGCCCGCAGCTTCTCGCGGTTGCGCTCGGTCATCTGCTTCGAATCGTTGAGCAGCGGATCGTGAAAATCGGGCGGCAGCATCACCGCCGCCGCAAAGACCGGTCCCGCCAGACATCCGCGTCCGGCCTCGTCGCATCCCGCCTCGGGAACCTCGTATTGATACTGATTTTCCAGCATGACCTTACAAAGTTAACGATATTTTACGCCCGTCCGGCTTTTTTTCCGTAATTTTGCCGAAAGTGCAATTCCGATCATGCAATTCGATCTCGCCCGACAGCCGCTCGTTCCGGCCTTTCTGACGCTCCTGGCGCTCGCCGCAGGGTATCTGTGTACCCTCGGGCCGCTCGCCGGCCCCGAAACGCCGTTCGTCGCAGGCCAGGGGATGGCGCTGCCCCTCCCCGGCGAACTGCTGTTGCGCTTTCAGAGCACCTGGCCGGGCTGGTCGAAACTCCTCGTTCTGCTGGCGATCCTCTTCTCAGGCATGACCCTCGGCCGCATGACCGTGCGCTACAACCTCTACTCGGTCGGCACCTGCCTCCCCATCCCGCTCTTCGCCATCGTCGCCTGCGGCATCGGGACGGGCGCTGCTCCGCTTCCCGGCTTCACCGTCGCCCTCCTGGGAGCGCTCGCCGTGAAGAACTTCTCACGCGCCTTCCGCAACGGATACGGCTTCGACGCGCTCTTCCGGGGCGCCCTCTACCTCGGCGCACTGATCCTCACGACCCCCGCCGCACTGCCGTCGGTCCTTCTGCTGCCGCTCGCCCTGCTGCTCTTCGGACGCACCTCCCGCGAGGCGGTCGTCGCCGGCGCCGGACTACTCCTCGCGCCGCTCCTCTTCTGCTACGTCAACTGGGGGCTCGGAGGCGACTTCTGGGCCCCGCTGACGACGATCGGCGAGCGCCTCCTCACCGGCACTCCGCTCGGCTTCATCCGCTCGCTGCCGCCGCTCCGACAAGGCCTCGCAGGCTTCATCCTCGTGCTGAACCTCGCCGCCATCCTCCGGTTCCTCGCAGATATCTACGCCGCCGGCACCAAACAGCGCTTCATGCTGTTCTTCCACATCGGCTCGCTCGCACTCGCCCTCGCCGCGCTCTGCGGACCGGCCGCGTCGGCCGTCGACGCCGCGCTGCCGGCCATCCCGTCGACCCTGCTGATCCCCTTCCTGCTGATCCGCATCCGCACCCCGTTCGCCACCGCCATCTACCTGCTTCTGCTCTCGGGAACGGTCGCTGCACTCGCTCTGCCACAACATATTTAGGTACGTTCATAACCTTTTCGGGCTGATTTTCAAATTATCGGCCCAAACACATCATTACCCTTTGCATTTTCTGAATATTTAATTGTATATTTGGAGTTGAACAAACGACGCAACTATTTGTTCACACAGTCTAAATTATGATTAATATGAAGAATTCAACTGCTTCATCGGTACAGCAACCGATGATCGTGAAGTATGTCGAAACACTTCACAACGGTATCCAGTCGCAGGCACTCTCCCGATACGCCATCGGATACGTGCTGCGCGGCACAATGCACATCTACGACGGCGACCGGCGCCAGACCCTTCGGCGCGGAGACATCTTCTACCTGGGCATCGGGCATCACTACATCGAGCACGTCCCCGAGGGCGGACAACCGTTCGAACAGATTCTCTTCTACTACACGCCCTCCGATCTGCAACGGATCCTGACGCATCTGAACATCACCTACCGCCAGAACATCTCCAACGACCACTCGTGCGACAACTGCCGCAACCGTTCGCACCTCTCGATGCCGGGCTGGAGCGCGGTGCGCAACTTCTTCACCAACATGAGCAGCTACCTGCGCGACGAGGATTTCCACCACGACGAGACAGCCGAGAACATCAAGATGACCGAGTTGATCTACCTGCTCACCTCGCACGAGGACTGCTGCATCAAGAGCAAGCTGCTGAGCAACGTCGATTCGGTGAAGGAGAATTTCGAGCAGATCGTCTACGACAACATTTTCGAAGATATCTCGATCGAAGAGCTTTCGCGGCTGACGAACCGTTCGCTCACCTCGTTCAAGAAGGAGTTCCGCCGCCATTTCCAGATGCCTCCGCACAAGTGGTACATCCGTCAGCGCCTGATGCACTCGCGCCTGCTGCTGATTTCGACCTCGAAATCGATCTCCGAAATCGGCATCGAGTGTACGTTCCCCAACACGTCGCACTTCATCAAACTCTTCAAAAAGGAGTACCTGATGACCCCTGCGACCTACCGGAACCGCCATCTGAACTCGCTCGCCGAGCAGACGCAGCAGCAGGAGCCCCAGGAGCTGCGCCAAGCTCTCTGATCCCGCAGGGCGCCCGGAGCTCCGCAAGGCAATACTTTTACAAAAACTTAGGAATTGCCGATTATTTAAAAAATTTTAATTATAAAACCGAAAATTCCGGCGCGTTCACCGGACAAAAACAGGGCAATTTATTTGGAACTTTATAAAAATTCATTTATCTTTGTTATATGAAACGTGGGGTTCCCCCACTCTCATTGACCTAACTAACCTAACCAGAGAGGCCCGATACCGTCAGGTGTCGGGTCTCTTGCCTTGGCGACCGATCCGTCCCAGGACACGTCCCGCCCGCCGGCATTCGGCCTGCACTCCGTGCGTGCGCCGCAGCATTCCGAGACACCGCCGCAGCGGCTCCTTCCCGGGGCGTTTGTGCCCGAACACCCCGCACGATCCGTCCCGCGCATCCTTTTCCGGGCGCCTCCGCCGCCCCGACGTCCGGATCATCCGCCCTGCGTCGCATACGGGCCCGAAAATCGCCCGTTCGAACAATATTCGGCATTTTGCAGGGATATGTCAATTATTTTTCCTATTTTTGCACTAATTGGAAAATAATGAACTTAAATGCCGAAGTTTCATGACCAGGTAGATGTTCTGCGAAAACCCGGATGGTTGAAGATCCGGCTGCACCGCACGGCCGACTACGCCGAGGTGCAGCAGATCGTCGAACGTCACGGTTTGCACACGATTTGCAGCAGCGGCCGCTGTCCCAATCAGGCCGAATGCTGGAGCCGGCGGACCGCGACTTTCATGATTCTGGGAGACATCTGCACGCGAAGCTGCCGCTTCTGTGCCACGCGCACGGGACGACCGCTCGCACCCGACGCCGAAGAGCCCCGCAAAGTGGCCGAAAGCGTCGCGCTGATGAAACTGAGGTATGTCGTCGTAACATCCGTGACGCGCGACGATCTGCCGGACGGAGGTGCCGCCCACTGGGCCGCGACCGTCGAGGCGATCCGCGCCGCGAATCCCGACGCCGCCATTGAGCTCCTTATTCCCGATCTGGATGCACGGCCCGACCTGCTGGACACGGTCGTCGCATCGCGGCCCGACATCATCGGGCACAACATCGAAACCGTCGAACGGCTGACCCCCGAAGTACGCTCCAGAGCCAAGTACCGCACGAGCCTGGAGACCCTCCGCTACCTGAGCGCGCAGGGCGTCGCCACGAAAAGCGGCCTGATGGTCGGCCTCGGCGAGAGCGATGACGAAGTACTGGAGACCCTGCACGACCTGCGCGAAGCGGGCGTCGGGATCGTAACCCTCGGCCAGTACCTTCGACCCACTCTGGAGCACCATCCCGTCGCGGCGTATGTCACTCCCGAGAAATTCGAATGGTACCGCAGCCGGGCGCTGGAGATGGGCTTCAGCTACTGCGCGAGCGCACCGCTGGTACGCTCGTCGTACATGGCGGAAGAGGCCCTGCACAGCGTCGAAAAACCGGTGCGATGAGGGTCTGCTGCCGTGACCTCGGAACGACCGGCTACCAGCAGTGCTGGGAGTTGCAGCGGTCGCTGTTCGAGGCGCTGCTGGCCCGCAAAACGGACGCCGCAGGCGCCGCCGCACACAAAACCGATGCGCCGGACAATTCCGACGCCGTCGGAACCGTTCTGTTGACGGAGCACGACCCCGTCTACACGCTGGGCAAGAGCGGCCATGCCGAAAATCTGCTCGTCGACCACGCCCGTCTGGAGCAGCTGGGCGCACGGTTCTTTCACATCGACCGCGGGGGAGACATCACGTTCCACGGCCCCGGACAGCTGGTCTGCTACCCGATTCTCGACCTGGAACGCCTCGGCATCGGCCTGCGCGACTACATCGACGCCCTCGAAGAGTGCGTCATCCGCACGGCCGGCCACTACGGCATCCGCACCGGCCGCATCGCCGGCGCCTCGGGCGTCTGGATCGGCGGCGAGGCGACGCAGGAGCGCACGACCCCGCGCAAGCTGTGCGCCGTCGGCGTCCGCTCGTCGCGCTTCGTGACGATGCACGGCTTCGCACTCAACGTCACGACCGACCTCGGCTGGTTCGCCCGCATCAACCCCTGCGGATTCACCGACCGGGGCGTGACCTCGATCGCCGCCGAGACGGGCCGAGCGATCGCGATGCAGGAGGTGAAGGAGCTGATCGTAAAACACTTAAGTGAGATATTAAATGTTGAAATATATAAATAACAAATCGTATGCCCATAGAAAAACGCTGGGTAGTGAAAGCCCAGGGCGACCCCGGGACGGTGGCTATGCTCGCCGCCGCGCTTCGGATCTCGCCCATACTGGCTAATCTACTCGTACAAAGAGGCATAGACACGGTAGAAAAGGCGGAGAAATTCTTCAGACCCAGCCTGGCCGACCTGCACGATCCGTTCCTGATGAAGGACATGGAGAAGGCGGTCGAACGGGTGGAGCGGGCCGTCGCGAACAATGAGAAGATCATGGTTTACGGCGACTACGACGTGGACGGCTGCACGGCCGTCGCGCTGGTCTACAAGTTCCTGCGCCAGATCGGGCACAAGAACCTGATGTTCTACATCCCCGACCGCTACACCGAAGGCTACGGCATTTCGGTCAAAGGCATCGACCTGGCGGCCCGCAAGGGCGTGGGTCTGATCATCGCCCTCGACTGCGGCATCAAGGCCACGGAGAAAGTCGTCTATGCGAAGAACAAAGGCGTGGATTTCATCATCTGCGACCATCACCTCCCGGCCGAGGAGATTCCCCGTGCCGTAGCTGTCCTCGACCCCAAGCGGGTCGACTGCTCCTATCCGTTCGACGAACTGTCGGGCTGCGGCGTAGGCTTCAAACTCGTGCAGGCCTATGCTCAGAAGAACGCCATTCCGTTCGAGCAGATCATGCCGCTGCTGGACCTGCTGGTCGTCTCGATCGCCTCGGACATCGTGCCGCTGGTGGGCGAGAACCGCATTCTGGCCCACTTCGGCCTGAAGAACCTCAACCGCGAGCCCTCGAAAGGGCTGCTGTCGATCATCAAGATCTGCGGGCTGGACAAGCACAGCATCACGATCGACGACATCGTATTCAAGATCGGCCCCCGCATCAACGCCGCCGGGCGCATGCGCATGGACGAGAACGACGAAAACGCCTCGCCTTCGGGCGGACACGCCGCCGTGGAGCTGCTCATCGAGGGCAACGAGGCCGTAGCCGCCGAGTTCGGCAACGTCATCGACGCCTACAACCAGGACCGCAAGTCGATCGACCGCTCCGTGACGCAGGAGGCGCACGACTACATCGAGCGCAACCCCGAGCTGAAGGCGCGCAAGAGCACCGTGGTCTACAATCCCAAGTGGATGAAGGGCATCGTGGGCATCGTCGCCTCGCGACTGATCGAGACCTACTACCGGCCGACGGTCGTGCTGACGATGAGCAACGGCTTCGTGACGGGTTCGGCCCGTTCGGTGCCGGGCTTCGACCTCTACCAGGCCGTCGAATCGTGCTCCGATCTGCTCGAAAACTTCGGCGGACACATGTACGCCGCAGGCCTCACGATGCGGCCCGAGAACGTCGAGGAGTTCACGCGACGCTTCAACGCCTACGTCGAGGAGAACATCGACCCGCAGATGCTCGTTCCGCAGGTCGAGATCGACAGCGAACTGCTCTTCTCGGACATCACGCCGCTCTTCCGCAAGGACCTGAACCGCTTTCAGCCCTTCGGTCCGGGCAACGCCTCGCCGGTCTTCGCGACCTACGGCGTGAGCAACCACGGCGACGCCAAGCTGGTCGGCATGGAGTGCGAGCACCTGCGCATGGATCTGATCCAGAAGCAGAAGCCCAACACGAAGATCCAGTCGATCGCCTTCCAGCAACCCACGCACTACGAGTGGGTGCGCTCCGGACGTCCGATCGACGTCTGCTACCAGATCGTCGAGAACCACTACCGCGGCACGGTGACCACCCAGCTGCGCGTGAAGGACATCAAGCCGGTCGTCAACCGGTAGACACATCCCCCGCCGATACGAAAAGAGCGGCCCGCTACGGGTCGCTCTTTTCGTATCCGGACCTCTCCGGCACCTATTCCATTCCGTAGAGACGGAGCTTGTTATAAAGCGTCTTGCGATCGACCCCCAGCAGACGGGCCGCCTGCGACTTGTTGCCTCCGGCCACCGCCAGCGCCCGGCGGATGCGCTCCTCCTCGCCCGCCGCATCGCGCAGCGGCATCGCCGCTCCCTCGCTCCCGACGGCTCCCGCCACCTCCGCCGGCAGATCGGCGCAAGTGATGTACTCCCCGGCGGCGAGCAGCGTCGCCGTCGTCACGACATTCTTCAGCTGCCGCAGATTGCCCGGCCAGTCGCAGCGCATCAGCGCGGCCGCAGCCTCCGCATCGAACCCCACGACCTGCTTCCCCAGCTCGCGGTCGGCCTGGTCGAGGAAGAAGTCGGCATAGAGCGGAATATCCTCGGGCGTCTGACGCAATTCGGGCATCCGGAGCGTAAATTCGTTGATCCGATGGTAGAGGTCGGCCCGGAACGTTCCGCGGGCGATCGCCGCATCGAGATCCTCGTTCGTCGCCGCCACGAGCCGGATATCCACCGCCACCTCGCGATTGCTCCCCACGGGGCGGATCCGCCGCTCCTGAAGCGCACGCAGCAGCTGCACCTGCGTCTCGTAGGTGAGATTCCCCACCTCGTCCAAAAAGAGCGTGCCGCCGTTGGCCGCCTCGAAAGCCCCCGTCTTGTCGGCCAGCGCCCCGGTGAACGCCCCCTTGACGTGCCCGAAAAACTCCGACGCGGCCAGATCGCGCGAAATGGCTCCGCAGTCGACCGCCACGAAGGGCTTCCCGGCGCGTTTGCCGCTCTCGTGAATCAGCTGCGCCACATGCTCCTTGCCCGTGCCGCTGGCTCCGTGGATCAACACGGAGATATTCGTCGGCGCCACCAGCCGGATGTATTCGTAGAGCCGTCGGGCCGCGTCGCTGCGCCCCTCGATGTAGCCGGCCGCAGGTCGGACCGCCGGCTCCGCAGTCGGAGCCCTCTTCGCTCCGGCCCCCTCCAGGGCCTCGCGGATCTTCTTGAGCAGCTCGTCGGGATTGACCGGCTTGGCCACGTAGTCGCACGCCCCGAGCTTCATGCTCCGCACGGCGTTCCGGATCTCGGCATACCCCGTCATGACGATCACGGGAGGGGCTTCGGGCTCTTCCGCCAGCCACTCCAGCAGCGCGGTCCCGTCCTCATCCGGCAGACGCATATCGCTCAGCACGAGCGCGAAGCCGCCGCCGGCGAGCGCCTCGCGCGCCGCCGCGACCGTGCCTGCGGTCCGCACCTCGAAACCCTTTTTCGAGAGCCAGGTCCGGAGCATCAGCGCGAACGTGATGTCGTCGTCTACGATCAGAATCCGTTTCATACGCTACAAAGATACCTTTTTTTGCGCTTCCGCAACGATTTCGCGGATCTTTTCCAGCACGGCGGCCGACTGCTCGCCCGACGGAATCCCTTCCGCCTCGATCCGCCGCAGCGCTGCCGCGACCTCTCCGGCCCCGAGCAGCTCGAAGACCGGCAGCATCTTGTGGGCTGCAGCACGGGCCGCCGCATCGTCCGCAGCGGCTACGGCCCGCTCCAGCGCCGCACAGTCGGCAGCGCTCTGTCCGGCGAACGTGCGGAGAATCTCGCGGGCCGCCTCGGCATCGTCGCCGGCGAAAGCGGTCAGCGCCTCGAAACGGAGCCCCTCGGCAGGCTCCTGTACGGGTTCCGGCGGCTCCGGGTCCGTGCCGCCGAGTACGGCGGCGAGTTCGCCGAATGCGAACGGCTTGCGCAGACATCCGGCGAATCCGCGGGCCGTGAGCGTCCCGACATCGACGGTACGGGCCGAAACGGCGAACACGGGCAGCCCGGGAGCGATCTCGCGCACCGCCTCCAACACCCCGAATCCGTCGAGCGACGGCATCTGCAAATCGGTAAGCACCAGATCGAAGCTCCCCTCCCGGACGAGTTTCGCGGCGTATTCGGCATAGGCGCAGCAGGCCGGTTCTGCCCCGGCCCGGCGGCACATCGCCGCCGCCATTTCGAGCTGCAACGGATCGTCGTCGACCAGCAACACCCGCACCCCCGCAGCCGTCGGCTCCTCGGGCTCCGCGACAGCCTCCGCGACCGGAATCCAGACGATGAACTTGCTCCCTTCGCCCGACGCGCTTTCGAGCGACAGATGGCCTCCGAGCAGCCGGAGCAGCCGGTCCACGATCGAGAGGCCGAGGCCGAAGCCCTCCACCCCCTGCGCCGAGCCGAGCCGCACGAACTCGCCGAAGATGCGTTTCCGCTCCTCGCGTCCGATGCCGCGGCCCGTATCGCGCACCGAGAAGACCAGTTCGCCGCGCTCCACGGCCACACGCACCTCGACGGATCCTTCATCAGTGAACTTCAAGGCGTTCGACACCAGATTCTCGGCGATCTGCCGGATGCGGAGCACGTCGCCCGACACCTCGGCGCCGCACTCCGGCGAGAGCTCCAGCGTCAGCGAGAGCCCCTTGGCCGCCGCGGCGGCCGCGAAGCTCTCGACGACCGATTCGAAGAGCTGCCCGGGAGCGAACGCCACCTTGCGCAGCTCCACCTTCTTCAGGTCGAGCCGATAGAAGTCGAGCAGGCTCTCGACCAGCGCCAGCAGGTGCTCCGAACTGCCGCGCATGTTTTGCAGGTAGAGCGCCTGCCGCTTGTCGCCGACCAGCCGCGACAACAGATCGATGTATCCCATCACCGCCCCCAGCGGCGCCTTGATGTCGTGCGTAATGGCCAGCATCAGCTGCTCGCGGGCCGCCAGCAGCGCCTCGTTGGCCCGATTGGCCCGCTCCAGCTCGCGCCGGTAACGGTTGCTGCGGCTGACGTCGCGCCACAGAATCGCCACGAAGAGAAGCATCAGCACCACGGCGCCGGCCGCGGTGTAGCCCAACGACTTCGAGGAGCGCTGCCGGATGGCGTCGATGCGCGCGATGCGCGCCACGAGCAGCGCGGTATACTCCTCGTCGAAATCGCGCAGCAGGCTGAAGATCTCGGCGTTGACCAGTTCGTTGCTGTACTTCAGCCGCTGCCCCTCGCGCCAGGCCTCGTCGTAGACCGGCTGGCGGCCGCTCATCACGCTGTCCTGCAAGGCGAGCAGCACCGAAACGATCGTATCCTGCACGGGTACGACCGCCGATGCGGGCGGCAGCTCCACCACTTCGCTGCGCGAGATCACGACGCTCGAATCCTCCTGCGGAGGGCTGAAAAGATCGGCCAGACGCCGGAAAAAACGACGTTTGCGCCGCGGTACGGCGACCGTATCCTCCGAAACGATCCGCACGACAACCGGCTCCGCGATCGAATCCGCGACCGCCGTCGCTACCGTAGCAGAATCGCGCGGCGCAACCAGCTCCCGGACGCGGCGATCGAGCACGGCGGCCGTCGACGAGGCTCGGATCGCATTGCGCAGACTCATCGTCCGACGCTCCTTGTCCCGCAGCAGCCACGCAATGCTGTCGAGGCGCATCGTCTGCACCGAATCCCCCTCGGCCACGAACGTGCGCAGCGAATCGAGGCACGACCGCACGCTCCGCAGCTCGCTGCGGTAGCGGCGCTCGTAGGAGGCATAGCCCGCAATGACCAGCTGCCCGTAGCTTTCCGCCTGGTAGAGATGGAACAGCACGTCGTTCACGGCGCGGCGCTTGTCCTGAATCCGGACCGACAGATCGGGGTCCGGCGTATAAAGACGCACCGTCGTCCGATAGACGTGTCCCACCGAAAGGATACAGGCCGCAATGAGCAGCAGATATCCCGCGACGATCTTGGTCCGAACGTATTTCGACTCTTTCATAGCGACAAAGATAACAATTAAGCCGCACGCAAAAACAAATTTTCGCCCGCTTTCGCCCCGATCGGACATCCGGCCCCCGACGCGACGAGCCGAAAGAGGAAAACCCCGCCTTTTGAATATCGAAAAACGATAAATATTTTTTGATATTCAAAATTTAACTCCTATATTTGCCGCAGCAACGACTTCTAAATCAACTATCGCATAACGCTTATGGATTTGCTTACCGTCAAACACGTCACCAAACAGTACGCCGGCCACAAGGCTCTCGACGACGTTTCGCTCTCCATCCCGCAGGGTTCGGTCTACGGGCTGCTGGGCCCCAACGGCGCCGGGAAAACCACGCTGATCCGCATCATCAACCGAATCACGGCCCCCGACTCGGGCCAGGTGTTTCTGGGCGACCGCGAGATCGCTCCCGAAGATATCCGCCGCATCGGCTACCTGCCCGAGGAGCGCGGCCTCTACAAGAAGATGAAGGTCGGCGAACAAGCCGTCTTCTTCGCCCGCCTCAAGGGGCTTTCGCGGCGCGACGCCATCGCCCGGCTGAAGGTCTGGTTCCGCAAGTTCGGCATCGAGGGGTGGTGGGACAAGAAGGTCGAAGAGCTCTCGAAGGGCATGGCCCAGAAGATCCAGTTCATCGTCACGGTGCTCCACGAACCCGAGCTGCTGATCTTCGACGAACCCTTCTCGGGCTTCGACCCGATCAACGCCAACCTGCTCAAGGAGGAGATCCTCGCGCTGCGCGACAAGGGCGCCACGATCATCTTCTCGACCCACAACATGTCCTCCGTGGAGGAGATCTGCGACCACATCTCGCTCATCAACAAGTCGCAGAACATCCTCTCGGGCAACGTCGACGAGATCCGCCGCCGCCACGGTTCGAACCTCTTCGAGGTGCAGTTCCGGGGCGAGGAGGAGCCGCTGCGCGAACGCCTCGCAGGCCGCTGCGAGATTCTGGAGAGCCCGGAAAGCGAATCGGCCTACCGCTCGCTCCGGCTCCGCGTCGGGCAGGACGCCGACATCCGGGCCGTGATCGCCGCGACGAACGAAGCCGTCGAACTGCGCTCGTTCCGCGAGATCATCCCCTCGATGAACGACATCTTCATCCGGGCCGTGAACGGCACGCTCTGAGGCCCGCAAACCACTTACGAACAACGAAAAAATACGCATCATGTCCAACGTATCCATCATCATAGGGCGCGAGTTCAACGAGCGCGTCCGCAAAAAGTCCTTCATCATCACCACGCTGCTCATGCCCGTGCTGATGCTTGCCCTGATGGTCGCCCCGGCACTCATCATGCAGTTCTCGGGCGGCGACGAGAAGCGCATCGCCGTGATCGACGAGAGCGGCCGCATCGCCCCGCTGCTGACCGACGACGACGAACTCCGCTTCGAGACGACCGACCTGCCGGCCGACGCGGCCCGCAAGGTGCTGACCGACCGGTTCGCCATCCTCTGCATCGGAGGCGACATCCTCGATAACCCCTCGAACGTGAAGCTCTACGTCAACGGCTCCTCGTCGCTGACCGTCGAGAGCAACATCGAGAAACAGATCGAGAAGATCATCGAGGAGGAGAAGCTCCGCAGCTACGACATCGAGAACCTCCAGCAGATCCTCGACGACGTGAAGACCTCGGTCACGGTGCAGACCTTCCGCAACGACAAGTCGCAGGAGGAGGATTCGCAGGCCCAGTCCTCGCTCGTGGCCATGGGCCTGGGCTACATCCTGGGCTTCGTGCTCTACATGTTCCTGCTCATCTACGGCGCCATGGTCATGCAGTCGGTCATCGAGGAGAAGAACTCCCGCGTGCTGGAGGTGATGGTCTCCTCGGTGCGGCCCTTCGACCTGATGCTCGGCAAGATCCTCGGCGTGGCGTCGGTAGCCGTCGTGCAGATCCTCGTCTGGGGCATCCTCGTGGTGGGCGTCGGGGGAGTGGTCCTGCCGCACCTGATGCCCGAGGAGGTGATGGCCGGCGCACAAGCCATGCAGCAGGGCATTCCCGACGCCGCGGCATCGGTCGACATGAACCCCGAAGTCATGCAGGCCGTAGCCGCCATAACCGACCTGGGCTACGTCGTCAAGATCTTCGCCTGCCTCGTGCTCTTCCTGCTCGGCGGCTACCTGCTCTACTCGGCGATGTTCGCCGCCGTGGGCTCGGCCGTCGACAACGTGCAGGACGCCCAGCAGCTCCAGCTTCCGATCACGATCCCCGTCATCCTGGCCCTGCTGATGATGCTGGCCGTCATCAAGGACCCCAATTCGCAGCTGGCCTTCTGGTTCTCGCTCGTTCCGTTCACCTCGCCCGTGGTGATGATGGCGCGCATCCCCTACGACATTCCGATGTGGGAGATCCTCCTCTCGCTCGCACTGCTCTACGCCACGTTCATCGGCATGGTGTGGCTCGCCGCCAAGATCTACCGCGTAGGCATCTTCATGTACGGCAAGAAACCCACGTTCAAGGAGCTCGCCAAGTGGATCCGGTATAAATATTGAACGAAGTTCGCATCGGAACGGTTTGCGGCCGCATGCGGAAATCCGCCCGCAAACGATCAAATTTCTGTTATTCGAATAACAGATTTTAAAATATTTTCATAACTTTGCGACGGATTGGATCCGAAAAGAATCGTTTCAATAAAATACCTAACAATCAAACAGCTATGATTTCGATCGACAACTACGATTTCAAAGGCAAACGCGCGATCATCCGCGTGGACTTCAACGTGCCCCTCAACGAGCAGGGCGAGGTGACGGACGACACCCGTATCCGCGCCGCCATGCCCACCGTCAAGAAGGTGCTGGCCGAGGGCGGTTCGGTGATTCTGATGTCGCACATGGGGCGTCCGAAGAAGAATCCCGACCCCAAATATTCGCTCGAACAGATCATCCCCGCCATCGAGAAGAACCTCGGCACCGAGGTGATGTTCGCCGGCGACTGCATGGGCGAGAAGGCCGCCGAGATGGCTGCCGCACTGAAGCCCGGCCAGGTGCTGCTGCTGGAGAACCTGCGTTTCTACGCCGAGGAGGAGGGCAAGCCCCGCGGTCTGAAAGAGGACGCCACCAAGGAGGAGAAAGAGGCTGCCAAGAAGGCGCTCAAGGAGGGTTCGCAGAAGGAGTTCGTCAAGAAGCTCGCTTCGTATGCCGACTGCTACATCAACGACGCATTCGGCACGGCGCACCGCAAGCACGCCTCGACCTACCTGATCGCCAAGCACTTCCCCGAGGATAAGATGTTCGGCTACCTGATGGAGAAGGAGGTCAAGGCCATCTCGTCGCTCATGGAGGCTCCGGCTCACCCGTTCTGCGCCATCGTGGGCGGTTCGAAAGTATCGTCGAAGATCGGTGTCATCAAGGCCCTGATCGAGAAGGTCGATTCGATCATCATCGGCGGCGGCATGACCTACACCTTCGCAGCCGCTCAGGGCGGTAAGGTCGGCAAGTCGATCTGCGAGCCCGACATGTTCCCCGTGGCCCTGGAGATCCTCGAACTGGCCAAGCAGAAGGGCGTGCAGCTCGTCATGTCGCCCGACGCGCTGATCGCCGACGACTTCTCGAACGACGCCAACACGCAGGAGGCTCCGGCCAACGACATTCCCGACGGTTGGGAGGGTGTCGACATCGCCACCCGCGGCAAGGAGGCGTTCCGCAACCACATCCTCGGCTGCAAGACGATCCTCTGGAACGGTCCGGTGGGCGTCTTCGAGATCGACAAGTTCGCGACCGGTTCGCGCGTCGTGGCCGAGGCGATCGCCGAGGCGACGACCAACGGCGCCTATTCGCTCATCGGCGGCGGCGACTCGGTGGCCTGCGTCAACAAATTCGGCCTGGCCGACAAGGTTTCCTACATCTCGACGGGCGGCGGCGCGCTGCTCGAATACATCGAGTTCGGCGACCTGCCCGGCGTAGCGGCCATCCGCGACTAAAACAAATGAAAAGGCCGCTTCGAGCGGCCTTTTTCAAACGTGAAATACCCGAACGACATGAAAAAAATCATCCTTTTCGCAGCTACCTTCTGTATGGCAGCCTGTCAGAACACCCCGAAAACCCCGGCCATCGACCTGACGAACCTCGACCCGTCGATCGCCCCGAACGAAGACTTCTACCAGTACGCCACGGGCGGCTGGCAGCAGCGCAATCCGCTCAAGCCCGAGTATTCGCGCTACGGCTCGTTCGACGTCCTGCGCGACAACAACGAGAAGCGCATCAACGAACTCTTCTCCGGCATGGCCAAGCAGCAGGCCGCTCCGGGAAGCGTCGAGCAGAAGATCTCGGACCTCTACAAGATGGGACTCGACTCCGTGCGTCTGAACGCCGAGGGCGCCGCCCCGATCCGCTCGACCGTCGACCGCCTGCTGTCGATCGCCGACCGCTCGCAGCTCACGGCAGCCATCGCCGAGATGCACGCCGCCACGGGCAATCCGTTCTTCAGCGTAGGCGTGGAGACCGACCTGATGAACAGCGACATGAATGTCCTCTACGCCTCGCAGGACGGTCTGACGATGGGCAACCGCGACTATTACCTCGACGCCGAGAACGAGCATATCCGCACGGCTTACAAGGAGTATCTGTCGACGATCTTCCGTCTGGCAGGCATCGCCGAGGAGGAGATCGCCGGCGCCGTGGACGGCGTACTGGCCATCGAAACGAAGCTGGCCGAGAAGTCGTGGTCGAACGTCGAGCTGCGCAACATGCCGGCGCTCTACAACCCCATGACGAAAGCCGACTTCGAGAAGACCTACGACGCGATCGACTGGAACACCTATTACGGCACGATGGGCATCGGCGACTACGAAACGGTCATCGTCACCACGCCGTCGGCCATCGCCAACGCCAACGACCTGCTCAAGAACGCTCCGCTGGAGCAGATCCGCTACTACCTGGCAGCCCACTGCATCGACGCGGCCGCCTCGTATCTGAGCGACGACTTCCAGCAGGCCTCGTTCGCATTCTACGGCAAGGCCATGGCCGGACAGCAGGAGATGAAACCCCGCTGGAAGCGCGCCATGTCGGTGCCCAACAGCACCCTCTCGGAGGCCGTGGGCGAGATGTACGTCGCCAAATACTTCCCGGCCGAGGACAAGGAGCGCATGCTCACCCTGGTGAAGAACCTTCAGACGGCCCTCGGCGAGCACATCGCCGCCCTCGACTGGATGTCCGACACCACGAAGGCCAAGGCGCAGGAGAAGCTCGCCTCCTTCACCGTGAAGATCGGCTATCCCGACAAGTGGAAGGACTACTCGTCGCTCGTGATCGACCCCGCGAAGAGCTACTGGGAGAATATCTGCGAGGCCGCCAAGTGGTACACGGCCGACAACATCTCGAAGCTGGGCAAGCCGGTAGACCGCAGCGAGTGGCACATGCCTCCGCAGATGGTCAACGCCTACTATAACCCCACGACGAACGAGATCTGCTTCCCGGCCGCCATTCTCCAGCCGCCGTTCTTCAACCCGGAGGCCGACGACGCGGTGAACTACGGCGCCATCGGCGTGGTGATCGGCCACGAGATGACGCACGGATTCGACGATCAGGGCCGCAACTTCGACAAGGACGGCAACATGAACAACTGGTGGACCGACGAGGACGCCGAGGCATTCAAGGCCAAGACCGACATCCTCGTGAAGCAGTTCGACGCCATCGAGGTGCTGCCCGCCAAGGGCGATCAGCCGGCCGTCTTCGCCAACGGAGCCCTCTCGCTGGGCGAAAACATCGCCGACCAGGGCGGTCTGCGCGTCGCCCACACGGCGTTCCGCAACTCGCTCGCCGGCGCTTCCGAGCCCGCGCCGATCGACGGTTTCACGGCCGAGCAGCGCTTCTACCTGGGTTACGCCGCTCTGTGGGCCCAGAACATCCGCGACGAGGAGATCGCCCGTCTGACGAAGATCGACGTGCACTCGCTGGGCAAGTGGCGCGTGAACGCCACGCTGCGCAACCTCGCGGACTTCTACGCCGCCTTCGGCATCACCGACGGCGCGATGTTCCTGCCCGAGGAGGAGCGCGTGATCATCTGGTAATCAGCCCGGAACGAACGAAAAAGAGGGAGCCTCGCAGGGCTCCCTCTTTTTCGTTCGTCGGATCTCAATAGAACGTCCCTTTCGGCGCGAAGAGCGCATACCCGAATCCGAAGGTCAGATACATGTTGTTCCGGTTGCGCAAGTCGTACTTGGTGAGGCTCAGGCTGACGGGCCCGATGGGCGTGTGATAGACCAGCGACGCGTCGACGACATAGTGCCAGCGGCTCTCCGTGCCGACCGGATCGGGCAGAATCCCCTCGAAATCGCGCCGTTCGCGGAACATCGCATAAAATCCCACGCGGAAGAAGCAGTTCGACAGCAGGTCGAACGTGGGCATCACGCCGCCCGCCACGAAGCGCCGGGCCCGGAACTCGGGCATGTAGATCATCCGGGCGTGCGGCACCGGGGCGTAGGCGGGCAGCGAGAGGAGCGTCGCTCCGGGCCGGGTGAACTCGGGATGGTCGGTAATCACGGCGTTGACATCGAGACCGACCGAAAACCAGCCGACCCGCGGCACGTCGAAATACTTCTCCCACGTGAACCGTGCCCCGAACCAGTCGCGCCACTCCTTCGAAACGAAGCGATCGGTCCCGAACGGGGCGTATTTGTCCTTGCCCGTGACGTAGATCGCCGAGATCTCCAGTGCCGACCCCTTGCGGGGATGCAGGAACCGGTCGAGCGTATTGCGTTCGACGGCCGCCTTCAGACCGAAATAGGAGAAGCGGGTGCGGTCGATTCCGCCGGCCGGATCGGCCGCCGCCCCATAGTGGTAGTTGGCGTGTCCGGCATCGGCCCGCAGCACGAAGAGGCTGCGGTGGGTGAGGGGCATGCCGACGCCCAGCGATCCGAAGACCTCGCTCTCCTTGATCTCGGCCGTATCGTCCACCTGGGTGACGTTGCCGAAATTGCCGTGGTTGAGGTTGCGGATATTGAAGTTGAACGAGTAGTCCAGAAAGAGCGGTTTCCACACATAGAAGTCGGTGCGTCCGCCGGCGGCCCCCCAGGCGTAGAGCGGTCCCAGGAAGAGATCGGCCCCGACCCGCTGCCCGACACGCCCGATCGTCTGGTAGGAGGCACCGAGATAGGCCATGTTGAACGAGGTCGACGAAACGCTGCCTCCGACCGAGAGTTTGAAGTTGGGTTTCGTACCAAAACGCGCCTCGAACGAATAGGCACGACGCAGCGAATCGTAGGCCACGCGCGGAAAATCCATCGTGAAATCGCCTCCGGCGAGCACTTCGTAGAGATTGTCGCGCAACTGGGCGAAATCCATCGTCCGCTGCCGCCCGGTGCGGCGGTCGACCTGCACGAAGTCGCGGATATACTCCCGCTGCGCCGCCGTCAGCCCCTCGAACCGGTAGTCGTCGAAGATCAGGGGAGGGCACCCGGCCCGAAAAGCCTCCCGTCGTGCGGCGTACTGCTCCGGAGTCCGTCGTTCGGCGACCCGCTCCAGAATCTGCGGCATCGCCTCCATCGCATCGGCATACCCCGCATCCATGATCGCCTCGGCGCGGTCGAAATCGAGCATGTTGACGTCGACCGCCCGCGCGATGCGGACGCTGCGCCCCTCGGGGAGCGAGTAGTCGGTCTCCTGCATCGCCAGCATGAAGGCCTGGTCGAGCAGATCGCTCCGCTCGCTCGGCTTGGAGTTTCCCTCGGTGCAGATGCTGCCGACGATGAGCGCCGGCCGAAACTCCTCGTCGAGCGGCTTCCACGGGAAGTTGTCGTAGATTCCGCCGTCGTAGAGCAGCATCGAGTCGAGTGCCACGGGCTTGAATACGAGCGGAATGGACATCGACGCCCGCACCGCCTCGCTCAGCTCGCCGCTGCGCAGCACCACCGGACGACGGGCGTTCATGTCGCTCGCCACGCAGAGAAACGGCACCATCAGCCGGTCGAAATCGCCGCCGGAGGCCGCCGTCGCGGGGGCGAACAGTTCGGTGAGCGCCATGTCGATCTGCGTCGAGGAGAGCAGGTTGGTCGGCATCCGGAACGCCCGTCGGCTGCTGCGGCCGACGTCGAGCCGCACGTTGATGAAAGCGGGCTGCTGGCCGAACTGCCGGTAGTAGGGCATGTAGCGGTTGGGATCGATGCGCCCCGACACCCACTCCCGGACCACTCCCGACGACACGATCGCGCGCATCTCGGCCGGCGAATACCCCGCGGCGTACATCGCGGCGATGATCGATCCCATGGAGGTTCCGGCCACGCAGTCGATCGGCACGCCGTTCGCTTCGAGCGCCTCCAGCACGCCGATGTGATAGAGCCCCTTGGCCCCGCCGCCGCTCATCACCACACCGACCCCTTCCGGAGTTTTTCCGGCTGCGGAGGCCGCGACGAGCAACGTCGCAAGAATTGAGAGGGTTTTACGCAACATGTCTCGATTTTTTTATAACTTTGCACGTTAAAGCACCACCTGCCAAAAGTAGGGAAAAAGGATAAACATTCAAAATATGACCGACAAAATCAATGAACTTCTCCGACGTGTCGAGGAGTTCAAGCCGACAGCAGCGGCCGAAATCGAGGAGTTCCGCATCCGGATCCTCGGCAAGAAGGGGGAGCTGAACGCCCTGATGGAGGAGTTCAAGACGGTGGCTCCCGAGCTCAAACGCGAACTGGGACAGCAGCTCAACCGACTCAAGACCACGGCCGTAGAGCGTATCAACGCCCTGCGCGAGGAGTTGCAGGACGCCGCGGCCGAAAAGAGCGCTGCCGTCGAGGACATGACGCGCCCCGGTTCGGCCGAGCAACTCGGTTCGCGCCACCCGATTTCGCTCGTCAAGAACCGCATCGTCGAGGTCTTCTCGCGCCTGGGCTACACGGGGGCCGACGGACCGGAGATCGAGGACGACTGGCAT
>CAMWWU010000015.1 GCA_947178025.1 uncultured Alistipes sp. | reverse complement strand
CTTCCCGCTCTACACGAAGAAGGTCATCACCGAGATCAGGATGCGCGATAAAATGAAGTAACGACGATGAAGAGACTTTGCTGCGCCGCCGCGCTGCTGATCGCCGGATCGCTCTCGGCCCTTGCCGTAGAGAAGTCGCAGACGATCGTCTACATCAACGGCGCAAAATATTACATCCACACCGTACAGCCGGGCGAGACGCTTTACAGCCTCTCCAAGGTCTATCAGGTGGGCGAACAGGTCATCGTGGAGAACAACCCCTCGATCGCCGACGGACTGAAGGCCGCGGGCAACATCAAGATCCCGGTCGTGGCCGACGTTTCGCCGCAGCCGGTTCCCGAGAAGAAGCTCCGCAAGACATTCGACCGGCACGTCGTGTCGCAGGGCGAAACGCTCTACGCCATTTCGCGCCGCTACGAAGTCCCGGTGCAAACGCTCATCGCCGACAATCCCGAGCTCGACCCCACGCAGCTGCATCCGGGCGACCGGCTGCTGATTCGCCGCCGGGAGATCGGCACCGAGGATGCCGCCGGCACGCAGGCCCAGTGGGAGGAGTATCGCGACAAGCTCAACAGCGTCTCAGGCGACTCGGTCGCCTACCACATCGTGAACCCGGGCGAGACGTTCTATTCGCTCTCGCACCGCTTCGGCATCACCGAGGAGGAGCTCGGCCGACTGAACGGAGGCCTCCGGGCCGCCGATCTGAAGGCCGGCGCCATGATCCGCATTCCGGGCGAGGCGCGGACGGAAGTCGCCGAGCAGCCCGCTGCCGAGATTCAGCCCCCGCAGGAGCAGGTGCCGCAGCTCGACTTCCGGGCGTTATCGGCGAGCGAGCCGCTCAAGGCGGCGCTGCTGCTGCCCCTCACGACCGGCAACGAGCCCAACGCCAACTTCGTGGAGTTCTATCAGGGCTTCCTGCTCGGACTGGACAGCGTGAAGACCCGTTACGGCCGGTCGGTCGACCTGACGCTCTACAATACGGGGCGCAGCGCGGAGCGGGTGCGCGAGATCGTCGGTTCGGATGCTTTCGTCGACACGCGGCTGATCGTCGGCCCGGTCTACGAGGAGGAGCTCTATCCGGCGATCCGCTTCGGCGAAGAGTACGGCGTGCCCGTCGTGTCGCCGCTGGCCCACGACACCCGGCTCAACAGCGACGCGCTCTTCCGGATGGCCCCCGACCCGACCCGCAAATACGCCAAGGTCGCCGATCTGATCGGCAGCGGCAAACGGGTGACGCTCATCTATGCCGAAAGCACGGACCACGAATTCGAACGCGAAATCTTCAGCCTGCTCGGCAGCCGGGAGTACGAACGGTACAACTATAAATATGTACACCCGTCGGCGCGCCTCGCCAATTCGCCGGCCGATCTCTCGCCGCTGCTGGAGAACGACGACGACAACGTTTTCGTCATCATGGCCGACAACGAGGTCGACGTGGACCGCATCCTCGCAGCGCTCGCCTCGGCGGATACGAACCTGACGGCCCGAGGCCGCACGGCTCCCCGCTATACGGTGCTGGGCAACGCCCGGTGGAACCGCTACAACAACCTCGACCGCACGATGTTCTTCAAGAACCGGGTGGTTTTCGTCTCCACGTACCACGCCAAGCGCGACGCCGAGGTCGTCACGGCATTCGACAGCGCCTACCTCCAGGCATTCGGTTCGCTGCCGTCGCTCTACTCCTATCGCGGCTACGACGCCGCCATGATCTTCTGTCCGGCGATGTACAACGACATCGAGTACGATCTGGAGGATCGTCGCTACACCCCGTTGCAGACGACCTATCTCTTCGACCGGGAGGAGGGGAGCGAGACCCACGCCAACCGCAACTGGATGCGGGTGAACTACCATCCCGATTTCACGATAACGATCGAATAGTCCATGGGAACTCTCACGAACGCCATCCCCGAAAAGACCATCGAGCGTCTGAGCGAGTACCGCCGCACGCTGCTCGCAAGCCACAAGCAGGGTATCACGCACATCTTCTCGCACGTGCTGGCCGGCATCCACGGCATCACGGCCGTGCAGGTACGCCGCGACCTGATGCTGATCGGCTTTTCGAGCGACACGAAAAAGGGCTACGACGTACAGGTGCTCATCGACTACATCAGCAACATCCTCGACAGCCCGGCTCCGATGAACGTCGCCGTGCTGGGCATGGGACACCTCGGGCAGGCCATCACCAAGTATTTCAACGGCAAGGGGCTGAAGCTCAAGATCACCGCCGCCTTCGACATCGACCCGGAGAAGGTCGGCCGCGAAATCGACGGCATTCCCTGCTTCCACATGGACCGTTTCGAAGAGACGGTCGAGGACCGCGACATCTCGATCGTGGTCGTCTCCTCGCCGACGAAGGTCGCGCCGCAGCTCGTCGTACCGATCATCAACGCCGGTATCAAAGGCGTGCTGAACTTCACCTCCACGCCGCTGAACTTCCCGCAGGGCATCATCGTCGAGAACTACGACATCACGACGCTGCTCGAAAAGGTCGCCTACTTCGTCAAGGAGAGCGACGGCAACAACTCGTAGGGTCATGCGCATCTTCCACGGCTTCGAAGCCCTCCCGACTTTCCGCTCTCCGGCCGTCACGGTCGGCTCCTACGACGGCGTGCACCTCGGCCACCGGGCGCTGCTCGACCGCCTCGTGGCCGAAGCCCGCGTCCATGCCGGCGAGAGCATCGTCGTGACCTTCGAGCCGCATCCCCGCATCGCACTGGGGCGTGCCGAGGGCTTGCGCCTGCTCACCACCCCCGAGGAGAAAGCCGCCCTGCTCGAAGCCGCCGGCATCGACGCACTCATCGTCGTGCCGTTCGACCGCACCTTCAGCGCGCTGTCTGGCGCCGAATTCGTCGAGCGCTACCTCGTCGGCCGTCTCGGAGCCCGGACGCTCGTCGCCGGCTTCAACCATCGCTTCGGCCACGACGGCTGCGACTGCCTCTCGCTGCCCGAGGGGCTGCTGAAAGTCGTGCGGGTCGAGGCCTGCTACATCGACGGGCAGCGCGTCAGCTCGACGCTGATCCGCCGGCTGCTCGACGAAGGACGCCGCACCGAGGCGGAGCGCCTGCTCGGACACCCTGCAAGCTACTGAATTCAATCATTTTGTCGCCCGTCCCGAGCGGCCGGCGATTATACAACGTACAGAAATTATCATGGTCAGCCACGATTGTCAGATTCGCGTGTGGTACAAACACACCGACCAGATGGCCATCTGCCATCACTCGAATTACATCTGTTATTACGAAGCCGCCCGCAGCGAGTTCCTGCGCGCTTTGGGCATGTCGTTCGCCGAAGTCGAACGCCGCGGCATCATGATGCCGATCCTCGAAGTGCAGTCCAAATACCGCAAACCGGCCTACTTCGACGAACTGCTCACCGTCCGCATCATCCTGCGGGAGCTCCCCTCGACCCGCATCAACTTCTTCTACGAGCTCTACAACGAGCGGGGCGAGCTGATCAACACCGGCATGACGCAGCTCGGCTTCATCCACAGCGATACGCGCCGTCCGTGCCGCTGCCCGGAGTGGTTCCTCGATCTGATCCGCAACCGCTGGACCGAAGAGCTCGACTAAGAGTCGAGTTTTAGGCGGAAATGGCTGCCAATCCTGCTATTTGCCGTCTGCGGTCACCGGACGGGTCTTATCAGGTTCTCGGGCAAGCAGCCTGCGGACGGCACGCGAACCAAGTGATGCGGGCCTCCGGGGCGGAGGCTCGCTCTCTACGTTCACAAAGACCTCCGCGGCAGCGCCCCGCACAGTTCTGTGGCCGTAACCTCCAAATAAAAAAAGGTGTCGCCGTCCGCGACACCTTTTTTTGCCGAGTATCCGTTTCGGACCTACTTCTCGATCAGCGAAATCGACCGCTGGATGAAATCCGTGAGGTTCTTCCCCTTGAGCATGCCGTTCGTCAGCAGTGCCAGATCGATGATCTGCTTCACGAGGCGATTCTCGCCGCCGATCGCCTGCAACCGCTGGTTGCGTTCGTCGCGCAGCGTGACGATCTTCTTCGAGAGCTCCTCGCGCGTCTCTTTCTCCTCGGCGGTGAGCTCCTCCTCTTTCTTGCCCTTGATTACCTCGTCGAAACGCTTCTCCTCGGCGACGGCCGCATCGATCTTCTTGGTGATCGACTTCAGCTTATCGCCGTAGGCCTTCTCGGCATCGGCCAGGATATCGGCCACGATGGGGTGGTTGCCATTCACGGCGATGGTGAAGTTGTCGGGCATCTGACCGTAGAACTGGCTCATGCCTCCGCCGCCCATCGCCGCCATCTCTTTCATGCGGCGCATGAACTCATTCTGAATGATGACCACCGGGGCCTCGTCGGGCGACATCGCCTCGAACGAAATACTATACCCGATCTTGTCGTCTTTGGGCATCTGTCCCTCGAACACCGGACGCAGAATATCCTGCTGGGCCTCCGTGAGCGACATCTTCACGCTCTCCTCCTTTTGGATGAGCTTGTCCACGACGTCGCTGTCGACACGCACGAACCGCACCTCCTTGTTCTTCGACTCGTACCAGTTGATGTAGTGGCTGTCGAGCTGTCCATCCATGACCAGCACGTCGTAGCCGCGTCCGCGCGCCGCTTCGAGGAACGTGTGCTTCTCGACGGGATCGTCCACGTAGAGGAAGACGACGGTCTTGTTCTTGTCGGTCTGGTTCTCCTTCACGGCCTCGGTATACTCCTTGGCCGTGAAGTATTTACCGTCGACACTCTTCCAGAGCATGAACTCCTGCGCCTTCTCGGCGAACTTCTCGTCGGTGAGGATGCCGTACTGGATGAAGATCTTCAGATCGTCCCACTTGGCCTCGTAGTCGGGGCGCATGGTCGAGAAGAGCTCCTGAAGACGGTCGGCGACCTTGCGGGTGATATAGCTCGAAATCTTCTTCACGTTGGCGTCGCTTTGCAGGTAGCTGCGCGAGACGTTCAGCGGAATATCGGGCGAGTCGATCACGCCGTGCAGCAGCGTCAGATACTCCGGCACGATGCCCTCGACCTGATCCGTGACGTAGACCTGATTGGAGTAGAGCTGAATCTTGTTCTTCTGAATCTCGAAGTTGTTGCGGATCTTCGGGAAGTAGAGGATACCCGTCAGGTTGAACGGATAGTCGATGTTCAGATGGATCGAGAAGAGCGGATCGTCGCTCATGGGGTAGAGCTCGCGATAGAACTCCTTGTACTGCTCTTCGGTGATCTCGGAGGGTTTGCGCGTCCAGAGCGGATCGACATCGTTGATGACGTTGTCCTTCTCCGTATCGACGTACTTGCCGTCTTTCCACTCCTTGACCTTACCGAACGCGATGGGCACGGGCAGGAAGCGGCAGTACTTGCGCAGCAGCCCCTCTACCTTCTCCGTCTCGGCATACTCCAGCGTATCCTCGGCCAGGTGCAGGACGATCGTCGTGCCGCGGTCGTGCGCCTCGTCGGTCTCCTCCATCTCGAACTCGGGAGTTCCCGTGCAGCTCCAGCGCACGGTCTTCGCCCCCTCCTTCCAGGAGCGGGTGATGATCTCCACCTTGTCGGCCACCATGAACGACGAATAGAAACCCAGTCCGAAGTGGCCGATGATCGCCTGGTTCTTGTACTTCTCCATGAACTCCTCGGCACCCGAGAAAGCGATCTGGTTGATGTAGCGGTCCACCTCTTCGGCCGTCATGCCGATACCGCGGTCGGTCACCGTCAGCGTCCGGGCCTCCTTGTCGGCAGCCACACGGATCGTCAGATCGCCCAGTTCGCCCTTCACGTCGCCGATCGACGAAAGGGTCTTGAGCTTCTGGGTGGCATCCACCGCATTGGAGATCAGCTCGCGCAGGAAGATTTCATGGTCAGAGTAGAGGAATTTTTTGATTACGGGAAAGATGTTTTCCGTCGTAACCCCGATTTTTCCGTTTTTCATGGTTCTATCGTGTTGTTTTTTCGATTTTTTCCGTTCGAAATACGTTCATCAAACGATGTGCCAGCGCCTTTTTTCTGCCATTCTGTCAGTCGGGACTGCCATACGGGGATTGCCGCTGCCGATTTTTTTACGTATCTTGCACCTGCAATCAATCTTTCCGAACATGGATTTTCTCACTTTGGCGAAGAAGCGGTACGCCTGCCGCACCTATAAGAAACAACCGGTCGAGCCGGAAAAGCTCGCCTACGTGCTCGAAGCCGGACGCATCGCCCCCACGGGCGCCAACCGGCAGCCCCAGCGCATCGTCGTCGTCCGCACGCCGGAGGGACTCGAACGGCTGACCCGCTGCACACGGGACTTCGGAGCTCCGTGCGCCCTCGTCGTCTGCGCCGACACCGAGGAGGGGTGGATCCGCCGCTCCGACGACAAGCGCATCTCCGACATCGACGCCTCGATCGTCACCGACCACATGATGCTCGCCGCCGCCGATCAGGGGCTCGACACGCTGTGGATCTGCGCATTCAACCCCGAGGCCGTCCGCGAAGAGTTCGCCCTCCCGCCGCATATCGTTCCGGTGAACATCCTGCTCGTCGGCTACGGCGACGGGGCCCCCGCCTCTCCGGACCGGCACGCCGAAACCCGCAAGCCGCTCGCAGCGACGATCGTCGAGGAGCGGTTCTGAACGAAAGAGGAGGCTCGATGAGAGCCTCCTCTTTTCATTACCGTGCGTAGAGACGGAACTTCATCGCAAATGTCTCGCCCGGAGCGATCGACCGGAATCCGGCAGCCTCCGGATCCGGCGCGTTCGGGGCGTTCGTGGTCCACGACTGCGGCTCGGGACAGCAGTAGGGTGCCGTGCCGCCGTTGTTCCAGATCGTCCAGTAGGTCGTCGTGTCGTCCACCTCGTAGAAGGTCCGCACGCCCGTACGCAGGTTCTCGACCAGCGCACCCCGGAACGGCCGACCGTCGACCTCGATCTCGCGGATCGTGAATCCCGCCTCGATCGGGGCGCATCCGGTCACCTGCAAACCGCCCTCGCGCAGCTTGGCGAACTGCTCCGACAGCGGCAGCTTCGCCCCGGTCGGGAGGTTGCGGCCGTCGAGCTCGACCTGTTCGCCGACCGCCGCACGCATCACGTAGTCGGCGGCCTCGCCGCCGGCGAACGGAATGCGCATCGGCGTGTGAAACCCGACGCCTACGGGCATACGCTCCGCACTCCGGTTGGTGAAGCAGACCTCCTGCTCCAATCCCTCGGCGGTCAGCCGGTAGACGATCTTGCACTTGAACTCATGCGGGAAGTCGCGGAAAATCGCGTCGTTGCCCGCATTGGAGTAGTAGCGGCACTCCACGAGCACCTCCTCGTCGTTCTCCGAGGCTTTCGACACCACGAACGGCAGCCCTTTCAGGATCCCGTGGTGGTAGTTGTGCTCCTTCTCGACGGTGATGGGGTAGCGGTAGGTACGCCCCTCGAAGGTGTAGGTGCCGTCCGCGATGCGGTTGGGCGGAAAGAGCACCGGCAGTCCGAAGACCTGCGGACGCGTCTTGAAACTCTCCACTTCATCCGCTTCGGGCGTGCGCAGGATCTCGACGCCCAGCCGGGTGTCGGCCAGCCGCACGAGGTTGGCTCCGACCGACGGGACGAGCAGCGCCCGATAGTCGCCTTTGGAGAACTCCACGGCCTGCAAGCCGTGCCACTCGATCGAACGCAGCATCTTTAGAGCAGCTTTTCGATCTTCTCCGCGAGGGCGGCCTTCGTGCAGGCGCCGACCTGCTTGTCGACCAGTTCGCCGTTCTTGAGGAAGACGATCGTCGGGATGTTGCGCACACCGTACTTCATCGTGATGTCGTCGTTCTCCTCCACGTCGCACTTGGCGATCACGACGCGGCCCTCGTACTCGGCGGCCAGTTCGTCGACGATGGGGGCGATCATGCGGCAGGGACCGCACCACTCAGCCCAGAAGTCGATGACAACGGGCTTTCCGGAGGCGAGCACCTCCTCGAAATTGTTCTGATTGATTGCTAATGCCATAATTTCAGATAGTTATTTATGCTATGGAATATTTGATTTCGTTTTCATCCAGGTAGCCGACCAGCGACTGCGTGAGGCTCACCTTATGCCCTTTCGAGTAGAGGTTGAGCACGACATTGGCCTTGCGGTCGATCACATGTATCCGCAGCAGCGTGTCGCCCGCCGACTCCTTGACCCGCTCCGGAAGTTCGCGAAGCAGTTCGGGGGTCACCTCCTCCACGGGCAGCAGCAGCGTCAGCTCCTTGATCGTATCGCGCATCTCGTTGAGCTGCGTCATCGACAGGATCTTGAACTCCAGCTCGTTTTCGTTGTAGGGTTTCGGCTGCACCTTGCCCCGCACGAAGAGGAAGTAGTCCGAGAAGAGATACTTGCGGAAGTTCTCGTAGTCCTTGCTGAAGAGGGCGAACTCGTGCGTTCCGTTGTAGTCCTCCAGCACGAACTTGCCCCACGGCTTACCGGTCTTCGTGATGAGGTTCTGCACGCTGACCACCATGCCCGCCACGGCGATCTCCTGCCCCTTGAGACTTTCGAGATTCTCCAGGTCGCCCAGCTGCGTCTTGCACATGTGGTCGATGATGATCTTATAGTCGTCGAGCGGGTGGGCCGAGAGATAGAGACCGATCATTTCGCGCTCGCGCGAGAGGGTCTCCAGCTGGCTCCAGTCGGCGCAGGCCGGCATGACGGGACGCTGGATGTCGACCTCGCCGCCGCCCCCGAAGAGACTCTGCTGGGCATTGCTCTTCTCGGCCTGGAAACGCTGTCCGTAGCGGATCAGCATCTCGATGAATGTCGGCGCATTGGCATCGCGCGAATCCGCGCTGCCGAAGAACTTGCCGCGGTGGAAACCCGCGATATCGTCGAAAGCTCCCGCCAGCGCCAGGTTTTCCAGACACTTGCGGTTGACGGCCGAGTAGTTGACGCGCTCCAGAAAGTCGTAGATGTCCTTGTAGCGGCCGTTGGCGTCGCGCTCTGCAATGATGCTCTCCACGGCCGCCTCGCCGACGCCCTTGACGGCCGCCATGCCGAAGCGCACGTCGCCGGATTTGTTCGACGAGAAGCTGCGCATCGACTCGTTGATGTCGGGGCCCAGCACCCGGATGCCCATGCGCTTGCACTCGTTCATATAAAGCGTCAGCTGCTTGATGTCCGCGAGGTTTCGGCTCAGTAGCGCCGCCATGAATTCCGAGGGGTAGTGAGCCTTGAGGTAGCCGGTCTGATAGGCCACGTAGGCGTAGCAGGTAGAGTGCGACTTGTTGAACGCATAGGATGCGAAAGCCTCCCAGTCGCCCCAGATCTTCTCGCAGACGGCCATGTCGTGTCCGCGCTGCTTGCAGCCTTCGAGGAACTTGGGCTTCATCTTGTCCAACACGTCGCGCTTCTTCTTACCCATCGCCTTACGCAGCGTATCGGCCTCGCCGCCGGTAAATCCAGCCAGCTTCTGCGACAGCAGCATGACCTGCTCCTGGTAGACCGTGATGCCGTAGGTATCGCTCAGATACTCCTCCATGTCGGCGATCGGGTAGGTCACCGGTTCGGTTCCCTGCTTGCGGGCGATGAAGCTCGGGATGTAATCCATCGGGCCCGGACGATAGAGGGCATTCATGGCGATAAGGTCCTCGAATCGGTTGGGCTTCAGATTCTTCAGATGCTTTTTCATACCCTGGGACTCGAACTGGAACAGTCCGGTCGTCTCGCCGCGGGCGAAGACCTCGTAGGTCGGGGCGTCGTCGAGCGCTACCTCGTCGATGTCGACATCGATGCCGTGCACCGCCTTGACGTTCTCCACGGCGTCCTTGATGATCGAGAGGGTGCGCAGTCCCAGGAAGTCCATCTTAATGAGGCCGACGCTCTCGACCTCCTTGCCTTCGAACTCCACGACATTCAGATCGGCATCCTTGGCGATGGCCATCGGCGCGAACTTTTCGAGGTCGTCCTGGCCGATGATGACGCCGCAGGCGTGCACGCCCGTCTGCCGGATCGAGCCTTCGAGTTTCTCGGCATACTTGAGCGTATTGCGTATGAGCTGGTTGGGCGATTCGCGTTCGGCCGCCAGCTCGGGCGACTCCTTATATACGAAGTCGAACGGCGTTTCGCCGTGTTTCTTGTCGGGAGTGATCTTGTCCGGCACGAGTTTCGAGAGGCGGTCGCTCTCCGAGAGCGCCAGCTTCTGCACGCGCGCCACGTCCTTGATGGCCATCTTGGGGGCCATCGTTCCGAAGGTCACGATCTGAGCCACGCGCTTCTGTCCGTACTTCTGCACGCAGTAGCGCAGCACGTCGGCGCGGCCGTCCTCGTCGAAGTCGACGTCGACATCGGGGAGCGAAATACGCTCCGGGTTGAGGAAACGCTCGAACAGCAGGTCGTACTTCAGCGGGTCGATATTGGTGATCTTCAAGCAGTAGGCCACCACCGAACCGGCCGCCGACCCACGTCCCGGACCGACCGACACGCCCATTTCGCGGGCCGCACGGATGTAATCCCACACGATGAGGAAGTAACCCGGGAATCCCATCCACTCGATCGTCTTGAGCTCGTACTCGAGACGCTCCTCGACCCGTTCGCCGAGCACCTCGCCATAGCGCCGGTGAGCGCCCTTGTAGGTCAGATCTTTCAGATAGCAATACTGCTTGGCGACCATCAGCTTGTCCGAAAGATCCCGGTCGTCGGCCACGAGCCGTTCGAGCTCCTCCACCGAACCGCAGGCGGCGATCCGGGCGAGCAGCTCCTCGTCTTCGAGCTTCTTGACGAACGACTCGCGCAACTCCTCCAGCACGATCGGGAAGTCGTCCGGCGGAGGAAAGTTGGGCATCAGCGGGGCGTGCGTCAGTTTGTAGTCCTCGCACTTGTCGGCGATTTCGAGCGTCGTGGCCAGCGCTTCGGGATGATCGGGAAAGAGGGCCAGCATCTCGTCGGGCGACTTGAGGTACTCCTGGAACGTATAGCGCATACGGTTCGGATCATCCAGATCGCGCCCGGTGTTGAGGCAGATCAGGTGGTCGTGCGCCACGGCATCCTCCGCGAGGATGAAGTGCACGTCGTTCGAACAGATGTATTTGATGCCGTATTTGGCCGCCAGCTCCAGCAGCACCTTGTTCACCCGCAGCTGATTCTCGTAGACATCGGCGTCTTTCTGCGGAATGCCCGAGGGATGGAGCTGCAATTCGAGGTAGTAGTCCTCGCCGAAGATCCCCTTGAACCACTGCACCACGCGCTCGGCCTCCTCCAGATCGTTGCGCATGATCGCCTGCGGCACCTCGCCGCCCAGACACGCCGAGCAGCAGATCAGTCCGTCGTGATACTCTTCCAGCAGCTGCTTGTCGACGCGCGGCTTGTAGTAAAAACCCTCCGTAAAGGAGTAGGAGACCATCTTGCAGAGGTTGTGATACCCTTCGAGGTTCTTGGCCAGCAGAATCAGGTGGTCGCCCGACTTCTCGTCCTTGTCCTTCTCGAAACGGTTCTTCACGACATAGACCTCGCAGCCGAGAATCGGTTTGATGCCGATGTCGTTGGCCGTGTCGTGAAAATTCTTGACGCCGTACATGTTTCCGTGGTCGGTGATGGCCAGCGCCGGCATGCCGAGCGCCTTGGCGCGCTTGAGCAGCGGCTTGACGGCGGCGGCCCCGTCGAGAATCGAGTATTGCGTATGTACGTGAAGATGTACGAAATCGGGCATTTTTTATCGCGGTTTATCGTTGTCGTTCCATCCGCCCGCACGGTGTTTCGGGGCGGAAATGTTGCGTAAAGATAGCGATATTTCCGCAGATTTCCCGGCAGGACTATTGCATTTATCAAAAAAAGTGCTTAATTTTAGATAACCAAAAAACCTGAAACCATGCAAGACGACACCTTGGTTGTATTGGCGGAGTACAACACCATCACGGAGGCCGAAATCAGCAAGTCGATGCTCGACAGCGCGGGCATCTGGTCGACGATCCGCAACGAGTACATGTCGGCCATCTATCCGATCGGCACCATGCCGGCACAGCTCGTCGTCCGCGAGGACGAACTCGAAAAGGCTCGGGCGCTGCTGCTGTACCGATAACGGAAATGCCCGCGACAAAACATAAAAGGAGCTCTTCGCAGAGCTCCTTTTTTTCTTCCGGCGGCTGCGTTCAGTCCACGACTCCGTCTACGAGGTTGATTCCGTAAACGTATTCCGTGCGCTGCGGCACGCCGCGCACCTTGCGGGGCGTCCAGCTGCCGCGGCTGTTGCGGATGACGCGCACCACCTCTTTCGCCTGCCGCTCGTCCGGCGTTTCCAGCACCTCGTCGATCGTGATGCGTCCGTCGGCCTCGACATGGAACCGCACGCGCGTCACCCCCTCTTTGCCGGCGAAACGTCCGTCATGCCGGACCCGGCCCCGCACCCAGTCGTGAAGGTTCTTCGCGGGATCCTGCCCCAAAAAGAGCAGCGGATCGGCATCCTGCGCCCTGGCGATCTTCTCGATCGGGATGCGGATCGTCCACCGCATGCGGTAACCGACGGGACGGCCGTCCCGTTCGGCCGGGCTCCAATCGCCCTCCATGCGGTCGAACGCCGCACGCACCAGCCGCAGCGTCGCTTCGGTCGCGGGCGGCACGGCGCAGCTGTCGCGCCCCGTGCGGGTGTTGTCGATCATCCGCCAGTCGCTCACCGAGCCGTCCTCGCCGATGCGCAGGCCGATTCCGATCCGGGGCGACAGCGAATCGGCCGGGATGCGCTCCTCGACGGCGATTCGTTCGGCCAATACGGCCAAACGCTTGATGAAGAAGTCGATATCTCCCGACCCATTGAATCGGGGCGGCGTTATCTCCTGCGCCCATGCAGCTCCGGCCAACAACACGACCAGACCCGACAGCCAAATCCGTTTCATATGCGTTTTATTATCAGGATGCCGTCTTCGGCGAAATTCCACAAATCATTCGTTCCAGATCCGCCACGAAGCCTCGGCCTGCGCCCGAAACATCGTTTCGCCGTTGAGGATCCGGGCGCCGCGCTGACGCCCGAAGTCGAGGAACCGCGTCAGGGGCGGATTGTAGACCAGATCGAGCAGGAAATGCCCGGGCGTCACATAAGCATACGGGATGCGCGGCGCCTCGTCGACAGCGGGGTAAGTCCCCACGGGCGACGCATTGATTATCAGCCGGCTGCCCTCCACCACCTCGCACGGAAGATTATCATAAGTATAATCGCCGCGCATCGCGTCGCGCGAAACGATGGCGAACGGAATCCCTCGCTCGGCCAGTGCGTATTGCACGGCCTGCGCCGCACCGCCCGTACCGAGTACGAGCGCCTCTGCGGGCTGCTCCGCCCCCAGCAACTCGTCCAGCGATGCCCGCAGCCCCACGATGTCGGTATTGTGCCCCGCGAGCCGTCCGTCGGCATGCCGGCGAATACAGTTCACCGCCCCGATCGCCTGCGCATCGAACGACAGTTCGTCGAGCAGCGCGATCACCTCGCGCTTGTAGGGAATCGTGACGTTGAGCCCGCAAAGTTCGGGAATTTTCGTCAGCAAAGCCGGTAGGCAGCCGACCGAATCGAGTTCGTAAAGTTCATAAGTACAATCGGTAATACCCTCTCGGCTGAACTTCTCCGTAAAATACGCCGCCGAAGCCGAATGGCCGAGCGGCCGACCGATCAATCCGAAACGCCGCATGCCTTACTCCTCCCGATTTTTCGCGAGCGCCCCCGCAATGCGTTCGATGCACCAGATCGACCCGAAGCCGACGAGGCAGAGGCCCGCAGCAAGCCACGGATGCGCCTCCTGCCCCGAAAGCGTTTCGAATGTGCCGGGCAGGACATTGCGCTCCACGAGCGGCAGCACCTTGCCGTGGCTGTCGACGAACGTTTCGACGGTCTGCTTCCAGGGCCACACCTTATTGAGCGACCCGATCATGAAGCCCATCAGCACGGCGACCGTCACGTCGTGCCAGCGCCGGAGCAGCCACGAAAGCAGGTGCGAGAACGACACGATTCCCGCAGCGGCTCCGACGAGGAAGATCGCGACGACCGGCACGTTCAGTTCGCTCACAGCCTGCATGATATACTGATACTTACCCAGCAGCAGCAGGATGAATGCGCCCGATATGCCGGGCAAGATCATGGCGCAGATGGCGATGGCGCCCGACAGCATCACGAACCACCAGGTGTCGGGCGTTTCGGCCGGCGTCGCCACGGTTATCCACCATGCGGCCGCCATGCCGACGAGGCAGGCCGCCGCGGAAGCGGCGTTCCAGCGCCCGACCTCTTTCGATACGAGCAGCGCCGAGGCGACGATCAGCCCGAAGAAGAAGGACCACACCTCGATCGGGTGGCTGGCGAGCAGCCAGGTCATCAGGCGGGCCAGCGAGAAGACCGCCACGCCGATGCCGCCCAGCACGGGCAGCAGGAAGCGGCCGTTGACATGCCGCCAGCACTCCGCGAAGCGCCCGCTCAGCAGCAGCCGCAACGCCGTGACATCGAAACTGCGTATCGAGTCGATCAGCTCGCCGTAGATGCCCGAGATGAAGGCGATCGTACCACCCGAGACACCCGGCACGACATCGGCCGAACCCATGGCGCATCCCTTGAGCGCCAAAGTCAGATATTGAGTAAATTTCATGTTTTTCAATTCGTTCGGATCAGTTATCTGCTGTTTTACTGCAAGAGCGGAGCACCCAGCCGGTCCCAATCGCCGAGCAGCTCGACAGCCCGGCCGAACGCTCCCTCCCCGGGGACGTTCATCACCCGGTAGAAAGCCCCCGTTCCGAAGAGCCGCTGCGCGACCAATGCCTTGAGCTGCCGGCGCATCAGCGATGCGGATTCGGCGAGAGCCGCCTCATCGAGCGGAACGCCTCGTTCCGCTCCGAGCGCCGCCAGTCCGTCGAGCATTGCGTCCGAGGTTTCGAATCCGGCGTCGAACGCCTCGAAAGCGGGGTAGCGCTTCGCCAGACGGGTCCGCTCGCGATCCATGTAGGCGACGACGTACTCATGCACCACGCCGCGACGGATCAGATCCGCGTAATAACGCGTGAAACCCGTCGTGTCGTTCGCCACGAGCACATCGGGGCGGATTCCGCCACCGCCGTAGACCGTTCGTCCAGTGCGCAGCGTCCGGTAGGCCGGCGCCCCCGCATCGAGCGAATCGCGCACGGCATCGTCGTAGCGCCGCAGGTGATCGAGGTAGTAAGCCCGGCTGTTTCCCTTTTCATAGGGACGCTGGATGACCCGCCCCGACGGGGTGTGATAGCGAGCTACGGTGACCCGCACGGCCGAGCCGTCGCCCAGGCCGATCTGCCGCTGCACGAGCCCCTTGCCGAAGCTCGGACGTCCCACGACCAGCCCGCGGTCCCAGTCCTGCACGGCCCCCGACACGATCTCCGAGGCCGAAGCCGACGACTCGTCGATCAGCACCACGAGGCGGCTGTCGAGACTCTCGCCGTCGCACGGCGCCCGAAATGCCATCGGCGGAACGGCACGGCCTTCGGTCGAAACGATCGCCGCGCCGCGCGGCAGGAAGAAGCCGGCCATTTCGACGGCCTGGTCCAACAACCCGCCGCCGTTACCTCGCAGGTCGAGAATCAGCCGGTCCGGCCGCCCCAACTGTTCGAAAGCCTCCCGAAACTCGGTCATCGTCGTGCGTCCGAAGCGGTTGACCTTGATGTAACCAATCCCCCCGGCCGTCGTGTAGGCGGCATCCACGGTATTGAGCGGAATCCGGTCGCGTACCATCACGAAATGCAGCGGACCCTTTTCGCCGGGGCGCACGACGTCGACTTCCACGCGCGTTCCGGTCTTGCCCCTCAGATACTTCGGCACGTCGGTCGTGCGGAATCCCACGGCATTCGTCGTGTCGATCCGCACGATCCGGTCGTTGGGCAGCACACCGACCCGCTCGGCAGGTCCTCCGGCCACGGTATTCACGACGCGGATCGTGTCCTGCAATACCGAAAACTCCACACCGATGCCGCTGAACTCTCCGTCGAAGCTCGCCTCGACACCTTTCATCTCCTCGACATCGAGGTAGGCCGAATGGGGGTCCAGCTCTTCGAGCATGGCGCGAATGGCATGCTCCGTAAGCGGCTCCATATCCACTTCGTCGACATAGAGAGCCGACAGATAGCGCCACACCTGCGCCAGCTTCTGCATCTGCAACGCCGCAGAACGCTCCTGCGCCCGAAGCGGCAGGAGCGTCGCGAACACACATATCACAGTAAGCAGCAAACGCATTGCAACGATTATTTAAGGCAATCCGCGAGCTCGGCGAAAGCGACTTTCCGCTGTTCGCCCGAGCGCATGTCCTTGACCGTGGCGGCACCGGCCGCCAGCTCGTCGGAGCCGATGATGACCACGTAGGGAATCGCACGCCGGTTGGCGAACTCCATCTGCTTCTTCATCTTGCCGCACTCGGGGTAGATCTCGGCCGACACGCCCGCGTCGCGCAGTCCGCGCAACAGCGGCAGCGCCGCAGCCTCCTCCTCGGCACCGAGGTTGACGAAGAGCACCCGGGTGGTGCAGTTGACCTCCTCGGGGAAGAGTTCGAGCCCGCACATCACGTCGTAGATGCGGTCGGCGCCGAACGAAATACCCACGCCCGAAAGGCCCTTCAGTCCGAAGATGCCCGTCAGATCGTCGTAGCGTCCGCCGCCGCAGATCGAGCCGATCGCGTAGTCGAGGGCCTTGACCTCGAAGATCGCCCCCGTATAGTAGTTCAATCCGCGTGCCAGCGAGAGGTCGAGCTCCACGGGAATCGCCACGCCCGCCCGCTCGACGTATCCGAAGACGGTGCGCATCTCCTCGATGCCTTTCAGGCCGGTCTCCGACGCTGCGAGCACCTCGCTCAACCGATCCAATTTCTGCGCATTGTCACCGCTCAGTTCGAGGATCGGTTGCAGTCGGTCGACCGCCTCCTGAGACAATCCGCGCTCCAGCAGCTCGGCCTTCACGTTCTCCAGCCCGATCTTCTCCAGCTTGTCGATGGCCACCGTGATGTCCATCATCTTGTCGGCATGTCCGATCGCTTCGGCAATGCCGTACAGAATCTTGCGATTGTTCATCTTGAGCGCCACGCGAACTCCCAGCGCCCGGAACACCCGCTCGACGATCTCCACGAGCTCGACCTCGCAGAGCAGCGAGCGCGTGCCGATCACATCGACGTCGCACTGGTAAAACTCGCGGTAGCGTCCCTTCTGGGGCCGGTCGGCACGCCAAACGGGCTGAATCTGGTAACGCTTGAACGGGAACGACAGTTCATTCTGATGCTGCACGACATAACGGGCGAACGGCACCGTCAGGTCGTAGCGCAGCCCCTTCTCGCAGATCCGCGAGGCGTTGCGCACCTCGTCGTCGGAGAGCGAGGCGGCGTAATCGCCCGAATTGAGGATCTTGAAGAGGAGCTTGTCCCCCTCGTCGCCGTACTTGCCCAGCAGCGTCGAGAGGTTCTCCATGGCAGGCGTTTCGAGCGGTGCGAAACCGTAGGTACGGAACACCCCCTTGATCGTTTCGAAAATATACTGGCGGCGCATCATCTCCGCCGGGGAGAAGTCGCGCGTACCCTTTGGTATGGATGGTTTCTGCATGGTAAAAGCGAATTTAGTCGGCAATCAGTTTCTTATATTTCACGCGGTGCGGCTGCGTGTCGCCGCCCTGCGCCTTCTTCCACTCCTCGTACTCGCTGTACGAACCCTGGTAGAAGACCACTTTCGAGTCGCCCTCGAACGAGAGGATGTGCGTGGCGATGCGATCGAGGAACCAGCGGTCGTGCGAGATCACCACGGCGCATCCGGCGAAGTTTTCGAGGCCCTCCTCCAGTGCGCGCAGCGTGTTGACGTCGATGTCGTTGGTCGGCTCGTCCAGCAGCAGCACGTTGCCCTCCTCCTTCAGTGCGAGGGCCAGGTGCAGACGGTTGCGCTCGCCGCCCGAGAGCATGCCGCACTTCTTCTCCTGGTCGGCGCCCGAGAAATTGAAGCGGGCGACGTAGGCGCGAGCGTTGACCTGCCGGTTGCCCAGCATGATGAGGTCGGCGCCGCCCGAGATCACCTCGTAGACCGTCTTTTCGGGATCGATCGACTTGTGCTGCTGGTCGACGTAGGCCAGTTTCACGGTCGGTCCCACGCGGAACGAACCTTCGGTCGGCTCGTCGAGGCCCATGATCATACGGAAGAGGGTGGTCTTGCCCGTACCGTTGGGGCCGATGACACCCACGATGCCGGCGGGCGGCAGCGAGAAGTCGAGGTGTTCGTAGAGCACGCGGTCGTCGAAAGCCTTCTTCACGTCGTGCGCCTCGATCACCACGTCGCCCAGACGCGGACCGTTGGGGATGAAGATTTCGAGCTTCTCCTCTTTCTGCTTCGTATCCTCGTTCATCATCTTGTCGTAGGCCGACAGACGCGCCTTGGACTTGGCATGGCGGCCCGAAGGCGACATGCGCACCCACTCCAACTCGCGTTCGAGGGTCTTGCGGCGCTTCGACTCCTGCTTCTCTTCCATGGCCATGCGGGCGGTTTTCTGCTCGAGCCAGCCCGAGTAGTTGCCCTTCCACGGAATACCCTCGCCGCGGTCGAGCTCCAGAATCCAGCCGGCCACATTGTCGAGGAAGTAACGGTCGTGCGTCACGGCGATCACCGTGCCCTTGTACTGCTGGAGGTGCTGTTCGAGCCAGTCGATCGACTCGGCGTCGAGGTGGTTCGTCGGCTCGTCCAGCAGCAGCACGTCGGGCTGCTGCAACAGCAGGCGGCACAGCGCCACGCGGCGACGCTCGCCGCCCGAGAGCACCCGCACGCTCTGATCCGCATCGGGACAGCGCAGGGCGTCCATCGCGCGTTCGAGCACGCTGTCGATCTCCCAACCGTTCACGTGGTCGATCTGTTCATAGAGTTCGCCCTGCCGTTCGATGAGGCGATTCATCTCGTCGTCCGACATCGGCTCGCAAAGTTTTTCGTTGATCTCGTTGTACTCCTTGAGCAGCGCCATCGTCGCGGCGCACCCCTCCTCGACCACCTCGCGCACGGTCTTCGCATCGTCGAGCTTGGGTTCCTGCTCCAGATAGCCCACCGTGTAGCCGGGCGAAAAGACCACTTCGCCCTGGAAGTTCTTGTCGATTCCGGCGATGATCTTCATGAGGGTCGATTTTCCCGAGCCGTTCAGACCGATGATACCGATCTTGGCCCCGTAGAAGAACGAGAGGTAGATGTTGTTGAGCACCTTTTTCTGATTGGTGAAGGTCTTCGAAACGCCCACCATCGAGAAGATGATTTTTTCGTCTGCCATATCTTTGAATTTCGTGTGTTTTTTCGATTCGGGCAAAGATACGAATAAGCCGAGAGAAAAAAGCAAGCTGGCTTGTATTTTTTCGGAGGCGCAGTATCTTCGGTGCAGCCAAAGAGACGAATAAGCGAGAGCAATGGTAAATTTATTCGTTCATTGCCGGGCGAAAGGAGCCGAGACGAACAAAGGTACAAAAAATCGGGATGCGGCATTGCACATTGTGAATAGTTTTGTATCTTTGTTGCCTATCTTAGGCAATTACAAACTAAAAACAAAGGATACGCATTATGGCAAATCAGCAAGTCGCCGGGCCGGAAACCCTCGGCGAAGCAATGAACAAGACCGAGCTCTTTTTCGAGAACAACGGACGTAAGATCACCTATATCCTCCTGGCGCTGATCGCGCTGGGCGCTGCGGTGTACGGCTATCGCGTACTTGTGACGCTGCCGCGCGCCGAGAAGGCCGCCGAGATGATCGCCGAGGCACAGCACCGTTTCGAGGCCGAGAACCCCGACTTCGAACTCGCCCTCGCCGGCGACGCCAACGGTGCCGGATTCCTCGATGTCGTGGAGCAGTACGGTTCGACCCCCTCGGGCAACCTGGCCAAGCACTATGCGGGCATCTGCTATCTGCGTCAGGGCGATCTGGAGAACGCGGCCGCCTATCTGGCCAAGTATTCGCCCGTGAAGGGGCTCCCCGGAGCGCTGATCAACGCGCAGAACTACGGCTTGCAGGGCGACGTCGCCGTGGAGCGCGGTGACTATGCCGCTGCCGTGAAGTTCTTCGAGAAGGCCGTGAAGGCAGCCGACAACAACCTGACGGCTCCGATGTACCTGCGCAAGGCCGGTCTCGCGGAGCAGGCGCAGGGCAATGCGAAGGGCGCCGAGGCGTTCTACCAGCGGATCCTGACCTCCTATCCCGCTTCGATGGAGGCCCGCGAGGCCGAGAAGCTGCTCGGAACCGTAAAATAATCGGCACGGATGGCTACCAGAAATCATAACCTTTCGAAGTTCGATTCGCCGCTGCCGTCGGCCGAGGAGATGCGTTTCGGCATCGTCGTGGCCGAGTGGAATCGCGAGGTGACCGAAGCGCTGCTCGAAGGGGCCGTGCGGACGCTCCGCAGCGCCGGGTGCCCCGACATGAACATTCAGATCAAGTACGTTCCCGGAACGTTCGAACTCGCGCTCGGCGCGCAGTTCTTCGCCGAGTATACCGATGTGGACGCCGTGATCGCGCTCGGCTGCGTCGTGCAGGGCGACACGCGTCATTTCGACTTCATCTGCCAGGGCGTGACGCAGGGAATCACGCAGTTGCAGATTCACTGGAACATGCCTATCGCATTCGGCGTGCTGACCGTGAACGACATGCAGCAGGCGCTGGACCGTTGCGGCGGCCGTCTCGGCAACAAGGGCGACGAAGCGGCTGCGACGGCCATTCAGATGGTCAAGTTGCAGATCGACATGGAGGCGGCATCGCCCGATCGCGAACCCGACCGCCGGAACATCAACTGACCGTCCGCCGGGAAATGAAAAAGAGGAGCCTTGCCGGGCTCCTCTTTTTTGTATGGGCGCGGGGCGTGGCTGCCGTGTCAGAAGACCCCGAGGTTGTCGAGGAAGACCAGCAGCAGCAGGATCGGACAGAAGTAGCGGAGCAGCAGCGACAGGACACCGTAGATGCGGAAGCGCAGGGCCTCGTCGTTGGTGAGTTGCGCCCGGAGAATGCGCCGGTCGAGTTTCCAGCCGACGAAGATGCAGGTGAAGAAGCCGCCGACGGGGAGCAGGATGTTGGCCGTCAGGAAATCGAGTGAGTCGAAGAGGTTCTCGCCGAAGATCGTGCAGCCGCCCAGCACGCCGAGCGAGAGCGAGGCGAGGGCTCCGAGCAGCAGCGTGGCGAGCGTCGTCGTCCAGGCGGCGCGGCGGCGCGAGAGGTGCCACTCCTCGTGCAGGTAGACTGTGACGACCTCGTGCAGCGAGATCGTCGACGTGAGCGCCGCGATGACCAGCAGCAGGAAGAAGACCGACGACCAGACCATGCTCCAGGGCATGCCGTTGAAGATGCTCGGCAGCGTGATGAAGACCAGCGAGGGGCCCGACGAGGGTTCGATGCCGACGCTGAAGACTGCCGGGAAGATCACGATGCCGGCCAGCAGGGCGACCGCCGTGTCGAGGAGCGTGACGTGGAGCGCCGTATGCCGCAGGTTGGTGTCGGGCTTGAAGTAGGAGGCGTAGGTGACCATCGTACCCAGGCCGATCGAGAGCGAGAAGAAGGCCTGCCCGAGCGCCACGAGGATCGTCGAGGGGGTGACTTTCGAGAAGTCGGGCCGGAAGAGGAAGCGCAGCCCTTCGCCGCTGCCCGGCATCAGCAGCGAGTGGATGGCCAGCACGACCAGCACGCCGAGCAGCAGCGGCATGAGGAGCTTGGCCGATCGTTCGATGCCCTGCTGTACGCCCATGGCGATGACGGCGTGGGTGGCCAGCACGAAGAGTCCGGTGTAGAGAATCGGACGCCAGGGGCTGCGGATGAACTCGTCGAATACGGTGGCGTATTCATCGGCCGAGGAGAGGTGGGCCAGGTCGCCCGTGAGCGAGTGGACCAGGTATTCGGCCGTCCAGCCCGCGACCACGAAGTAGAAGCCCAAAATCAGGAAAGCAGTCAGGACACCGTTGTAGCCCAGAAAGCTCCAACGGCGGTCGAGGGCTCGGAAAGCCCCTACGGCATTGCGGTGCGAGGCGCGGCCCACGGTGAACTCGGCGAGCATGATCGGCAGGCCGAGCAGGGCGACGCAGCAGACGTAGATGGCCAGAAAGGCTCCGCCGCCGTTTTCGCCGACGACATAGGGGAAGCGCCAGATATTGCCCAGCCCCACCGAACTGCCGGCTGCGACGAGCACGGCACTCAACTTGCCGCCCAGCGTGGCGCGGCCTTGCGAAATACGATTCATGAACTAACCCTCCCGTATAAAAAGCGCACACGGACACTCCCGGTCGGGGAAATGTCCGTGGCGACGTGTTATTTTTCGAGCGTGACGCTCACGCGGTCCGTCTTGCCGCCCAGAGGCGGCGCCAGCTTCGAAACCGTGCAGCTGATGTGTCTGATCTGCGGAAATGCGGCGTAGAGCGCTTCGATGACGTTCATCGCCACGCGTTCGATCGTGCGCTGCGTGATGCGCATCTGCGCGCGGACGATCTCGTAGACCGTCAGGTAGTTGACCGCCAGCTCCACGCTGTCCTCCTCGGCGACGCGCCCCAGTTCGGCCGTGATCGTCAGGTCGACCGTGAAGCGGTTGCCCACCTTGCGTTCGAGTTCGTAGCAGCCGTGCAGCGCCCGGAACTCCATGCGATCGAGACGGATGCGGTACTCCATGCTATTCGGCGATGACCAGGTAGTAGTTCTTCTTGCCGCGCTGTACGAGCAGGTACTTCCCGGCGATCAGGTCCGCTTCCGTCGTGGGACGCATCGGATCGGCGACTTTCTCCTTGTTGAGCGACACGCCGCCGCCCTGCACCATCTTGCGGCACTCGCCCTTCGAGGGGAAGATCTGAGTCTGTCCGGCGCAGAGCTCGATGAAGGGGAGTTCGGCAAGCGCCGCCCGGTCGATGCGGAACTGCGGCACGCCTTCGAATACTTGCAGCAGCGTCTGCTCGTCGAGTTTGTGCAGCGCCTCGGAGGTCGCGCCGCCGAAGAGGATGGCCGAAGCTTCGACGGCCTTCTCGTACTCTTCGCGCGAGTGGATCGTGGTGGTGATCTCTTCGGCGAGCCGCTTCTGCAGCAGACGCAGATGGGGTGCCGCGCGATGCTCGGCGATCAGCTGCTCGATCGTTCCGCGGTCGAGCAGCGTGAAGATCTTGATGTAGCGCTCGGCATCTTCGTCGCTGACGTTCAGCCAGAACTGGTAGAACTTGTAGGGCGACGTGTAGCGCGGATCGAGCCATACGTTGCCGCTCTCGGTCTTGCCGAACTTCGTGCCGTCGGCCTTGGTGATGAGCGGGCACGTGATGGCGTAGGCCTCGCCGCCGGCCTTGCGGCGGATGAGCTCCGTGCCGGTGGTGATGTTGCCCCACTGATCGGCGCCGCCGAGCTGGATACGGCAGTTCATCGTCTGGTAGAGATGCAGGAAGTCGTAGCCCTGGACCAGCTGGTAGGTGAACTCGGTGAACGACATGCCTTCGCCCTCGCCGTTGAAGCGCTTCTTCACGGAGTCTTTGGCCATCATGTAGTTGACCGTAATCAGCTTGCCGATGTCGCGGATGAAGTCGAGGAACGTGAACTCCTTCATCCAGTCGTAGTTGTTGACCATCACGGCGGCGTTCGGAGCGTCGGATTCGAAGTCGAGCAGCTTGGCCAGCTGGCGCTTGATCGCCTCCTGGTTGCGGCGCAGCGTCGCCTCGTCCAGCAGGTTGCGCTCCTGCGACTTGCCCGACGGGTCGCCGATCATGCCCGTGGCGCCTCCGACGAGGGCCAGCGGACGGTGGCCGCACATCTGGAAGTGTTTGAGGATCATCACGCCGACCAGATGGCCGATGTGCAGCGAGTCGGCCGTGGGGTCGATGCCCAGGTAGGCCGTCGTCATCTCCTTTTCGAGTTGTTCTTTCGCGCCGGGCATGATCGTGTGGATCATGCCGCGCCATTCGAGTTCTTCGATGAAATTCTTGGTTGCCATATCGCTTTTTACTTCGTTCGTTTATTCGATGTCGAGATCGAGCGCCTTGCGCAGCTCGGTCACCAACGGGTTTTTTTCGGTAATGTACTTGATGCGGTCTTCGAGCTTGATCGGGCGGGCTGCCCGGATCTGTTCGTCGACCCGGATCTCCAGTTCGAGCATGCCCCGGACGCCGGCCAGCTCGGCGATGCGCATCAGCATCGCGGTCTTGTTGCGCAGCATCTCCTCGCGCAGTTCGGCCGTCGGAACGCTCAGGGCGATCGTGTTGCCGCGGATCTGCATCAGCTCGAAGGCCGGCACGAAGCGCGGACGGCGCTCTTGCATCAGTTTGAGGATGCGCGCTCGGGCGTGTTCGAGCTTCTTGCCGCTCTCGGGATCGATCGTCGGAGCATCGGGCTCGTCGGGTGTTTCGCCGCCCGTCGCATCCTCCTCTTCCGCGGCGCCGCCCGTTGCGAGCAGCTCCGTGAGCGAGGTTCCCGAGATCAGCGGACGCCGGGTCGGGCGAGGTGCCGGCGCGGGGCGCGGAGTGTCCGCAGCTTGCGCTCCCGGGGCGGGTGCCGAGGGGGCTGCCGGAGCGGGCGAAGCCGCAGGCGTCGCGGGTTGCGCCGGTGCGTCGGCCGTTGCGGGCGCGGGTGCAGGTTGCTGCGCGGCCGGATGTGCTGCCGGTTGTGGGGCTGCCGGTGCCGCGGCCGGTGTTGCGGCCGGCTGCGGGGAGGGCGTCGGCCGGGGGGCTGCCGCCTGCGGTGTCAGTGCCGGCAGGGGATAGGCCTCGGAGTCGATCAGCAGGTCATTTTTTTTTTGGCCGAGCCCCGAAATCTTCATCAGGCCCAGCTCGACGAGCAGTCGCTGGTTGGACGACTGTCGGATCTTTCCGTCGAGTTCCGTGAGGATGGAGATCGCTCCGAACAGGAACCCGACTTCGCAGGCCTCCGCCTGCGCGCGGTATCGTTCGAGCAGTGTGCCGGTCATCTCGATCAGCCGCAGCGTGTCGGGGCGCTTGGCCATCAGCAGGTCGCGCAGGTGGCGGTTGAGCCCCGCCATGAAGGTCTGCCCCGAGAAGCCCTGCGAGAGCACCCGGTCGAATGCGACCAGCACGTCGGCGTAGCGGCCTTCGAGCAGCTGCTGCGTCACGTCGAAATAGGTGTCGTAGTCCAGCACGTTGAGCGTGCGGGCCACGTTGCGGTATTCGAGCGTCGTGCCGCAGAACGACACGGCCTTGTCGAACATCGACAGGGCGTCGCGCATGCCGCCGTCGGCTTTCTGCGCGATGAGGTTGAGCGACTCCTCGTCGGCCGCGATGCCCTCTTTCGAGGCGATGTAGCGGAGATACTCCACGCCGTCCTCGACGCGGATGCGGTTGAAGTCGTAGATCTGGCAGCGCGAGAGGATCGTCGGGATGATCTTGTGCTTCTCGGTGGTCGCGAGGATGAAGATCGCGTGGGCGGGCGGCTCTTCGAGCGTCTTGAGAAAGGCGTTGAAGGCCGCGGCCGAGAGCATGTGCACCTCGTCGATGATGAAGACCGAGTAGCGGCCTACCTGCGGGATGATGCGCACCTGTTCGATGAGCGTGCGGATATCCTCGACGGAGTTGTTCGACGCGGCGTCGAGCTCGTGGATGTTGAGCGACCGGCCCTCGTTGAACGCGCGGCACGATTCGCAGGCGTTGCAGGCCTCGGCGCCGTCGGGCGAGAGGCAGTTGATCGCCTTGGCGAAGATGCGGGCGCAGGTGGTCTTGCCCACGCCGC
>CAMWWU010000014.1 GCA_947178025.1 uncultured Alistipes sp. | reverse complement strand
GGACGGGATGGTAAGACCGCAATAGCTGTTTTTATTGCAATAGATGTAAAAAGGAAAGCAAAAAGTTTTCTGATTGTGACTTTTTTTGTACTTTTGATCGATCCGAAAGGCGGTGCTGTGAATCCGGGGCGGCGAGGCGGCGGCGGACGAGGCGGGCTCTTCCGCAGTTTCGATGGCCGGGATCGGATAACACCGTTTCGAGTCGGATGGGATTGTCTGATGAAAACCTTAAAATCTTCGAGAACTTTGAAAAATTCGAAAAAAGTGCTGTTGCTGCTTGCGGCGGTTGCGATGATGCCGAGCGCCTTCGCCTGGAACCGCTTCGGGCATGAAGTGGTCATCAAGGTCGCCGAGCGGCATCTGACGGAGCGGGCCCGTGCGCAGATCGCCCGATACATGCCCTACGACCTGAAGACCGACGCCGTGTGGATGGACAATCATCGCCGGGATAAGGAGATCGCCTACACGACGGCCTGGCATGTCTATCACGTAGACGAAAATCACGAGTACGATCCCAATCCGCGGCTCAGCAAGGGCGATATCATGACGGGTATGCGCACGGCTGACTACAACCTCGGGCGTTACGAACGGTTGACCGACTCCGCCGTCCTGATGAATCTGCGCATGGTGCTGCATTTCGTGGGCGACATGCACTGTCCGACGCACTCCTATTTCCCCGGTCCGCGCTGTTTCTGGCCCTGCTCGCTCAACGGCAAGCCGCAGAAGGCGTTCCATTACGTTTACGACCGGATGCCGGAGATGCTCTTCCGGGATGTTGCGGCCGAGGAGGTCGCCGAGCGGATCGACACCCTCGACGAGGCGGCGATCGAAAAGATCCAGCAGGGGACGTTCCTCGACTGGATTCGGGATTGCGGCGACAACAACTGCGCGATTTACGAGTGGAATCCGTTCAACACCGAGGAGCTCGACCCGAATACCGTCGAATTGTCGCGGGAGCTGGTGACCGTTCAGCTGCGCAATGCGGGGTATCGCCTGGCGCTGTTGCTCAACCGCTATTTCGACAGATAGCGGCTCGGTGCGGGTTGGAGAAGAGGCTGTCCGGTGCGAATCGGACGGCTTTTTTGTGCGACGTCGCCGACCGATGAAACGATCCCCGCCGAGGAGGAGCCTGCGTGTCGGGAGAGGCGGAATAGGTGTTTGTCGTATCGGAGTCGTAAAAAGTCGGGCCGGAGAGTGGGAGTTTCGTTTTTTTTCGTATTTTTATCCGCCTGAAACCAAATAACCGATATGATGTTGAAACGAATCGTTTTTCTTTTTGTTGCGGCGCTGTCGACGGTGATCGCACGGGCCGATGCTCCGGCATCCGAGCCGACGACTGCTACCGTGCCGTTGTTCGGCAATACCTATGTGACGGCAGGCCCGAAGCGGGCCGTGCGGATCGATGCGGAGGGTGTTCGGGGGTGGACCGACCCGACGAACGTCCTCTCGACCTACTTCTCGGTGGGAACGCCCGGAGAGTTGAAGCTCGCGCTCTGCGGCAAGACGGTCGGAGAGCATCCTGCCCGGATCGAAGTGACGGTCGGCGGCGAGCGCTTCGCGGTCGAAGTGACGAACTCCGAGCCCGGCATCATCCCCGTGGGGACGATCCGTGTCGAGCGGCCCGGTTACGTGCGGGTCGATATGCGCGGTGCGGCGGGATGCTGCGATTTCGGAACCTATACGGCGCTGCGCCTCTCCGGCGAGGCGGCCGGCGGCCGTGTGACGGCGATTCCCGAAGAAGATACCGGAAACTGGACCTATTGGGGCCGTCGCGGACCGTCGGTGCACATGAAGTATCCGGCGCCTGCCGGGGAGCGGATCCGCTACTTCTACAATGAGGTGACGGTGCCCGAGGGCGAGGACGTGCTGCACTCCTACTACATGGTCAACGGCTTCAACGGCGGTTACATGGGGATGCAGGTCAACGGTCCGGAGCCCGATCAGCGGCGCATCCTCTTCTCGGTGTGGAGCGGCTATACGACCGACAATCCGCAGGAGATTCCCGAGGAGTATCGGGTGCGGCGCCTCCGCCGGGGCGAGGGCGTGCACATCGGCGAGTTCGGAAACGAGGGCTCCGGCGGACAGAGCTACATGTACTATCCGTGGGAAGCGGGCAAGACCTATCGGTTCATTACCGAGGTGCGTCCGGACGGACCCGAGCGGACCGTGTTCACGGGCTACTTCTGCGGGCACGACGGCAAATGGCGCCTCGTGGCCTCGTTCATGCGCCCCGATCCGGGAAAGCAGCACGAGACCTATTACACCGGCATGCACTCCTTCCTGGAGAACTTCGATCCCGAGATGGGCTTCGAGATGCGCAAGGTGTACTTCGGCAATCAGTGGGCCGTCACGACGGACGGACGCTGGATCGAGCTGACGGAGGGCGTTTTCACGATCGACAATACGGGAAACAGCGGCATCCGCCTCGATTACGACGGCGGTGAGGAGCAGGGGCGTTTCTACCTGCGCAATTGCGGCTTCTTCGACGGAACCGTGCCCTACGGCGCGCGCTTCAGCCGTCCTGCGACGGGCGCGGCACCCCGGGTCGATCTCGACGCGCTGGCCGGAATCCCGACGGTGGAGTGACGGTTCGGGGCGGCTAAGAAACCGCACGGCCGGATCGTCGGTATATCCGATCGCAAAAAAGGCTGCCCCCTCGCGGGGCAGCCTTTTGCATGAATCGGGGGATCGGAATTACTTCTCGAAGCCCTTGCCGATAGCGAGGAAGTCCTCGGCCTTGAGGGCGGCACCGCCGATCAGACCGCCGTCGACGTCCTCCTTGGCGAAGATCTCGGCAGCGTTCGAGGGCTTGCACGAACCGCCGTAGAGGATCGGGCACTCGGCGGCTGCAGCGCCGAACTTGTCGGCCAGCACCTTGCGGATGTAGGCGTGGATCTCCTGTGCCTGCTCGGCCGTGGCGGTCTTGCCCGTACCGATGGCCCATACGGGCTCGTAGGCGATCACCAGGTCGGCGAACTGCTCGGCCGTGAGGTTGTAGACCACCTCCTCGATCTGGGCCTTCACCACGTCGAAGTGCTTGCCGGCCTCGCGCTCGTCGAGGTTCTCGCCGACGCAGTAGATCGGGGTCAGGCCGTTGGCGTATGCCTGCTCCATCTTCTTGTTCAGCGTCTCGGAGGTCTCGCCGTAGTACTGGCGGCGCTCCGAGTGGCCGAGGATCACGTACTTGCAACCCAGGGCGGCGATCATCGACGCGGCGACTTCGCCCGTGTAGGCGCCTTTGGCCTCGGCGGCGCAGTTCTGGGCGCCCAGCTCGACATCCGAGCCCTTCAGGGCTGCGGCGACCTCCGAGAGGTGGGTGAACGGCGGGCATACGATGAAGTTCACGCACGAGCAAACCTCGCCGCGACCTGCTACGACACCTTCGGCCAGTACTACGCCCTCGGCGGGAAGCGTGTTCATCTTCCAGTTGCCGGCAACAATTTTCTTTCTCATTTTCGTTCGTATTTTATTTGGGTAAACTTGCTTTCTGCTCTTTCGGGAAGACGAGGCGGTGACGTTCGCGGCCGTTGGCCAGCCGCAGCCAGGTCTCGAAGCCCCGCACTCCCTCCCGGAGCCGGATCATGCGGACGCCGCTCACGAGGTCCTGGTATTCGCCGTAACCGCCGCTGTAACGTCCGTAGGCGAGGGCGATGCCCTCCCGTTCGGCGACGTAATCGTTCGAGTGGTCGTGACCGGCGAATACGCCGATCACCTCGCCGCCCTCGGCCAGCGCACGGAACATCCCCGCGTTGTCGCGCGGCGGACACTCCCGCTCCAGCCGGTTGCCGGCGAGCGGGGCCGTGCGGAATGCTTCGGCATACTCGGGCAGCGGCACGTGGAAGAACATGAGGCCCGTCGCCCGGTCTGCGTCGCAGCGCTCCGCTTCGGCGCATCGCGCGCGATACCACTCCACCTGACGGGGCTCGAATCCCTTGTAGGAGTGGTCGTCGGCGTTGTAGTCGTTGGAGTCCATGACGTAGAGGCGGGCCTCCTCGCGCGAGCCGTCGGACGAACGTACCGGGATGACGAAATCGCGGGCTCCGGCGTCGCAATAGCGGCCGTTGACGCAACCCGGCAGCGTGCGGAGCAGGGCGTGGAGTTCGTCCTGCGCGATGCCCTGCTCGGCGTCGTGGTTCCCCAGCGTCACGGCATAGGGAACCCCCGTGCCGCCTATGATGCCGCAGATCTCGGCCATGCGGGCCCCGCCCGGACGGCGGTAGATGGCGTCGCCCGTGACGATCACGAGGTGGGGCTTCTCCTGCGCGATGAGGCGCACGAGCATTTCCGGAACGTGTCCCGACAAATGGTCGGCGCCGGTGTAGTGGAGGTCGGTGAGCTGCATGACCGTGAATGTCCCCTGTTCGTCGAACCGCAGCGCCTCCGGCTCCCGGGGGCGGGAGACGGCCGTCGCGACGGTCAGCAGGAGTGCACACAGCAGCAGCGATACTCTTTTCACGACGTCTTTTCCGTTTAGGCCTCGCACCACTTCTTGACCTCCTCGATCGAGGGGGCTTTCAAGCCGAGCTTGTTTTTCTTGTTGAAGCCGCAGAGGTCGTTGAAGAACTTGCCGGGGGCGAGTTTGCGAAGCGACTCGACGGTGATGTAACCCATCTTCTGGATGACGGGCACCCACTCCTCGGGGACGCCGATCGCGGTGTATTTCTCCGCGTCGTCGGCCACGACTTTCTTTTCGGGGCGCATCTGCGGGAAGAAGAGCACGTCCTGGATCGAGCTCTGGTCGGTCATGAACATCGTCAATCGGTCGATGCCGATGCCCATGCCCGAGCAGGTCGGCATGCCGTACTCCAGTGCGCGCACGAAGTCCATGTCGATGAACATCGCTTCGTCGTCGCCCTTCTCCGAGAGCCGCAGCTGCTCCTGGAAGCGCTCCAGCTGGTCGATCGGGTCGTTGAGCTCCGAGTAGGCGTTGCAGAGCTCCTTGCCGTTGACGAAGAGCTCGAAACGCTCCGTCAGATCGGGGTTCTCGCGGTGGCGCTTGCAGAGGGGCGACATCTCGATGGGATAGTCGCAGATGAACGTGGGCTGGACGAGCTCCTCCTCGCAGTACTGCCCGAAGATGGCGTCGATGAGTTTGCCCTTGCCCATCGTCTCGTCGGTCTCGACGTTCAGCCGCTTGCAGGCCTCGCGCAGCTGCTCCTCGCTCTGGCCCGTGATGTCGTAGCCGGTCTTCTCGCGGATGGCGTCGGTCATGGTCAGGCGGCGGAACGGAGCCTTGAACGAGATCTGCTTGCCGTCGACGGTGAGCTCCGTCGTGCCGTTTACGGCCAGGGCCACCCGTTCGAGCATCTGCTCGGTGAACTCCATCATCCAGCGATAGTCCTTGTAGGCGACGTAGATCTCCATGCAGGTGAACTCGGGGTTGTGCGTGCGGTCCATGCCCTCGTTGCGGAAGTTCTTGCCGAACTCGTATACGCCGTCGAAACCGCCCACGATCAGCTTCTTGAGGTAGAGCTCCGTGGCGATGCGCAGGTAGAGGTCGATGTCGAGCGAGTTGTGGTGCGTGATGAACGGACGGGCCGAAGCGCCTCCCGGAATGGGTTGCAGAATCGGGGTCTCCACCTCGACATAGCCTTTCGAGTTGAAGAACTCGCGCATCGTGGCCATGATCTTGGCACGCTTGACGAAAGTATCCTTGACCTGCGGGTTGACGATCAGGTCGAGGTAGCGCTGGCGGTAGCGGACTTCGGGGTCGGTGAAGGCGTCGAAAGTCTGGCCGTCCTTCTCCTTGACGACGGGCAGCGGACGGATCGACTTCGAGAGCACCGTGAAGCGGCGGCAGTGCACCGACAGCTCGCCCGTATTGGTGTGGAACGCGAAACCCTCGATGCCGACGAAGTCGCCGATGTCGAGCAGTTTCTTGAAGACGGTGTTGTAGAGCGTCGGGTCGCCCTCGGGACATACGTCGTCGCGGCGGATGTAGACCTGGATGCGGCCCGTGTGGTCCTGCAATTCGAAGAACGACGCGCTGCCCATGATGCGGCGCGACATGATGCGGCCCGCGATGCGGACCTCCTGGTAGTTGCCTTTCGTTTCGTCGTAGTTCTCGGCGATTTCGCGGGCCGTGGCCGTCACCTCGTAGCGGGCGGCGGGATAGGGCTCGATGCCCAGCTCGCGCAAGGCGCGCAGCGACTGGCGGCGGAGCTGCTCCTGTTCACTGAGTTCGATGGTCATATCGTAATCTTTTTGATGTTTCGGATCGATGGCGCAAAGTTAACAAATTCTGCCGAATTATCCCGCAGGGCGGGCGGCGAATATCGGTCATCGGGCGCGGTTGCCGCATGCGATGCGGGCGGAGAGGGCCCGGAAGCAGCCGAGGGCGGCGGCGCCGAGCGCGACGCCGACCAGCGAACCCCACACGAGGTCCATCGGGAAGTGCTTCGCCAGGTAGATGCGCGAGTAGCAGATCAGGAGCGTCGAGAGGATCATCAGCAGCGTGAACCAGCGCCGGCGGATGACCGACGCGGAGAGCACGGCCAATGCCACGACGGTGGCGGCGTGGGCCGACACGGTGCCGTAGCTGCCGCTGACGGCCTCGACGGGGACATGGACCCGCCACGTGCCGGGGGCGGCGGTCGCACGGATCGTGCGCAGCGAGTCGGGGGCGATGTCGAGCCCTTCGAGCGAAGGGGTGAACATCGGGCGCCAGCGCGGTTCGAAGTCGGGGAGCAGGCCTCCCAGCAGGCCGTTGTGTTTGAAGATGCCCGACACCATGTCGGCGAGCGTCAGCGCCGCGAGCATCAGCACGAGGAAGAGCAGCGTGGCGCGCCAGCCGCCCCGCCGCCAGACGAGCCAGAGGATCAGGGCGTAGAGCGGCAGCCACATCGCGGTGCCCGAGACGGTGAGCATCAGACGGTCGACAAAGGGGCCGCCGTCGAAATTGAGGGCCAGGAAGAGGCCGTGGTCGAAGTCGTACATGTCAGAACTGGAAATAGATGAATGGCTGTATGTCGCTCGATTTGACCTGCATGACGCACCAGATCATGACGGCGGCCATCGCCACCTGGGCGACCAGCGGAGCCCGAACCGCGAGGCGCTGCGCGGCGTCGTCGATCCGCCTCGGCAGCAGGTGGAGCAGATATCCTGCGGCGAGCAGCGCGAAGACTCCGGCGTAGCCCGCGAGGACCTGCGGGATCATGGGGGCGTTGAAGCTGTGGAAGATCTGATGCAGCATCAGCCGGACGGTCTGCATCGACTCGGCGCGGAACATCAGCCATCCGAAGCAGACCAGGTTGAACGTCAGGAACATGCCGATGCCGCGGCTCCACCAGCGCATCTCGGAGCCCGTAGCCCGGGCGCCCGGAACGAGGGACATCCACAGCTTGTGGAGCGCCAGGGCCGCGCCGTGCAGCGCGCCCCAGAGGATGAAGCGGATCGCCGCGCCGTGCCAGAGCCCTCCCAGGAGCATCGTCAGGAGCAGGTTGCCGTAGGTGCGCAGGCGCCCCTTGCGGTTGCCGCCCAGCGAGATGTAGAGGTAGTCGCGCAGCCACGAGGAGAGCGAGATATGCCACCGGCGCCAAAATTCGGTGATGGTGGCCGATTTGTAGGGGGCGTCGAAGTTCTTCGGGAAGCGGAAGCCCAGCAGCAGCGCGATGCCGATGGCCATGTCCGAGTAGCCCGAGAAGTCGCAGTAGATCTGCAGGGCGTAGCCGTAGATGCCCATAAGGCACTCGAAACCGGTGTAGAGCAGCGGTTCGTCGAAGATGCGGTCGACGAAGTTGAGCGAGATGTAGTCCGAAAGGACGGCTTTCTTGAAGAGGCCCGTGAGAATCAGGAAGACCCCCGCGCCGAACATCTCGCGCGTGACGACCGGACGGCGCCGGATCTGCGGGATGAAGTCGCGGGCCCGGACGATGGGGCCGGCTACCAGCTGCGGGAAGAACGAGAGGTAGAAGAGGTAGTCGAACCAGTTGTCGAGGGGCCGCAGCTGGCGGCGGTAGACGTCGATCGTGTAGCTCATCGACTGGAAGACGAAGAACGAGATGCCGACCGGCAGGAAGATGTTGCGAAATTCGAGGAATCCCTCGCCGAAGAGGTCGTTGGCGATGTCGATCAGGAAGTTCGTGTATTTGAAATACCCCAGCATGCCGAGGTTGACGGCGACGCTCAGCGCCACGAACCAGCGCCGTCCGGCCTGGTTTTCGGTGCGGTGGAGCCGGCGGGCGATCAGGAAGTCGCTCGCGGCGGCGAAGATCAGCAGCAGGAAGTAGAGGCCGCTCGATTTGTAGTAGAAGTAGAGCGAGAAGGCGATGACGTAGAGGATGCGGGCCGTCGTCGCGCGGCGCAGCAACGCATAGAAGAAGAGGAATCCCGCGAAGAGAAAGAGGAAGAGCCCGCTGCTGAAGATCAGCGGCGAGGTGCCGTCGTAGGCGAGCAGGCGGAGCAGGCTCGCCGGAATATCCGCTGCGATCGGGGTCATGGCTGCAGGGGTTTGACGGCGGCGGGCAGCAGCTCGCGGCGCAGTTTTTCGCGTTGCAGGGAGTCGAGCAGCTCCTGCTGCATCCGGCTGCGGAGTTCGGCGGCCTGCCGCTCTTCGCAGCGGGTGCGGACGGCGGCGTTGAGGGCGTCGGTCAGCGCCCACGCCACGCGGCGCCCGCCGGCGTAGTTGATGTGGGTGAAGTCCTTGCCGGCCCAGCCGTTGCGGACGAAGCTCTCCATGCCGCCCTCGGCGCGCATAGCGTCGCTCGTGGGCCAGAATGCCGCTCCGGTGCGTTCGGCGGCCGCGCGCTGGCATGCGAGCATGGCCGGAATGGCGTCCATCGGGACGAATCCGGCGTCGCTCTTCACCGAGCGGTCGCTGACGCCCAGCACCAGCACGGCGGCGTCGGGGAAGCATTCGCGGACGAAGGCGATCATCTTCTCGACCTGCCCGGAGTAGGTCGAGTAGGCGTGTACGCCCTGCTGCATGATGTTCAGTCCGTATTGGAGCACCACCAGGTCGTAGCGAAGCATGGCGTTGATCTGGGCGTCGACCGACGGATTGGTCCAGAACATCGCCTGGCCGTTGTTGCTGCGGACGGAGTAGTTGTCTACGCTGACGCCCTCGCTCTCGAATACGGCGCCGTAGCCCGTGAATCCCTCCGTTCCGGAGAGCACGCGGAACTCCAGCGAGCCGATGCGGGGGGCGGTGACGGCGATCTGCCGCACCGACGCGTCGCCCTCGACGGTGAACTCGCGCCGCAGCGTGTCGTCGAGGATCACCTCGACGCGGCTCTCGGCGGGGCTGATGAAGAGGATCCGTGCCGTGGTGGCGGCGTCGAGCCGCTCCCGGAAGTCGGTGCTCTCCCAGCGCGTCGAGGCGCCGGGGGCTGGCTGGCAGACCCAGCCCGAGACGTAGAAGTTGCCGCGCAGAGCTTCCGGAGCGCTTTTGCGCTGCATGATGTTATAGGAGGTCCACCCCTTGGACTGGGTGCGGACCGAACGGCGGAACGCCGTCAGCGGCGAGGCCATCGGGGCGAAGCCCGTGCCGCCTCCGCCGTAGGCGCACTGGAGCCGTTCGCGCAGGTCGGCCGTGAGGATGTCGCCCTCGACGAACGAGTCGCCCAGGAAAGCGATGCGCACCGGCCGGCGCGCATCGAGCAGCGTGTCGCAGAAGGCCTGCATGCGTCCGTCGGCGCTGAAATCCTCGATCGGCGTGAAGCCGGCGAGCAGCCGCACGGTGTCGGGCCGCTGCGCTTCGCGCCGGAGCGTGTCGCCGGGCAGGCGCCACTCGAAGGTGCGCTGCACGCAGTGGGGCGTCGTGTCGGCGACGATCCGTTCGGCGACGGCCTCCATATCGATATGGAACTCCTCCTCGTCGAAGAGCGCGGGCTCTTCGGCGGGTTCCGCGCCGGCCGTGTCGTCGAACGTCAGGAGGTCCGAGAGGATGTTGGCGCGGCGCAGCGTCACGCCGCCGATGCGTTGCGGCGGGATGAAGCCGACGGCCGCGAGCAGGGCGATGAGCGCCGTGACCGCGAGCCAGCTGCGGTGGGCGTAGTCCCGGGGAGTTTCGTTCATCAGTCGCGTCGTCCGAGGATCAGGAAGACGTAGTACAGCACCGAGGCGATGGCGCTCAGTGCCGCTACGAGGTAGGTGCGGGCGGCCCAGGCGAGGGCTTCGCGCGCCTGCACGAGTTGTGCGCCCTGCATCGTGCGGCTCGTTTCGAGCCATTCGAGGGCGCGGGCCGAGGCGTTGTACTCCACGGGGAGCGTGATGAGCGAGAAGAGCGCCGACATAGCGATCATGCCCACGCCGACCCAGCAGATCAGCTCGTTTTGCGTCGAGGCGAGGATCACCAGCCCCAGGATGATGACCCACGTGGCGGCCGACGAGGCGAACTGCACCACGGGCACAAGTTGCGAACGCAGCGTCAGGGGGGCGTAGTCGCGGGCGTGCTGCACGGCGTGGCCGCATTCGTGAGCGGCGACGGCCGCCGCCGCGACGCTCGTCGACGAGTAGACCGCGTCGCTGAGGTTGACGGTCATCGTTTGCGGGTTGAAGTGGTCGGTCAGGTGGCCGCTGACGTGCGTCACCTTCACGTTGTGGATGTTGTTGTCGCGCAGCATCTTCTCGGCGACCTGGGCGCCCGTCAGGCCGCCCGGGAACTGCACTTTGGAGTATTTGCGGAAAACCGACTGAAGGCGTGCCTGCACGAGATAGCCGGCCACGCCGATGGCGAGGATGAGCAGGAACATGCCCGTTGTGGCGGCGTCGTAGCGCGCGGCGGTGTGGTAGCCCGTCTGGAGCAGGGCGAAAAGCGTGTGTGTCATAGCGATTCTTCGTTACGGTTATTTCTTGCGGTGCGTGTAGTAGGCGCCGGCCTGCTGCGTCGGCATCAGGACCAGGTCGTTCACGTTCATGTGCGGCGGCAGTCCGACGACCCATGCGATCGCCTCTGCAATATCCTCGCCGCGCAGGGGTTCGACACCCTCGTACACCCGGTCGGCCCGGGCCTTGTCGCCGTGGAAACGGACTTCGGAGAACTCCGTCTCGACCATGCCGGGACGGATCTCGGTCACCTTGATGCCGGCGGCCAGCAGGTCGGCGCGCATGGCCTGCGAGATGGCGTGCACGGCGTGTTTCGAGGCGCAGTAGACCGCGCCGTTCTCGTAGGGCTCCGTGCCGGCGATCGAGCCGATGTTGACGACGTGGCCGCCGCCTGCGGCGACCATCTTCGGGAGGATCGTCCGCGTGACGTAGAGCAGCCCCTTGACGTTGGTGTCGATCATGGCGTCCCAGTCGGCCGTGTCGCCGCAGTCGATGTGCTCCAGTCCGGCCGCGAGGCCCGCGTTGTTGACCAGCAGGTCGACCCGTTCGAGCGGTTCGAGCGCCCGGCGCACTTCGGCCTCGCTGCGCACGTCGAAGACGAGCGTCGTGCAGCGGCCGCCGGCCGCCTCGATCTCCGTGCGGAGCGTCGCGAGCCGTTCGGCCCGGCGCCCCGTCGCCGTGATGTCGTAGCCTTCGGCGGCCAGCCGGATCGCTGCGGCCCGGCCGATTCCCGAGGTGGCTCCCGTTATCAGTGCCTGTTTTTTCATAGAAAGATCGGTTCTTTCGGGCAAAAATACGAAATAATGTGTTACTTTGCATCAATTTTCCGAGAAAGTGGATGCCGCATTCTTCATAGCGCGACGCACCGCCCGTCCGGCGCCCGGCGAAAAGCCCGGCGTGATGGAGCGGATCGCCGTCGTGTCGGTGGCGCTGGGCATCGCCGTGATGATCCTCGCGCTGGCCGTGATGATGGGCTTCAAGCGCGAGGTGTCGCGCAAGATGACGGGTTTCGCGGCGCACGTCGTGCTCTCGGATATCCGGGGCGTCAATGCCCTCGACGCGCAGCCCGTCGTGCGCTCCGCGCGGCTCGAAGAGCTGATCCGCACCGAGTCGGGGTTCGTCGCGATGCACCCCTATGCGCTCCGGGGCGGGATCGTCCGCACGGACGAGGCGGTCGAGGGCGTCGCGCTCAAGGGGGTGGATGCCGGCTACGACAGGAGTCTCTTCGCCGAGTGGCTCGTCGAGGGCGAATTGCCGCGCGTGGGGGATTCGATCCGCACGAAGGACGTGCTCGTCGCCCGCAACCTGGCCCGGCGGCTCGCCCTCGGGGTCGGGGACCGCGTCGAGATGCTCTTCGTGGGAGACGGCGAGGCGCCGCACCGCGACCGCTTCAAAGTGTCGGGGATCTACTCCTCGGGGATGGACGAAATGGACGACGCCGTGATGCTGACCGACATCCGCAACGTGCAGCGGATCGCCGGGTGGAGTCCCGGCGAGATCTCCGGATTCGAGATCTTCACCTCCGACCTGTCGCGTGCCGGCGAGTTCGCCGCGCGGCTCGAACGCATGCTTTTCCTCGACGAGTCGGACGTCGGCGACAACCTGGCCGTGAACTCCGTGCAGGAGCTCTATCCCAATATCTTCGACTGGCTGCGGGCTCACGACGTCAACGCCGCCGTGGTGCTGATCGTCATGCTCGCGGTGGCCTTTTTCAACATGGCCTCGGCGTTGCTGGTGCTGGTGCTGGAGCGGACGCGGACGATCGGACTGCTCAAGGCCCTCGGCATGCGCAACGGCATGCTGCGGCGCATCTTCCTCTACCGCGCGGCCTTCGTAGCCCTGCGCGGTCTGCTGTGGGGCAACGCCGCGGGTCTCGCGCTCTGCCTCGTGCAGCGGTGGACCCACGTCGTGAAACTCAGCTCGGAGGGATACCTGCTCTCCGAAGTCCCCGTGGCCCTCGACTGGGGGTGGTGGCTGCCGCTCAACGCGGGCTTTCTGGCGGCGATCGTCGCGCTGCTGGTGATTCCCGCCTCGATCGTTTCGACCGTAAAACCCGATGAAATAATCCAATACGAATGACCGTAAAACCTTACGACAACCGAACGAGCAAAAAGAGCCAGGTGCGGACCATGTTCGACCGCATCGCGCCCCGCTACGACCTGCTCAACCACACGCTTTCGTTCAACATCGACCGGCTGTGGCGCCGCCGGGTCGTGCGCATCCTGCGCCGCCGGAATCCCGAGCGGATCCTCGACCTGGCGACCGGAACGGGCGATCTGGCCATCGACCTGGTGCGCGGCATCCCCGGGGTGCGGGTGACGGCCGTGGACCTCTCGGAGGGGATGCTCGACGTGGCGCGCCGCAAGGTCGCGGCCCGCGGGCTCGGCGACCGGATCGAACTCGTGCAGGGCGACGCCGAACGCCTCGTGCTGCCCGATGCGGCGGTCGATGCCGCGACGGTGGCCTTCGGGGTCCGCAACTTCGGCGACCTGGAGGCGGGCCTCGGCGAACTGGCGCGGACGATCCGGCCCGGCGGAACGGTCGCCATCCTGGAGTTCTCGCGCCCCCGAAACCCCCTCTTCCGAGCCCTCTATGAATTTTATACGGGCCGGATCCTGCCGCGCATCGGCGGGGCCGTGTCGCGCGACCGCAAGGCTTACGAGTACTTGCCCGCCTCGGTCGGGGAGTTTCCCGCGCCGGAGGCATTCATGGGCCTGATGGAGCAGGCCGGATTCCGCAACTGCCGGGCCCGGAGCCAGAGCTTCGGGATCGCACAAATATATGTCGGAGAGCGATGAAACGAATCATGATGCTGTCACTGGTGCTCGCGGCCGCGCTGTCGCTGGGCTCCTGCCGCCGGGCCGTGGAGCGGGCCGCGGAAAAAATCCGGCTCGAAGAGATCGAGCAGGTGGAACGTCAGGGACTGACGGGCGCCGAGGTTGTCGTGCGCATTGCCAACGGCACGGCGCACCGGCTGGTGCTCGACGATGCGCGCGTCGACGTGTTCTATGCCGGGAGCCGGGCCGTCGCGGCGACGCTCCGCGAGGGCGTCGAGGTCGACCCCCGCACCACGCAGAGCGTGCGGACCTCCTGGAGGCTGGCGATCTCCGATCCGCTGGCGCTCTTCGCGCTGGCCCGCAAGGTCGCGGCCGGCGACATCTCGCAGGTCGCCGTTTCGGTGACGGCCGAGGGGCGCGGAGGACCGGTTCCCGTAAATATTTCGCGGGAGATGGTGCCTTTGTCGGAATTTTTGAATACCTTTGGGGTGACGTTGGAGGACGTGAAAAACTATCTCAGATGATGCGCCGACTCTCGATATCGCTCTTCGCAGTGCTGCTCTTCGGTTCGTTGTGCCCGCTCGCGGCGCAGACGACCGAAGCATTCCGCCGCAAACTCGCCGATCCGTCGGCGGAGGGTGCGCGCGTGGTCGTCACCGAGGCCGGCGAGGCGGCCGATGCCGTGGCCCGGGGGGCGCGCAGCGGTTCGCGGCTGCGTTTCCGCGGCTATCGCGTCTGCATCTTCTTCGACAACGGGCAGGACGCCCGTGCCGGAGCCGTCGCGGCCAGGACGCTTTTCCTGGAGAACTACCCGGGCGTCAAGGTCTACATGGTCTACGAGAACCCCTACTTCAAGGTGACCGTCGGCGACTGCCTGACGGCCGAGGAGGCGATCATCCTCAAGGGGCGGATCTCGGGAACCTTCCCCAAGGCGTTCATCAAGAGCGAGGAGCTCTCGGCGGCCGATCTGGTGCCGTAGGCGGGCGGCCGAACGGACGTTTTCCCTGGAGAAGGGGCCGGAAAGCCGGCCGATTCCGAAATTTTTCGGTTTTTTTGTTGCATAATTCCACCGATTACCTAACTTTGCGGCGTTCTACAATATCAAATTCAAAACGTTTCGAACCATGAAGAAAATCTTCTCTTTCGCTATCGTTATGGCAGCTGTCGCCATGGTGAGCTGCTGCGGTAACGCTACCATGAAGACCGCCGAGGGTGAGGCCGAGGCAACCTGCGAGAAGTGCGAGGCCTGCGAGAAGGCTGAGGCTTGCGACAAGTGCGAGGCTTGCGAGAAAGCCGAGAATTGCGAGAACTGCGCTGAGAAGTGCGGCGAGTGCGAGAAGGGCTGCTGCGAGAAGGCCGAGGGCGAGGCTGCTCAGACCGAGGCTGCCGCCGAGTAACACCTGTCGGTAATGAGAGTGAGGGAGATTCGTTGAGAATCCCCCTTTTTTGTTGCGTTTTATCGGGCGCGTCGTCTCGGTATGGAGGTGTGGATACTTGTTGTTTGTGTAAATTAGTTTTAATTTGGGGTTTTGCGGATTTGTGTAACCCAGTTTATTGTATGATGAAGTATCCAAGCTCCCGAAAGAACCAGTGCAAACCAAACTATCTTGATGAAATCGCTGTGAACTCCTGAGAGAATGCTGCTTTCTATTGCCTTTGAAAACTCGTGGTTGATATGCAGGAGATACATTTCCAAACTAATTAGTCCCATAAATGTCAGTATCGTTTCGATAGGCCTGCATTTTCCGATCAGCCACCCTGTGATACTAAGCATCGGAACGATAAATAAAGGAATTGCTGTGCGCGCAATCGTAAGGCCAAAGGCAATGTGGAAATTTTTGATGTACATGCCGATGGCAAACCAAATAAGGCCAATAATACAAAACGGAAGCCAGTGATTTACTTTTATATTTGTATGATGTGCTTTGACTTTATAGAGTAAAAAACCGAAAATATAAATGGGAATTCTGCTATACGACATGTATATGTGGTCGAGGGCAGGGCAATTTCCCCCCCCCAGTGTGATTGCTGCGATTATTGCTGCGATTATGGCAATTATGAGTGTTTGTATTGTTTGTTTGGCCAGTAAAGGAGCAAGAAGATAAAATGCAAGCAAAGTCGGAATGTACCATTCGAAATAGCAGTTGTCGGTCCACCAGCCTAATCCAGTGAACCAGTAAAAAAGATCGGTCCATGTGGTCGGAAATCCTTTTAGCGATGCTGTTGTGCCGATAACTGCCATGGTGGCGAGTATAAGCCACCAGGTTGGTATGATTCGTTTGAATCTTCTGCCATAAAAATTCTTGATGGAGTCGTGTTTAGTTAATGAAGCACATAGACCGTAACCGGAAACGAAAAAGAATATATCTACCCCCATCCATCCGAGCGCGAACAGCTCTCGAAGCCCGGGGAATTCGATACCAGTATGGTAAAAGAAGATCCAGAATATAGCCAGCCCCATGAAAGCGGATCTATATTTTGATATAAAATCAAGATTGATTTCTTGCATTCTGTTGTTTGTTAGTAGTTCTTGCCTTTGCTTGGCGGGAAAATTACGGAGATGTAAACTCCGATTTCTATGTTTGGTGTGTAAAACCGGGTATTAATTGTGAACAACACCAATGTTGTCTCTTTTCTTGCGGAGAGGTCGGGATTCGAGCCTCTGAAACGCTTTTGATATTTACTCGCTTTCCAGTCGGACCAGTTCAATCACTTTGTGGGTCTCTCCTTGGGGATACGAAGATAAACATTATTTTTTTGCGAACCAAGCGTTCTCCCGTTTTTTGCTGCGGTCCGTCTTTTCTTTCGTTTGCGGTGTACCGATCGGCCGAAGTTTCCCAAAGCAGCGTTCAGGACGAAGTACTCGCCGTGGGAGTAGACGATCGGTTCGGCTTGTTCGAGGCAGAAGCGTCCGGTCGCCGGATCGAGCAGCGTGGCATCGACCTGGGTCGGGAACATGTCATACGATCCCAACGGCAGGATCTGCGTCACGCGGCACTCGATGTTCACGGGCGACTCGCCGACGATCTGTGCTGCGACCTCGGCTATTGCCAGCGGCGAGAGGCCCGTTTCGCGGAATTTATCGAAGCTCCCGCTCCAGCCTGTGCCGTCGCCATCGCGGGGACGGAGCCTGCGGACGGCACGCGGATCGAGGTGTGCAAGGCGTTGCCGACGGAGAGTTTTTTTGCCGTTGAGGTGAGCGGTTTTTTCGTCGGAATCGTTTTTATTTTCAACTGTTTTTTCGTATCTTGCAGTGAATTTGCCGGTAAGGTGCAATCCGGCGGAAAACCCCGGGAGGCAGCTCTCTGGCTGCGAAAATCAATCCCGAAAAACCGAACTTAAAAACATAGATTTCATGAGAAAAACATTCAGCATGCTGTTGGCGGCCTCCGGGCTCCTTGTCTTCGTTTGCGGCAGTGCGGGCCCTGCTTCGGCAGCGGAGCCCGGGGCGACTGAAAACCGGTTGCCGGAGTGGGCGCTGGGGGGATTCGTCCGCCCGGCGGGTCTCAATCCCGTCATCCTGCCCGATTCGCAGGTTCGATTCTACTGTCCGATGCGCTGCGATTCGGTCGGATGGATGGAGAGCGACACGTTCAATCCCGCCGCAACCGTCCTGAACGGGGAGATCTGCGTGCTCTTCCGTGCTGAGGATAATTCGGCGACGGGCATCGGCAAGCGCACCTCGCGCATCGGACTGGCCCGCAGCCTGGACGGCACGACGATGCGCCTCGGACACGAACCGGTGCTCTTTCCGGCCGAGGACGGGATGAAGGAGTGCGACTGGCCGGGCGGTTGCGAAGATCCCCGCGTGGCCGTCACCGAGGATGGAACCTACGTGATGCTCTATACCTCGTGGAACCGTCGCATCCCGCGGCTCAGCGTAGCCACGTCGCGCGACCTGGTGACCTGGACGAAGCACGGTCCGGCGTTTGCCAAGGCATACGACGGCCGTTTCCGCGACTTGAAGAGCAAGTCGGGATCGATCGTGACGAAACTCGACGGCGACCGGCTGGTCATCGCGCGCGTGAACGGGAAATACATGATGTACTGGGGCGAGCGGATGGTCAACATCGCCACGTCGGACAACCTGATCGACTGGACCCCCGAGCTGGATGCGAACGGGAACCTGAAAGGGGTGGTCTTCCCGCGCGAGGGGTATTTCGACAGCGCCCTGACCGAGTGCGGTCCTCCGGCGCTGTTGACCGACAAGGGTATTCTGCTGCTTTACAACGGCCAGAACCGGGTCGGCGAGGGGCGCGACAAACGCTATCCGGCCCGCACCTACTCCGCCGGACAGATTCTGTTCGATGCGAACGACCCCGGAAAGGTGCTCGGACGTCTCGACGTGCCGTTCTTCCGCCCGGTGGACGACTTCGAGAAGAGCGGTCAGTACAAGGACGGGACGGTCTTCATCGAGGGGCTGGTCTACTTCGAGTCCCGCTGGTATCTTTACTACGGCTGCGCCGATTCGCGTGTCGGAGTCGCCGTCTACGATCCTGCCGTCGCGACGCCCGGGGATCCTGTTCCTGCCCCGAAGGAGTGATGCCGCAGCGGTGTGCGGAACAAAGAGAGAGACGATCCGAAAACTCGGATCGTCTCTCTCTTTTCAATATGTCTGTTCGACGCGGGTGGACGGCGGCCCCTGGTAGGAGCGTTTCATGCCGCCGAAGTCCAGCACGATCTTCTGAAGCACCGTGCCGGCGTCGCCGCAGAGGATTCTGACCGTGTGACGGCCGGGTTTGTCGATGTGCAGCGTCGTCTTGTTCACCCGGCAGTTCCGCAGGACGCTCTCGTACCAGATCTGTGCGTATTCGATCGACGACGTGGAGGGGTTCATCACCGGTCCCTCGTCGATGCAGACCCCGTACTGGGTTTCGAGATTCGTCGCTTCGTGTCCGGCGTAGCCCCGGTCGGCGCTGATTACGAAGGTCGGCAGTACGTAGGTGTAGACGTCGACCGATCCCTGCTCGAACGTGTAGAAGTCGTACTCCACGCAGGGCACTTCGCGCCGGCGGGTGTTCTGCTTCGGCATCTTCGGATCGCCCAGCTGGATCGCAGCGTTCTCGACGCCGAGGTTCGGAACGGGACGGATGCGGATCGCGTCGTTCTCGTGCTTGCGGTGGAAACCCGCTGCCGGGATCGAGACGTAACCGTTATGCTGGACGTATATCCCCTCGAGCTCTTCGCGGGCGGGTGCGGACGGGTTGAAGACCGAGACCAGCACGCGGCGGCTCTCCCCGTTCGCGGCGGAGATCGTCACGAAGCCCGAAACCTCGTCGCCGACGGGCGCTTTCGCCCAGTCCACCGACACCTCGATCCGCTCCTCGGTGCGGGTCGTGCCGGCGTTGCGGCTCAGCAGGATCCAGTCGTCGCTGACCGATGCGCTCCATTGCAGCGGCTCGCTGCCCTTGTCGTAGATGTCTACGAAGTGGGTGCGGCGCAGGAACGGGTCGAATGTCGGGAGCATGCGGAAGCTGCCCATCCCCTTCATGACCTCCTGGCCTTCGACTGCGACGCCCAGCTCGGCCCGGGGCGCGAGTTCGGCGCTCCGCAGTTCGGGGAGCTGGAAATAGGAGGCGGCGAAGCCCTGATTCATCGTCATCACGTGGTCCCACTTGCCGCCGAGCAGCGCGTTGTAACCTGCTGTGACGATCCGCAGGCTGTCGTGGCACATGCGGCTTTCGGCAGCCAGCGCATCGGTCGCGGCGCGCTGCTGCGTGGCATAGCGCCGGTTCTGCTGTCCGCGGAGCACCATCCGGTTGAGCAGTTCGCACGCTTTCACCGGATACCAGAGCACCTGGTAGAAGCACGCCTTGTTCGCCTCGGGCATCCGCTCCATCAGCTCGTCGACCTGGCCGGCGATCCGGGCGTAGTCGGCAAGCCGGCGGTCGGCTTCGCGGTAGTTGGAGAAGGAGAAGTCGGTGTCCGTGTTCCGCTCCTTGCCGTGTTTGTCCGTGGCCCATTGGTAGCCCCAGCCCATAAATTCGGGTTTGCGGACGAATGCGAGGTGGTAGAACGTGTCGGAGATCTCGCGGAACCGGTCGAAATACTCCCGGCCCAGCAGACCGCTCATCCATTCGGCGCGATAGTCGGCGGCACGGCGGAAGTCGAACGCGTCGATATCCCAGGCCATCGCCAGGAAGAAATCGACCGCGAACTCGCACGACTTGATGTCGCCGGCGTTGAGCAGCCAGATGCGGTCGGCCGTCGAGTCGTAGGCTTTGCGCAGCTCCTCGTACATCAGCGTCGGCGAGGTGGTGTTCATCCACAGGTAGTCGTGCGGGCGGCCCAGGTAGGAGGAGTGGTAGTAGACGCCCGAACGCCCGGAGCGTTTCTGCTCGGCGGGGCTGCTCAGACGCTTCATGTAGCCGTAGTTGTCGTCGGGCCAGACGATCGTCACGTCGTCGGGGAGCTCCAGCCCCCGGTTGTAGACGTCGAGCACCTCCTTGTAGGGGGTGAACGCCTGCGGAATCTCCTCCGCGGGGCGGCCCAGCACGTCGGTCAGCAGCCGACGCTGCGCCAGCAGCGCCTCCTGCATGGTGGCCTTCCGTGCGTCGAGGTCCTCGCTGCCTGCCATCGCCCGATCGTGCAGTCCCCGCAGGGCCAGCGTATAGACGTTTTCGTAGGGGGCCGAGGTCTCGACACGCTCCTTCAGCACCCGGTCCACTCCGGCCCGGTTGTTCACGTAGTCCCACTCGCCCATCGTCTTCGAATCCCATTCGCTGGCGGTGTTCAGCCCCAGCGGCTCGCAGTGCGACGAGCCGACGGCGATGGCGTAGCGGTCGGCGATCTCCTTGTTTTCGGGGATCTTGTAAAAGGCCGTCGTCGCGTCGTGCATCGCCGGGGCCAGGTAGTTCGCCTGCAAACGGAGCAGCAGTTCGCACACCTTCTCGTAGGTCTTCGGGCCGATGTTGCCCAGCTCGGCCTCGAAGTTCTTCTTCGCCCAGCGGTAGAGCCCCCAATCCTCGTCGTTGATGAAGATGCCGCGGTACTTCACCGAGGGGCTCTCCGAGGTGAAGTCCGCGACGCGCAGCGTCAGCCGGTCGCGGTGCTCCACGGGGGCGTCGGCCCACCAGTACCAGGGACTCACGCCGATGGCGCGCGATACCGAGAGCAGTCCGTAGGCCGCGCCGCGGCGGTCGCTGCCCGCGATGACCAGGGCCTTGCGCACGCCGTGGCCCGGACGCTCCACGAGCCGGATCGCGTAGCGCTCCCAGCCGCCCTCGATGGCCGAGACGTCGATCTTTTTCGCCGCGATCAGTTCGTCGATCCAGCGGCTTCGGCCGATCGTTCCGACGATCACGGCGCAGTGCGTCTTCGCAGGGAGCTCCTGCCCGGCGACGACCGGAATCTCGCGGCCCGTCACGCGGGCGACGTCCGCGGCGAAGAGCCCGGTGGCGGTCTCTACGACCGCAGCCTCGTCGGCGTCGTAGCAGACGGCCGCGCAGCCGTCCGCGGCGACCAGCTCGAAGTCCGTGCGTGCGGCGGGACGCTCCGTCAGCGCGACCTGCGCCTGCGTCGTCGTGGCCAGCATGAACAGCACGGCTGAGGTGAAGAGGGTTTTTCGTATCATCGTTATCTGAATTTTGATGGTGGAGAAAAAGGCCCGGAGCGTGTTTCTCCGGGCCTTTCCGATTGCACTGCCCGGCCTTATCGCTTTTCGCGGCCGAGGTAGAATTCGTTGATCTGAATGGTGTTGCCCGGATTGATGCCTCCGTAGTCCACGCCGGGAGCGCAGTAGAAGCCCAGATTCGGGGTGCCCTCCCGGACATCGTTCCAGCCGATGAAACGCAGGTAGCGGTAGTCGTTCTCCGGAATCGGAACGTTGTCCGTCAGCAGGTTCGCGTAGACGCCCGGATCGGGGGTCATGGCGACGCGCTCGGCGATGACCTCGAAGTTGGAGCCGTCGTTGCTGCCTTCGATGCGGTTGAAGCCCCACCAGCGGACGAGAATGTTCTGGTTGCCGCCGCCCTCGGGACGGTGACGGATCCGCAGGTAGTTGACCACGCCCGGGTTGTCGCCGCGGTCGACCTGGAACCAGATTTCGGCGTTGCCGGGAAGGCCGTTTCGGCCCGGACGGTCCATCGACAGCGTCGTGCTCTCGTTGCCGTCGATCGCAGCGGTCGCACTGCTGCCGATGGCGTTGTCGGTCTTCCAGCCGTGCGAGAAGCTCATCGACCATTTGCTGCGGTCCCAGTCGCCGTAGAACTCGGTGACCGCAACCTCGATCGAAGCTGCGATTTCGGGGTGGTTGCGTGCGGCGGCCGTGATGGTTACGTTACCGCTGCGGTGGCAGATCATGCGGCCCGTTTCGGCGTTCACCGAGGCGATTTCCGAATCGGAGGAGGTGAATACCACGCCCTCGTTCTGGTCGAACGGCTCGACCGAGACGAAGAGGGTGTAGCCGACTCCGGCGTAGGCATTCATGGCCGGGGTGGAGAATGCGATCGACTCGATGTCGATCGGAATTTGATCGACGACCGTCACCGCGAAGTAGGTTTCGATACCGCTCACGTAGATCGAGATCATGGTGATGCCGGCTTTGTGGGCCGTGATGATGCCTTTCGGGCTGACCGTGGCCACTTCGACGTTCGACGAGTAGAAGAGCTCGGCTAGGTCGGTGGCGTTTTCGGGGTATACCTTCACCTGCCACGACACGTCCTTCGTTTCGCCGACCTCCATGACGAGGCCGCCCTTCAGCTCCTCGTCGAGCTCGACGCTCTGTGCGGGGATCTCCATCGTGCCCGGTTCGGGGATGCCGTCTTCACAGCCGGCGCACAGCAGAGCCGCCGCGGCAAACAGACAAATACTTATCTTTTTCATAGTTTGAAAGTCGTTTTTTGGTTAAAGATTCCGGACCCCGGCGGCTGCCGATGCGGCCGCCGGAGCCGGAAAGTTTATTCGAGACCCACGTAGAGCTCTGCGATCTGGCAGGTCTTGGCGGTTCCCGTGAAGCACGCCTTTTTCCCGACGAATTTCAGGTAGCGGTACTTGACCGTCTCCGGAAGACGGATGTTCGAACTCGTATGGAACTTGTCGATGTTGCGCGATCCGCCGTCGTTGGGGTCGATGTTCGTTGCGAACTCCAGATTCGGAACCTCGACGTCGGTGGCGATTGCGGTGAAGTTCTCGCCGTCGTTGCTGCCCAAAATCGCCGAGAACTTCCGCCAGCGGCAGCTGCGGTCGGTATTGCGGCAGGACTGGTGCATTAGGCGGAAATAGTTCACCGAGCGTTCGCTCTGCATGTCCACGACGAACCATACTTCGCTGCTGTCGTCGGTGGGCTTGCTCAGACCGAAGTTCGAACCCTTCACGTCCTTGAACACGGCGGGGTCGAAAACGCCGTCGAATGCAGCCGTCTTGCTGCCTGCGGTGCCGCTGATCGAGCCCGAGTTTGCGGAGATCTCCCACCCCGTGCGGTCGAGGTCGCCGGGAGCCGTGACGTTGACGGCGAAGTAGGCCTTCTTGTCGCCCGCATTCTTGAAGTCGTTGGTTTCGTTGCTCTTGGCCAGGACGACGAACGTGACCGTACCGACGCCTTTGCAGGTGACGATGCCGTTTTCGTCGATCGTGGCTACCTCCTCCGGACCGTAGGCGACGTATTTCACCCCTTCGTTCTGGTTTGCGGGCGTGAGCTGGAGCTGCGAGTAGAGGTCGAACGTCGTGTTCGTTCCGAGAACGACCGATGCCGCGCCCTGGATGGCGGTGGCGCCGTTCTTGATCTCGATCTTTTCGAGGGCGACCGGTGCGTCGGCGGCGACGGTCAGTTCGAACGATGCCGAAACGCCGTCGACCGTGATCGAAATCGTCGTCTTGCCCGAGTCGACAGCCGTTACGAGGCCCTCGGCGCTGACCGTGGCGACGCTTTCGTCGGACGAAGCGTAGCTCTCGGCGCGGTCGGAGGCGTTGTCGGGCTTGACGGTCGCTTTACCGGCGATGTCGAGCGTTCCGCCCTTGGGCAGCGTGACGCCCTGAGCCAGCTCCTCGGGGAGCGTGACCGACTCCACGCCGATCTTTTCGACCGTCAGGGTGAAGTGGGCCGCTTTGCCGTCGGCCGAGATCGTGATCGTCGCTTCGCCGAGGGCGATCGCCGAGACGATACCCTCTTCGCTGACCGCCGCGATCATCGGATCCGACGAATTGTAGCTTTCGGTCCGGTCCGTAGCGTCCGCCGGGAGGATCGTCGCCTTGCCGGCGAGGTCGAGCGTCGCGCCGAGCTTCAGCGTCACGCCTGAGGCCAGCTCTTCGGGCAGCGTGACCGACTCGACGGGGATGCGCTGCGCCTCGACCTTCACTTCGAAGTGCGTGTGCTTGCCGCCCACGCTGATCGTCATCATCGCCAGGCCCGGTTTCTGAGCCCGGACGAGGCCGGCTTCGTCGACCGAGGCGACCTCCGGATCCGACGATTCGTAGGTTTCGGTCTTGTTCGTGGCGTTCTCGGGGCGCACGGTCACTTTGCCGGAGATGTCGGCCGTCTGGCCGGCCACCAGCGTGATGCCGCCGCTCAGCGACGAGTCGAGCGCGATCGCCGCGACGGGAATCGTCCGGTCCGTGTCGGAGCTGTCTTCGCAGCCGGCGCCCAACAGCGCCGCTGCCGCGAACAGAAATATGCTGATTTTTTTCATCATCGTAAGATTATCGGTTTATACGACTCTACCAGCCGGGGTTCTGCACGAGCACGTCGCTGCGCTTGATCTCGTCCAGCGGAATGGGATAGAGGTAGTTTTTGTTCTTGAACGAGCGGGTCTGCAACTTCGTGCGGGTGAAGTAGGCGGGCTGTGCCTGGTCGACGTTCATGCCGTGGAAGTCGCCTCCCTGGCCGCCCTCGCCGGGGGCCTTGTCGGCGATCATCCAGCGACGCACGTCGAAGTAGCGCTGTCCTTCGGTAGCCAGCTCGATGCGGCTCTCGCGACGGATCGCTTCGCGTTGCAGAGTCTGGTTGCCCGCGATGGCGGGATTCAGCACGTCCAGGTCGTCCAGACCGGCGCGGTGACGCACCCGGTTGACGTATTTCAGCACGTCCGCGTTGCCCGGCTCCACCTCGTTGAGCATCTCGGCGTAGAGCAGATAGAACTCCGCCAGGCGGAAGATGATCACCGGACGGTATTTCGACGTCACGGCGCCGGTCATGTTGCCGCCGTGGACCGTGCGGTTCATGCGTTTGTAGAGCAGATAGCCCGTGAGCGGGGCGCCGTCGGCTACCGAGTTGTCGTCCGTGCCGCCCTTGTAGAACTGGATCTCGTTGTTGCTCATGTGCCACTTCATGCCCGAGAAGGTGACCGTGTTGTAGAAGCGGGGCTCGCGGTCGATGTACATCTTCGACACCTGCACGCCGTTGTAGGTGCCCATCTCGGCCTCGTTGGCCGGGTAGAGCTCCGATTTGGGGAGGAACGAGGTGGCCTTGATCGGCATACCGTCCTTCATGTAGAAGTCGTCGACGAGCTCCTGCAGCACGTGGAATCCGCCCTGACCCTGGGGCTGCGAACGCGGCGTGGCGAAGGTGTCGAACTTCTGCTCGCCCAGCTTGCCCCACGAGTTGGTCGAGGTGGCCCAGATGATCTCCTTGTTATACTCCTGGAAGAGGTTGTAGAGGTCCTTGTCCGGGTCGCCCGTCTCGACGAGCTCGTAGCGGTTGCCCGACTCGGCGTAGTCGAGGAAGTCGCGAAGACGCTCCACGGCCGTCCTGAGTTTCGAGTCGTCGCGGTCGGGGAAGAGGCGCTTGCCGTCCTTGTTGGTCAGCGCCAGCGCCTCGGGCCACTGGCCGTTGAAGAGCGGGCTGGCGGCATAGACCCACAGTTTGGCGCGCAGGGCCAGCGCGACGCCCTTGGTCGGCACGGCGCGGAGGTTCTCCCGATCGTGGTAGGGCTCCTGCTCCATCTCCTCCATGCACTCTTCCAGCTCCCGGTCGATGAACGCGATCACCTCGTCGAGCGAGTTGCGCGGCAGGTCGAGCTCGTCGTCCAGGGTCATCGAACGGTCGACGATGGGGATGGGGCCGTACATCTCCATCAGGTAGTAGTGGTAGGCCGCGCGCATGAAGCGGACGTTGGCCTTGTAGAGCGTGATCTCCGCTTCGGTCAGACGGGCCGCATCGGGGCCGCCTTCGTCGATGATCGGATGCGCCTGCTCCAGGAAGATGTTGGCCTGGCGGATGCTCTCGTAGAGCGTGTTCCAGCGCTGCGAGTTGTTGTTGGCCGAGTTCCACTCGGTGTATTTGCCCGCATTGTTGGCCAGACGCGTGTAGAT
>CAMWWU010000013.1 GCA_947178025.1 uncultured Alistipes sp. | reverse complement strand
CGAGGGCGTCTCGTTCGCCGACATGAAGCAGTCGCTGCTCTACTTCGCCAAGGAGATCTTCGGCGAGAACACCGCCATCCGCATGCGCCCCTCCTACTTCCCCTTCACCGAGCCCTCGGCCGAGGTCGACGTCTCGTGCAACCTCTGCGGCGGCAAGGGCTGCCCGGTCTGCAAGGGTACGGGCTGGCTCGAAATCATGGGCTGCGGCATGGTCGACCCCAACGTACTGGAAGCCAACGGCATCGATCCGAAGAAATACTCGGGATTCGCCTTCGGCATGGGTATTGAGCGTATCGCCATGCTCAAGTACGGCGTGAAGGACCTGCGTCTTTACTTCGAAAACGACGTGCGTTTCCTCCACCAGTTCGACACGGCACTCTGATTGGCATGAAACGGCTGACAGCGATAACGGGACTCTGCCTGCTCTTCTCGACGGCTTTCGTCGCCGGGAAGAGCCCCCGGCAGACGCCCGAATGGCCCGATTCGCTGCGCAGCGTCTGGCTCTATACGGAGGGCGTCAAGCAGAACGCCATCGCGGGCGATTCGGCCCGGGCCCGCGAACTCTTCGCGGAGGCGATCCGCATCGATTCCGCCTACGCCCCGGCCTACTATCAGCTGGCCGTCGGCGACATGACCGCAGCTCCCGACCGGGCCGTCGACGAGGCACGCCGGGCTTGGGAGATCGACACGACCAATCTGTGGTACCTGCGCTTCTACGGGCAGGCACTGCTCTCGGCCGAACGATACGGCGAGGCGCTACCCGTCTTCCGCCGGCTCAACCGCGAGGATCCCAAGGATCCCGACAACTACCGCCTCGTCGCTGCGCTCTACCAGTTGCAGAAAAATCCCTACATGGCATTGGCCACGCTCGACTCGGCGGAGCTGCGCTTCGGACGCATTCCGCTGCTGAGCGCCATGAAACGGCGTCTGCTGATCGCCACGCACCAGGTCGACAAGGCGATCGTCGAGGCCCGGGCGCTGGTCGAAACCGCCCCCTACGAACTCGAGCACCACGTGGTGCTTGCCGACCTCTACGCCCTGGCCGGCAAGGATTCGCTGGCCCGGACGGAGTACGACGCGGCGCTGGCCATCGATTCGACCGACGTGGGCACGCTCATGTCGCTGGCCGACTTCTACAACGGCCGCCGCGACTACCGGTCGCTGCTGGCCGTCTCGCGACAGCTCTTCCTCTCGGACGACCTGCCGCTCGACACGAAAGTGAAGCGCTTCGAACAGTTCACCTCCGACACGCGCTTCTACCGCGAATATTACCCCCAGCTCAACGACCTGGCGACGACGCTGGCCATCCGCTATCCCCACGACAAGCAGGTCGTGGAGCTCTATGCCCGCCACCTGATCGCCTCGGGCGAACTGGAGCAGGCCCTGGCGCTCTATAAGCTCCGCACCGCCGACACGCCGCCCGACGTCGACTATTTCCGTTCGGTGATCGAGATCGAAACCTACCTCCAGCACCCCGATTCGGTGAATCGCTACGTCGACCGGGCGCTGGGGTATTTCCCCGACCGGGCCGACCTCTACCTCGCCAAGGGCAACGTGCTGACCTACACGAAGCGCTACCGCGAAGCCCTCGACGTCTACCGCCGTTCGCTGCGCTACGCCGACAGCGACTCGCTGCGCAGCGTCATCTGGGGCATCACGGGCGACACCTGGCACCAGATCGCCGAGGAGACCGGCGACGCGGATCGCAAGACCTTCGCCAAGGCCCGCAAAGCGTGTTACGACGCCTACGACCGCAGCCTCCGCTACGATCCGTACAACATGCTGGTGCTGAACAACTACGCCTACTTCCTGTCGCTCGACGGCGAGCAGCTGGACCGGGCCCTCGACATGTCGACCCGCGCCATCGGTCTGGGCGAGCGCAACGCCACCTATCTGGACACCCACGCCTGGGTGCTCTTCCGCCTCGGACGCTTCGAGGAGGCCCGCAAGATCATGCAGCAGGCCATCGCCCTCGACGACCGGGGAAATCCCGAGCTGCTGGTCCACTACGGCGACATCCTTCAGGCGCTCGGCGAACGCTTCCTGGCCGAAACCTACTGGAAGCGGGCGCTGGAAAAGGGTTACGACGCCGAAGAGATCGTCCGCCGCATCGAAGCGGCCAAAGCGGCCGCCGCACCACCCCGAAAAGAGTGATCCGCCCATGAAACCGCACCTGCTGCTGACCCTGCTGCTGTGCTGCTGCCTTCCGGCCGCGGCCCAGACCGACCGTCGCGTCGCGGAGCAGAAAAGGGTCATCGCAGAACTCGAAAAGAAGATCGCCGCCGAGGAGCGGCAGATCGAACGCCTCCGCAACGACCGCTCGGCCACCGAGGAGCGCGTGCGGCGTTTGGCGCGCCAGATCGAGAGCCGCAACCGCCTGCTCGACGAAACGGGCCGGCAGGCCGATCTGCTGCGCGAAGAGATCGCCCGCACGGACAGCGTGGCCGGCGATCTGGCGGCTTCGCTCGACCGGCATCGCACGCAGTACGCCGCAATGGTGCGCGAGGCCTACCGCAACTACCGCCACCGCGACTACCTAACGTATCTCTTCTCCTCGCGCGACTTCACGGAGGCGGCACGCCGCATCGCGACCCTGCGCGAAATGGCCCTCCTGCGCGAGCGCACCCTGGAGGAGATCGGCCGGCTGACGCAGCAGGTAGGGGCGGAACGGGAGCTGCTCGCCATGCGCAGGAGCTCCCTCGATTCGGTCCTCCGCCAGCTCCGCACCCAGCGCGGCAAGCTCGAACGCGACGCCGACAACGCCCGGAGTTCGGTCCGCCGGATGTCGCAGCAGGAGAAGACGGCGCTCCGCCGCAAGGTATCCCAAGAGCAGCAGCTCGACGCGGCGATCGGCGAGCTGCGCAAACTCACGAAAGGCAACACCGAAGGAGCTTCGTTCTCGTCGAAAACCACGGGTCTGCGCCTCCCCGTCGCGGGCGGAAAGGTCAAAAGCTATAAGGAGAACATGGCCGAGATCACGGGACCGCGCGGCGCCGACGTCGTGTCGATCTACGACGGCAAGGTCGTGGAGATCAAACGCAACCGCATCACGGAGCAATACGACGTCTACGTGGCGCACGGCCAGTATATCACGACCTATGCCAACCTGGCGGCGATCTGCGTCGAAAAAGGGCAGAAAATAGCCCGCAACGGGCGCCTGGGCACGATCGGCCCGGCAGTCGATATCCTGACGATGCAGACCGAATACAAGATGGTCTTCGGCATCTATCCGCCCGACCCGAAGCAGAAGATGCGGGCTTCGGACTGCTTCCGCAAATAAAAACGACCGATATGGCTGTACGTTATTACACCGACGACTGCAATTACCGCCTGCCCGACAAGCGCCTCACGGCGCAGTGGCTGCGCGAAGTCGCCGCCGCGGAGGGCTACACCCTCGGCGAGGTGAACTACATTTTCTGCTCGGCGCAGCGGCTGCTGGAGATGAACCGGCAGTTCCTCGGGCACGACTACTTCACGGATGTCATCACGTTCGATTACAGCGATCGCAAGGGGGCGGGCATCGTCTCGGGCGACGTCTTCATCGACGTGGAGACCGTCGCCGACAACGCCCGGCAGTACGGCGCCACCCGTCTGCAGGAGATGCGCCGCGTCGTGGTGCACGGCGTGCTGCACCTCTGCGGCCAAAAGGACAAGACTCCCCGCGCCAACGCGCAGATGCACCGCAAAGAGGACAAATACCTGAAATTCTGGCAAAACGAACGATGAACCGATCACTTACGCCTGCACTGCTCCTGCCGTTGCTTCTCGGCTGCACGGGCCGCTCCGCACAGCCCGAGTCCGGCAATCCGGCGCCTACCGAAGCTCATGCCCCGACAGCGGCAGCCGTTCCGGCCCCTGCCGGCACGCCCTCCGCAAACGGCGATGCAGACCGCGGCACGACACGCGAGGTTCCTTTCCTGCGCAACGACACGCTGTTTTTCTACGATTACAGCCACCGGGACACCGCAAGCGGCTTCCTGGACTTCTGCCGGGTTTTCGTCGATAAAAACAGCCTTTCCGCGAATTACAGCCGCATTCAGGAGCTGGCTGCGCCCGACTCGGAACGAAACCGTCGGGATTTCGAGGAGCTGACGGCGGCCCTGCGCACCGAATACCCCGGTGCGATCCGCCGTCACGACCTCCGCGGATGCCCCGGTACGTGGCTGCAACTCGCCTCCGTCGACGGCGAATACTACCTCGACGAGCTGTACATGTATCCGATCACGATCACCGACTCGCTCTTCGTGGAGCAGATGCAGGACGGCCCCTGGCCCTCGCTGCTCGACACGTTCGAATGCCCGGCACCCGGCCATTACCGCTTCCGCACGCGCGGCCTGCGCGGCGAAAAGCGGAGTTTCGATCTCTACCTCACGGATACGCTCCGCCGGGTCGCCGTACTCGCGGAGCACGAGGGCGAGGCGACCCGCTACCAGCTGCTCGCGGCAGGGGAGTTCCCGCCGCAGTTCGACCTGCTCGTCTGGGAGAGCTCCGAACTGTCGACGGGCGACGAGGTGCGGCGGGATGCGCCCGATTTCGAAGCGATGATCGCCGGACGATAGCATAAACCGAAAAAACACGATTCACTTGATACTCGATTACGACATCATCGTCATCGGCGGCGGTCACGCCGGATGCGAAGCCGCCTCAGCGGCAGCCCGCCTGGGATCGCGCACGCTGCTCCTGACGATGGACATGACGAAACTGGCCTCCATGTCGTGCAACCCGGCAGTCGGAGGAGTAGCCAAAGGACAGATAGTCAGAGAGATAGACGCACTCGGCGGACAAATGGGACGCATTACCGACCTGACGACCGTCCAATTCCGGATGCTCAACCGTTCGAAAGGCGCCGCAATGTGGAGTCCCCGGGCCCAATGCGACAAAACGCGCTTCTCGGAGGAGTGGCGCCATACGCTGGAAAACACCGTCAACCTCTACATCTGGCAGGATGCCGCGACGGAGCTCCTCTTCGACACCCTCCCGAACGCTTCGGCCGACACACCGAACGGCCGTCCCCGCATCCGGGGCGTCCGCACCCGCATGGGCGTCGAGTTCTCCTGCCAGGCGGTCGTGCTGACAGCCGGCACCTTCCTCGACGGACGGATGCACTGCGGCGCCTCCAACGCCGAAGGAGGCAGGGCAGGGGATGCCGCCTCCCATGGCATCACGCAGTCGCTCACCGCCCTGGGATTCGTCGCCGGCCGCATGAAGACCGGCACGCCGGCACGCCTCGACGCCCGGACCATCGACTTCGAAGCACTCGAACCTCAATACGGCGACGAACAGCCGATGAAGTTCTCGTTTTCGTCCGAAACCGCCCCTGTCAAGCACCAGCTTCCCTGCTTTTTGGTCTATACGACCCCGGAAGTGCACGAAATTCTGCGCGGCGGATTCGACCGATCGCCGCTCTTCAACGGCACGATTCAAGGCATCGGACCGCGTTATTGCCCCTCGATCGAGGACAAACTCCGCACTTTCGCGGATAAGGAGCAGCACCAGCTTTTCCTCGAACCCGAAGGCCTCTCGACCAACGAATACTACCTCAACGGCTTCTCCTCGTCACTGCCCTGGGAGGTTCAGTGGGAGGCGCTGCACAAGATCCGCGGTTTCGAGGATTTGCACATCTATCGCCCGGGCTACGCCATCGAATACGACTATTTTCCGCCTACGCAGCTGCATCATTCACTCGAAACGAAGCTTGTTTCGGGTCTTTTCTTCGCCGGACAGGTCAACGGCACGACCGGCTACGAAGAGGCCGCAGCACAGGGACTGATGGCAGGTATCAACGCGCATCGGCAGCGAATAGGGGAGGCTCCCGTCGTGCTGAAACGCGACGAAGCCTACATCGGCGTGCTGATCGACGACCTGGTAACGAAAGGAGTCGACGAACCCTACCGCATGTTCACCTCGCGCGCCGAGTACCGGATCCTGCTCCGTCAGGACAATGCCGACCTGCGGCTCACCCCGATCGGCTACGAAATAGGCTTGATTTCGCGCAAAAGATACGCCGAATTCACACAAAAAAAATCGTCCGTAGAATCGCTTATTTCCTTCGCTCGCGGGATGAGCATCAAAGCAGCCGAAATTAACGACTATTTAAAATCGGTCGATTCCGACCCCTTGACGCAGGGTCGCAAGTTGCACGACATCCTGATGCGCAACAATGTCACTTTCGAATCGCTGAAACCGGTGCTCCCGAAGCTGAAAAAATTCATCGACGAGCACGCCATCCAGGCAGAAGCGATCGAGGAGGCGGAGATTCAAATCAAATACAAAGGCTATATCGAACGCGAAAAATTCATCGCCGAAAAGCTGCATCGGCTCGAAAACATACGAATTCCGGCCGATTTCGATTATCATTCGATGCAAGCCCTGACGATCGAGGCCAGACAGAAACTCTCGCGCATCCGTCCGGAGACGATCGGGCAGGCCTCGCGCATTCCCGGCGTCTCTCCCGCCGACGTAAACGTACTGCTCGTCAAGTTCGGCCGATAATCGTTCCACGTGGAACACATACATAAAGGAGCGCTCTTTCGAGCGCTCCTTTTATTATCCGATCAACCGTCTACTACAAAACAATCGTACACCAGCCGTATTTATCTTCAGCCCGGCCGTACTGAATATCCTGCAACTGCGTATAAAGTTTCATACACGTCGCGCCGACCTCTGTTCCGTAATCGTATTTTTCCTCCGTCTGAAGATCGAAAATCTTACCGATAGGGGAGATCACCGCCGCCGTACCGCAAGCACCGCACTCTTCGAATGTCGGCAGCTCCTCGACCGGAATATGGCGCTCTTCGATCGTCAGCCCCATATCAGCAGCCAACTGACGCAGACTCTTATTCGTAATCGACGGCAGTACCGACGGCGACTTCGGTGTGATATACTTACCCTCCTTGATGCCGAAGAAATTGGCCGCACCGCACTCTTCGATATACTTATGCTCGGCAGCATCGAGATAAATCACGTTCGAATAGCCCATCTTATGCGCCCGCTCGCCCGAAAGAAGACTCGCGGCGTAATTACCACCGACCTTCACGTCGCCTGTTCCACGTGGAGCAGCGCGATCCTGATCGCGGTCGATCACTACGGAAATAGGCTTGATTCCCTCCTTGAAATAAGCTCCCACAGGCGAGCCGTAGACGACCAGCAGCGCATCCTGCGACGGCTTCACCCCCAGGCCGGCCGTCGTTCCGAACATCACCGGCCGCAGATAGAACGAAGCACCGGTTCCGTAAGGCGGAATAAACCGCTCGTTGCGCTTCACCACCTCGATGCAGGCATCGACGATCATTTCGACCGTAGGCACGGGCAGACAGAGACGCTCGGCCGACGAGATCAGCCGTTTCGCATTCTCTTCTACGCGAAACAGTCTCACCTTTCCGTCTACACCCCGAAAAGCCTTGAGACCCTCGAAGAGTTCGATTCCGTAATGCAGGCAATAGGCCGACATATGGATCTTGACATACTCGTCCGAAGTAATCTCCATTTCGCTCCATTTGCCGTCGGTAAAGGCATAGCGGACGTTGAAATCGGTCTTGTTATAGGAGAAACCCAATGCGCTCCAATCCAAATTTTCCATTTCAAAAAATCTATTTTAACTTACCCGCGACCGCAGATTACCCGACGATCGCACCGTTATTCGTCTTCTCGTTCGGCTCCAGCAGACGTAGTTTTCCCGACGCATCTTCGGCCATCAGAATCATACCTCGCGAAAGCGTTCCTTTCAGCTCCCGGGGTTCGAGGTTCACCAACACCAGCACCTGGCGGCCGATGAGCTCCTCGGGCGTGAAGTGCTCGGCGATTCCCGACACGATCTCCCGCTGGTCGATTCCCGTGTCTACGGTCAGCTTCAGCAGCTTCTTCGTCTTAGCTACCTTCTCGGCCGTAAGGATCGTCGAAACACGAATATCCATCTTTTGAAAATCGTCGAAAGAAATGTTATCTTTCTGATCCTCAATATTTTGAGCAGCTTCAGCCGCCAGATTGGCCGCCTTGGTGGCTGCCAGTTTATCGAGCTGACGCTGGATCACGTCGTCCTCGATCTTCTCGAACAGCAGTTCGGCCTTGCCGATCCGGTGGCCGGCAGGAATCAGATCGGTGGCTCCGAGCCGCTCCCAGTCGAATCGGTCGACAGCCAGCATCCGCAGCATCTTCTCCGCCGAGAAGGGCATGAAAGGCTCGATGGCGATCGCCGTGTTAGCCGTGATCTGCAAGGCGACGTTCAGGATCGTTTTCACCCGCTCCGGATCGGTTTTAACCACCTTCCAGGGCTCCGTGTCGGCCAGATACTTGTTACCGATGCGGGCGATATTCATGGCATCCTTGAGCGCCTCGCGGAAGTGGTAGTTCTCGATATTGCTTTCGAGCGAACCCTTCACCGCAGCCATCTCCTCGATCGTCGCACGGTCGTAGTCGTTCAACTCGCCGCAGGCCGGCACCACGCCGTCGTAATACTTCGCCGTGAGCACCAGCGCACGATTGACGAAGTTGCCGAGCACGGCCACCAGCTCGCTGTTGTTGCGCGCCTGGAAATCCTTCCACGTGAAGTCGTTGTCCTTGGTTTCGGGGGCGTTGGCGCAGAGCACGTAACGCAGCACGTCCTCCTTGCCGGGGAACTCTTCGAGGTATTCGTGGAGCCATACGGCCCAGTTTCGCGAGGTCGAGATCTTGTCGCCCTCCAGGTTCAGGAACTCGTTCGAGGGGACGTTCTCGGGCAGAATATAGTCGCCGTGAGCCCGAAGCATCGACGGGAAGACGATGCAGTGGAAAACGATGTTGTCCTTGCCGATGAAGTGCACCAGCTTGGTGTCCTCCGATTTCCAGTACTTCTCCCAGTCGGGCGTAAGATCCTTCGTAGCGGATATATAGCCGATCGGCGCATCGAACCACACGTAGAGCACCTTCCCCTCTGCACCCTCCACCGGTACGGGAATGCCCCAATCCAGGTCGCGGCTCACGGCGCGGGGCTGCAAACCGCCGTCGAGCCAGCTTTTGCACTGCCCGTAGACGTTGCTTTTCCACTCCTTGTGTCCGTCGAGAATCCACTCGCGCAGGAAGGCCTCGTAGTCGTTGAGCGGCAGATACCAGTGCTTCGTTTCGCGCTTCACGGGCACGGAACCCGACACGGCGCTGTGGGGATCGATCAGTTCGTCGGGCGAAAGGGTCGAACCGCACTTCTCGCACTGGTCGCCGTAGGCGCGGTCGTTGCCGCACTTGGGGCAGGTGCCGACGATATAGCGGTCGGCGAGGAACGTCTGCGCCTCCGTGTCGTAATACTGCTCGGAGGTCCGCTCGATGAATTTGCCTGCGTCGTAGAGCTTGCGGAAGAAGGCCGAAGCCGTCTCTGCATGCGTCGCCGACGAGGTGCGCGAATAGATGTCGAACGACATTCCGAGCCCCTCGAACGACTTCTTGATCAGCTCGTGGTAGCGATCCACCACCTGCTGCGGCGTGATGCCCTCCTTGCGGGCCTTGATGGTGATGGGCACGCCGTGTTCGTCCGATCCGCAGACCGAGATGACATCGCACCCCTTGAGCCGCAGATAGCGCGTATAGATATCGGACGGAATATATACACCCGCCAGGTGACCGATATGCACCGGACCGTTCGCATAGGGGAGCGCCGAGGTCACCAGATAACGTTTGAACTCTTTTCTCATATAGGATTACACGATTTCCAATTTGTGTCAAAAATACGAATTTTTACGATAATCGGAAAGCAAATCCCCACATTTTGTCTGCGGATCGACAACTCTCCGCCCGCACGGAAACACAACTCGCTCCCTCGCGACGCCGCAAACACCCCGATCGCCCCCGTCCGAACGAAATCACCCCTGCCGGAGCCAGCTCCGACAGGGGTGAATCTACACTTCGGGAGGCGGCGGACGCACGCTATCGGCCGCCCCTCCTTCGTCGATCGTTCTAACGCTTCTTTCCCGCGATCTGCATCTCGTCGAGGAGCCATCCGGCACCGCCGAACTTGTCGATGATGAAGAGCACGTAGCGGACATCCACAGCGATCGTGCGCTGCAAAGCGGGCTCGAAAGCCACGTCGCCCGACATCGCCTCCCAGTTGCCGTCGAACGCCAGGCCGATCAGCTCGCCCCGGGCATTCATCACCGGCGATCCGGAGTTGCCTCCCGTAATGTCGCAGTCGGCCAGGAAGCAGGTCGGCACCATCCCGTTCTTGTCGGCATAGCGGCCGAAATCCCGGGCGGCATAGAGCTCCTTGAGCTTTTCGGGCACGGTGAATTCGGCGGGATTCTCCGGATTCTCCTTCTCCATCACTCCCTTGAGCGTCGTAAAGTAGTTGTACTCGATGCCGTCGGCCGGCTCGTAGGGCAGCACGCGGCCGTAGGTGAGGCGGATCGTGAAGTTGGCATCCGACGCCCACGCCTTCCCGGGGTGCTGCATCATCAGACCGGCCACGTACTTGCGACGCCCCTCGGCGAAGGAATCCGTATACTTGCCCGCCTCGGCACTCAGCTCGCCGTAGAGCTTCAGTACCGACAGCACCACGGGAACGACCGGATCGGCCGCCGCCTTCTCGGGCGAATAGTCGGCCAACAGTCCCCGCATCTTCTCTTCGGAGGTGAAGGCCGAGTTGTCGTAGATGTAGTCGACGTAGGCGTCGATGTCGCCGCCGAACCGCTCGTCGACGATCTCGGCGTAGAACGACGGGAGCACCTTCATGTTTTCGCGCGCGATGGTCATCATGCGCTTGGCCACCTTGCGGTCGGTCGCGGGACTGTAATCCTTGTACCACTTGCCCATCCAGGCCATCACCTTGTCCGCATCGACCTCCTGCTTGAGACCATCGCCCTGCACGACGCCCGTGGCGGGACGGAGCAGCTCGATGCCGCCCAGGAACGCCTCCGCAAGATATTGCAGGGCGGCACGGCTGTCGCTGCGCCCCTCGACTGCCGCCTCGACCTTGGCAAGGGCGTCGGCATACCCCTCTTCGGGCAGCGTATTGGCCTCGGCCCAGCGCTGGAACTCAGCCTCCTGCGCCGCCTTGCGCTCCTTGACACCCAGCTTGCGGATACCGCGCGACATGCCGATCGAGTTCTTCCAGTAGTTCGACGAACCGGCGTACTTCGACGCATACTGGATGCGCACCTTGTCGCTGGCCATCATGTCGGCCCACAGAATCGCCTGACGCTCGCCGCGGATGAAGATGCGCTGCGGATTCGCTACGTCGAGCATATCGCCCAGCTCGTAGGAGGTGGCGTAACGCTGCGTCGAACCGGGGAATCCCATGATCATGGCGAAGTCGTTCTCGCGGATGCCGTCGAGCGAAATCTTCAGATAGGTATCGGCCTTGTAGGGGCGATTTTCGGGAGCGAAATCCGCCGGACGATTATCGGGTCCGGCATAGACGCGAAAGACCGAGAAATCGCCCGTATGACGCGGCCACATCCAGTTGTCGGTGTCGCCGCCGAACTTGCCGATCGACGAAGGGGGCGCGCCGACCAGACGCACGTCCTTGTAGACCTCCAGCACGAACGCGAAGAAGCGGTTGCCCTCGAAAAAGGGCTTCACGACGATCTCCATGCCGGGGTTCTCGGCCTCCAGCCGCTCGACGAGCCCCTCGATGTTCCGATCGACGATCTGCTTCCACTCCTGCTGTCCGGCCGTCGAGGGGACGTTGCCGAGAATCTCCTCGGTCACCTCGGAGATCTTGCGCACGAAACGCACCTGCAAGCCCGGCACCGGAAGCTCCTCGCACTGCGACATGGCCCAGAAGCCGTTCTTCAGGTAGTCGTGCTCCACGGACGAAAGCTGCTGGATCGAGCCGTAGCCGCAGTGGTGGTTGGTGAAGAGCAGGCCTTCAGGAGAGACGATCTCGCCCGTGCATCCGCCGCCGAAGATCACCACGGCGTCCTTGAGCGACGAACGGTCGGCGCTGTAAATCTGCTCGGCGGAGAGTTTGCATCCGCGCTCCTGCATCTGCTTGATGTTCATCTGACGGAGATAAGGCAGCAGCCACATCCCCTCGTCGGCCGCCGCGGTCAGCGTCGCGCATGCCGCCGCCAGCGAAAGAAAGAGTTTTTTCATGGTATTGTGTTTGGTATTTCTGTCGTTTTACCGATCCCGCTCCGCTATCGTATCGCGATCATGTTGCGGATCGACCGTTCGGCCCGGCGGCGCACCTCCTCGTCGAGCTCGATCTCGGGCGCCTCGTTTTCGAGGCAGGCGAGGATGTTTTCGAGCGTCACCATCTTCATATACTTGCAGTTGTTGCATCCGCAGGCCTCGTCGTCGGGAGGCGCCGGGATGAAACGCTTCTCGGGGTAGCGCTTGCACATCTCGGCGAGGATCCCCGCCTCGGTCACCACGATGAACTCGTCGGCTTCGCTCGCCCCGCAGTAGTCGAGGATCGCCGCCGTCGACCCCACGAAGTCGGCCACCTCGACGATATAAGCCCGGCACTCGGGATGCACGACGACTTTAGCTTCGGGGTGTTCGGCCCTGAGCGCCAGCAGCTTCTCCAGCGAGAACTCCTCGTGTACGTGGCATGCGCCGTCCCAGATCACCATGTTTTCGCGTCCGGTGAGCTTTTTTATATAGGAGCCGAGGTTGCGGTCGGGGGCGAAGATCACCGGCTGTCCGGCCGGGATCGACTCCACGACCTTCAGGGCATTCGAGGAGGTGCAGCAGACATCCGTCAGCGCCTTGACGCCCACCGTCGTATTGACATACGAAACGACCGTATGCCCGGGGTACCGCTCCTTGAAGGCGGCGAAATCGGCGGCATCGCACGACTCGGCCAGCGAGCATCCCGCCTCGGGGCAGGGGATCAGCACCTTCTTTTCGGGGCAGAGCACCTTGGCGGTTTCGGCCATGAAGTGCACCCCGGCGAAGAGGATGATGTCGGCGTCGACGTTCTGCGCCTTGACCGAGAGAGCCAGCGAGTCGCCCAGGAAGTCGGCGACGGCCTGCACCTCGGGCGTCGTATAATAATGTGCCAGGATCACGGCGCGTTTTTCGCGCTTGAGTTCGGCGATCCGGCTGCTCAGTGCGGCGGAGTTATTGACCATCGTTTTTATTTTTTATTCCTTTTTTAAATTTAAATAATAAAGATAAATAGAAATAATAGCTGTCGATAATGTGCATAACTCGACCAGCTTTCCGTTTATCGACAAATCCGGTTTTCGTCTTTTAGTTATTTGGGTGAATAAACAATTTAAAAATAAGCGGTTAAGAGAGTAATCAACAATTTTCGATAACTGTTTTCAACATATCGACACCGTTTCGTTTTCAACATTCTATGCCGTTTTCGCCCTTCGGCCGCTGATGACATTTCGCAAAAACTTTTTTTGGTTTTCGGCGGAATCCGATTATACCCGCCTTCTTTTCGGAAATGCAAGGCTTCGGGCCGGGAAGTTGTTGTTATTTTTCATCCGTTCGCGTCAGGGTTGTCAACAGCTTTCGACGGTCTTTTCAACAATTTTTTGCGCAATGTCGCGATAGTACTCCTCTACCCGCGGATCGATGCCGGCGGCCGGACGCCCTCCGTCCGCCCCCTCCATGATCGACTGGATGATCGGAATCTCGCCCAGCAGCTCCACGCCGTGCTCCTCGGCATAGCGGCGGGCGCCGCCGCGGCCGAAGATATAATAACGGTTGTCGGGCAGCTCCTCGGGGGTGAACCAGGCCATGTTCTCGATGATGCCTGCCACGGGAATCGCTACGTTTTCGTTGCGGAACATCTCCACGCCGCGCACCACGTCGGCCACGGCTACCTGCTGGGGCGTGGAGACGATGACGGCTGCGTCGATCTTCAGTTCGCCGATGATCGAGAGGTGGATGTCGCCCGTGCCGGGAGGCAGGTCGGCGAGCAGGAAGTCGAGTCCGCCCCACTGCGTCTGGTGGATCATCTGCTTGAGGGCGTTGACCGCCATGGCGCCGCGCCACAGCAGCGCGTCGGTGGGTTTGATGAAGAAGCCGATCGACATGAGCTTGACGTCCATCGACTCGGCCGGAACGATGCGGTCCTCGCCCTCCTCGCGCACGGCGTCGGGCAGATATCCCTCCACGCCGAACATCTTGGGCTGCGAGGGGCCGTAGATATCGGCGTCGAGGACGCCTACCCTGAATCCCATGTTGCGCAGGGTGATGGCCAGGTTGGCCGTCACGGTCGACTTGCCGACGCCGCCCTTGCCCGACGCCACGGCGATCACCTTGGCGATGCCGCCCGTCGTGGTCTTCGTCTTGGGTTCGGGGCGCGGCGCCGTGCCGCCCTCCATCGCCGTCACGACGACAGCGGCTTCGGGATAGGCCTCGCGCAGCAGCTCTTCGGTCCGGTTCTTGATCTTCACGGCGAACGGGTCGCGCGCCTTGGGGAATCGGAGCGTCACGGCGATCCGTTCCGGCGTCGCCGCGATCCGCTCCAGTATGCCGCTCCGAACGATGTCGAGCCCCGATTCGGGGTGCACGACAGCCGCGAGCAGCCGGCTGATCTTCTCTTCCATATGCGGGTTTGTTACTTCTTCGGCAAAGATAACGTTAATTTCCGAAAATATATTAAGGTATTCGTGAAAAATTATCGAAAAACGATAAAATTTATTTGTTTTTCATGAAAATTCGTTATCTTTGTCCCGTAAGCTGATTCGTTAACGTCAAAAATATCCGAGTTATGAACTTCATCAAAACCTTTTTGGCCGGTCTGCTCGCCTTTTTCGCGGGTTCGGTGCTGGTCTTTTTCTTCTGGATCATCGTCCTGGTAGGCATCGTCGCCGGTTCGATGGATAAGCAGGTGGCGGTGGCTCCGGAGTCGATCCTCAAGATCGATTTTTCGGAGGTGATCACCGATGCGCCGTCGACCGATCCGCTCGCCGGATTCGATTTCCGCACGATGTCTTCCACTCCCGAGCTCTCGATCTTCCAGGTGCTGCGCGCCATCGACGCCGCCCGGGACGACGACCGCATCAAGGGTATCTACCTGCGTCTGAACGGCGGAGGAGGAGTCACTGGATCCGCGCTGCTCGAAGAGCTGCGCGAGGCGATCGCCGGCTTCAAGGAGAGCGGCAAATTCGTCGTGGCCTACAACGAAGTCTATTCGCAGGGACAGTACTACCTCGCTTCGGTGGCCGACAAGATCTACCTTCAGCCGCAGGGCGGCATGGAGTGGGCCGGCATGTCCTCGAATCTGATGTTCTACAAGGGACTTTTCGACAAGCTCGATCTGAAGGTCGAGGTCTTCCGTCCCACGGTCTGCAAGTACAAGAGCGCCGTCGAGCCCTATATCCTCGACCGGATGTCGCCCGCCAACCGCGAGCAGATGCAGCAGCTGCTGGGTTCGATGTGGAACCACATCGTTTCGACCGTCGCCGAGGCGCGCGGCATCGAACCGGCTGTGCTGAACCGCATCGCCGACGAGCTCGCCGTGTCGCTCCCCGAGGAGGCGCTCGAACACGGGTTGGTCGACGGGCTGGTCTACGAGGACCGGATGAAGGAGATCTTCGCCGAACTGGGCGTCGAGGCCGACGATGACGACGAGTACAACTTCGTCTCGCTGGGCGACTACGCCGCGCAGGTGCCGGCCGACCTGAAGAACATCGCCTCCGACCAGGTGGCGATCGTCTATGCCGACGGCGGCATCGTCGACGGCGAGGGTACGGGCAAGGACATCTACGGCAATACGCTGGCTGCGACGCTGGCCGGCGTGCGTGCCGACGAGGGGGTCAAGGCCGTCGTGCTGCGCGTCAACTCGCCGGGCGGCAGCGCCCTGGCTTCGGACCTCGTATGGCGCGAAATGGAGCTGCTCAAGGCCGAAAAACCGGTCATCGTGTCGATGGGTTCCTATGCGGCCAGCGGCGGCTACTACATCTCCTGCCCGGCCGACGTGATCGTGGCCGACGAGCTGACCCTGACGGGTTCGATCGGTGTCTTCGGCATGATCTACGACACGCGCGACGCGCTGAAGAACAAGCTGGGCATCAACATCGACGGCGTGCAGACCAACGCTTCGTCCGATTTCCTCGGCAAGGGACCCCTCACGCCCGTGCAGCGTGCGATGATCATGCGCGGCGTGGATCGTGTATACGAAACCTTCACGACGAACGTCGCCGAGGGTCGCAACCTGCCGATCGAGAAGGTGCTCGACATCGCCGGCGGCCGTGTCTGGTCGGGCGAGGACGCCCTCGGCATCGGTCTCGTGGATGCGTGCGGCGGTCTGAAGACGGCCATCGCCCTGGCGGTCGACAAGGCCGGGCTGGGCGAGAAGTACCGCGTGGCGGAGATTCTGGAGGAGCCCTCGGGCTTCGCGGCGGTGCTCGCGTCGCTCAATGCCAAGATCCGCATGTCGCTCGTCGGCTCGGAGCTGGGGCTGATGATGCAGGATTACGAGCAGCTGCGCGAAGCTGTAGCGCGTCAGGGCGTGCAGATGTACAGCCCCTGCAAGGTCGAACTGCGCTAAGCGTCGGAGTCGAAATACCGAAGAGGCGGGAATCTTTCCCGCCTCTTTTTTTGTGCCGGCGGGAGACCGGCGAGGGATATCCGCCCTCGCTTATTCGTCCGTTCGGCTGCGCCTTAGATACTGCGCCTCCGAAAAAATACAAGCCAGCTTGCTTTTTTCTCTCGGCTTATTCGTATATTTGCCCTATGGCAACAATCAGACTGACCAAGGAATTTTCGTTCGAGGCGGCCCATGCCCTCGAAGGGTACGACGGTCCGTGCCGCGAGATTCACGGACACTCCTACCGCCTTTTCGTGACGGTCAAGGGACGGCCGTCGGATGCTGCCGACGATCCCAAGAAGGGGATGGTCGTGGATTTCGGCGTATTGAAACGGATCGTGAACGAGGAGATCGTCGCACGTTTCGACCACGCCCTCGTGCTGGAGGATTCGCCGCAGGGCGCCCTCTTGCGGCAGACGCTCTCGGAGCGCTTCGGCAACGTCATCGCGGTCCCCTACCGCCCTACCTGCGAAAACATGCTCCCCGACTTCGCGGCCCGCATCCGGGCCCGGCTTCCGGAGGGAGTCGAGCTCCATTCGCTGCGGCTGCACGAGACGGCGACTTCGTTCGCCGAGTGGTTCGCCGAAGACAACCGATGATACGCAATCTATGAAAAAGCTCTTTCTAATCGACGCCTATGCGTTGATCTTCAAGTATTACTATGCGTTTCTGGGGCGTCCTATGCGCAACCGCAACGGAATGAATACGTCGGTGATCTTCGGTTTCGTGAAGTTCCTGCGCGACATTCAGAAACGCGAACGCCCCGATCTGCTGGGCGTGGCGTTCGACCCCAAGGGCGGCAGTTTCCGCCGCGACATCTTCCCCGAGTACAAGGCCAACCGCGCCGAGACGCCCGAGGATATCCTGATCTCGGTGCCCTATGTCAAGCGGGTGCTGGAGGCGATGTGCATCCCGGTGCTGGAGGTCGAGGGCTACGAGGCCGACGATGTGATCGGCACCCTTTCGCAGAAGGGCGTCGAGGCGGGCTATGACGTCTACATGGTGACGCCCGACAAGGACTACGGTCAGCTCGTTCGCGACAACTGCAAGATATATAAGCAGAAAGGTAGCGACGGCGCGATCGAGATCGTCGATCGCGAGGCGATCCGCGAGAAGTACGGCATCGACGATCCTACGCTCGTGCGTGACATCCTGGCGCTGTGGGGCGACGCCTCGGACAACATTCCCGGCGTGCCGGGGATCGGCGAAAAGAGCGCCTGCAAGCTGGTGCGCGAATGGGGTACGGTGGAGAATATCCTCGACAACGTGGCGCGCATTCCGGGCAAGCAGGGCGAGAAGATCGCTGCCTGGAGCGACAACCTGCGGCTGGCCAAGCGGCTGACGACGATCCGGCTCGACGTGCCGATCGCGCTGTGCGAGGAGGATCTCACGGTCTGCGAGCCGCATATCGACGCGTTGCGGGCTCTCTTCGCCGAGCTCGATTTCAAGGCTTTCCTGGGCGACCTGGCCAATCTGGCGCCGCCCGAACCCGAGTCCGACGTCCCCCATCAGGAGGCGCAGCGACAGCTCGCCGAGATGGCCCGCGCCAAGTCCGCGGCGGCCAAACGGGCTGCGCTCGCAGGTCAGGGGGATCTGTTCGGCGCTCCCGTCGAACCGCTTCCCGCAGCGGCTGCCCCCTCCCCCGCTGCCGAGGAGGAGCCGCTCGAAAGAGAGTTCGCCACGGCGCAGACCACGCCTCACGAATACCTGCTCGTCGAGAGCGCCGACGCCCTGCGCGCCGTGGTCGCTGAGATCGGGCGCTGCTCCGAGTTCTGTTTCGATACGGAGACCACGGGTTTCGATATCTTCAACGACCGGATCGTCGGCATGTCGTTCGCTACGGAGCCGCACAAGGCTTGGTACGTGCCTTTCAGCGAATCGAATACGGCCGAATACGCTGCGATCGTCCGCCCGTTGTTCGAGGAGGAGCGGATCGCCAAGATCGGCCAGAACATCAAGTTCGACCTGATGGTGCTGCGGCGCATCGGCGTCGCCGTGCGGGGACTCAAGTACGACACGATGATCCTCCACTACCTGCTCGATCCCGAGTCTCGCCACAACATGAACGCCCTGGCGATGCGCTACCTCGACTACAAACCCATCGAGATCGCGACTCTCATCGGCAAGGGGGCCCGGCAGCTGACGATGGATCTCGTGAACGTCGAACGCGTCAAGGAGTATGCGGCCGAGGATGCCGACATCACCCTGCAACTCAAGCAGGTGCTTTGGCCCGAGATCGAACGGGCCGGGTTGCAGCACCTCTACCGCGAGATCGAGGAGCCGATGATCGAGGTGCTGGCCGACATCGAGACGGCGGGCGTCCGGATCGACACGGCGGCGCTGGCGGAGTATGCCGTCGAGCTGAACCGCAAGCTCGCCGAACTCGAATCCGCCGTCCGGACCGAGGCGGGCGAACCGAATCTGAACATCAACTCCACGCGCCAGCTGGGCGAGGTGCTGTTCGGCAAGATGCGGATCGCCGAGAAACCCAAAATGACCAAGACCAAACAGTTCTGCACCGACGAGGAGTATCTCCAGAGCTTCGCTCACAAGCACCGCATCGTCGATCTGATCCTCGAATACCGGGGCGTCAAGAAGCTCCTTTCGACCTACGTCGAGGCGCTGCCCCAGCTGGTCAACCGCACGACGGGACGCATCCACACCTCGTTCAACCAGGCCGTGACGGCGACCGGACGCCTCTCCTCCACGAATCCCAACCTGCAAAATATCCCCGTCCGCGACCAGATGGGCCGCCGGATCCGGCAGGCTTTCATCCCCACGGACGACGATCACCTGCTGCTCTCGGCCGATTACAGTCAGGTCGAACTGCGTCTGATGGCCCATCTTTCGGGCGACGAGTCGCTCATCGCGGCCTTCGCGAACGGCGAGGACATCCACGCCGCGACGGCCGCCCGTCTCTTCGGCAAATCCTTGTCGGAGGTGACCGCCGAGGAGCGCCGTCGGGCCAAAACGGCCAATTTCGGCATCATCTACGGCATCTCGGCCTTCGGCCTGAGCCAGCGCCTCGAAATCCCCCGCAAGGAGGCTCGGGAGATCATCGAGGGCTACTTCGCCTCCTACCCCAAGATCAAGGAGTACATGGACCGCGTGGTGGAGAAGGCCCGCACGGAGGGATACGTCTCGACGATCTTCGGCCGCCGCCGCTACCTCAATGACATCGGTTCGCGCAACGCCGTGGCCCGCGGTCTGGCCGAGCGCAATGCCGTGAACGCTCCGATCCAGGGTTCGGCGGCCGATATCATGAAGATCGCCATGATCGAAGTGTCGCGCCGCTTCGCCGCGGAGGGGATCCGCTCGCGGGTGATTCTCCAGGTGCACGACGAATTGGTCGTGGACATGCTCCGCTCGGAGCAGGAGCGCGTCGTGCGCATCGTCACCGAGGCGATGGAGGGGGCTGCCGCACTCAAGGTCCGGCTGGTCGCCGACGCCGGTGTCGGCGGCAACTGGCTGGAGGCGCACTGACGCCGCTGCCGACGCTGCAACGAAAACCGCCGGACCCTGCGAAGGGCCCGGCGGTTCGCTTGTCGGGAAGTCGCGTCAGAAAGAGATGCCGACGCGGATACCGAAGTTGTTGAGGTTGTTCACCGAGTAGGTCAGCACGTCGCCGTTGTTGGTGGCGTAGCTGTAATAGAGTGCGATGTGGATGCCGATGCGATACGAAGGGTCGGGGAAGATGCTCGCGCCGATCTCGGGCGAGAGGTAGAAGCCCCACGTGTCGGTGTACTGCTTCAGCACGTAGTAGTAGGACGAGAGCTCCGCGTAGCAGGCGCCCAGCTTCAGCCCGGCGTAGGGCTGGAAGACGCTCTTCTGCATCCAGGTGTAGCGGCCGGTCGCACCGAACGGCAGCTGGAAGAGGGCGTGTTTCTGTGCGGCGGTCAGCGCCGAACCGTTGCCCAGGTCGAGCGTGCGGCGCGAGAGGCTTTCGAGGTTGGTGTGGTACGAGATGAAGGGGCCGACGGCGATTTCGGGCGTCACGAAGTAGCCGCCCTCGAAATTCATGCCCCACCCCGAGGCCTTGTCCGCGAGGTCGTTGCCCAGCGGGACGTTGACCTGCCAGTCGATGTTGATGTAGCTGTTGGGGAAGAGCTGCGCCGAGGCGGGACGCACGGCGGCCAGAAGCACGGCACCGAGTGCCAGAATCCGGAGATATTTCGCTGTTTTCATGATCTGCTTGATGATTTCGGGGTTGGACTATTGTGCCTGATAGAGATAGGGCGACTGGGCGAATGCCTGCTTCACGGCGGCGGTCGTCCGTTGCAGGTTGACCTCCGTCGACGAGGTGAGCAGTCCGCCGATGAAGCTGTCCCAGACGATCGGGAGCGTGCGGGACGTCGTGTCGCCGCCGTCGAGGTTCAGCATCTCGATGAGGAGCGAACCGGCCGTGTAGCCGTAGTAGACGCGGTAGGGATAGTGCCACCCGAGCCAGTCGCCCCAGTAGCCCGGCGACCAGTAGTAGGGATAGTACCACCACCAGTAGGGCTGGTCGTAGCCCACGAAGTAGGTGCGCTGCCTGACGTAGCTGAGCTGAATGCCCAGGTCGGCCGTGTCGACTTCGGCGGTGCGGGTGTAGCCTGCGGCGTCGAGCCGCTCGGCCACCGTGTTCACGATCTGGAGGGCGTCGGCGTCTTTCCAGTATTCCGACTTGTCGCGCGAGCCGATCACGAGGATGCTGTCCGGCAGGAAGTAGGTTTCGAACGCTGCGAAGTCGGTCGCCGTATCGTGGTCCGTGTACACCAGATAATCCTCGTTGAGCCCCGATGTCGAGGGCTCTTTCTGGCAGGCGCCGGCCGCAAGTGCGAAGAGCGCGATCGCAAGATAGTGTAATTTTTTGACGGTCATGGCTTTGAATTTTATTGGTTTTGCTGTCGCCGAATGCCGTTTCAAATTCCATTCCTGCGCGATGCGATTTTGCGGCTGCGGACCGTTCGTGGCATAAAGAGGCGGTTTCCGGGCATCGGATACGGTCCGGCGACATACGAAAAAGAGCGTCCGGAACTCGTCGGACGCTCTTCGGCTTCGGCAGGACCTCCGCCCTACCGGTATTTGTGCGAAATGAGGTTCATGAACTCCTCGCGCGTGCGGTGGTCCGAGAGGAAGATGCCCGTGAAGGCCGAGGTGGTCGTCGCGGACTGCTGCTTCTCGATGCCGCGCATCTGCATGCACATGTGGCTGGCTTCGATCACCACGGCTACGCCCATCGGGTTCAGCGCCTCCTGGATGCAGTTGCGGATCTCGACCGTCAGGCGCTCCTGCACCTGCAACCGGCGTGCGAAGCACTCCACGACGCGCGCCACCTTCGACAGGCCGGTGATGTATCCGTCGGGGATGTAGGCCACGTGGGCCCGGCCGTAGAAGGGCAGCATGTGGTGTTCGCACAGGGAGTAGAACTCGATGTCCTTGACCAGCACCATCTGCTTGTACTCTTCGCGGAACGTCGCCGAGCGGATGATCTCCAGCGGATTCTCGTCGTACCCCTTCACGAGGAACGACATCGCCTTGGCGACCCGCTCGGGGGTCTTCACCAGCCCCTCGCGCTCGGGATACTCGCCCAGCAGACGCAGTATTTCGGTGTAGTGGCCCTTCAGCGCCTCGATGGTCGCGGCGTCGAAGCGCTCCTGCTTTTCGTATTTTTTCGTTTCCATGACGGGGCAAAGGTAGTCAATTCTTTCGAGGGTGCAAATTTCACGAGACCAACGGGCGCGTCGGCGCGAACCGGCGCAGCAGCCATACGAGGCCTCCGCTCACGATGAAAGCCGTGACCGACATCGCCGCGATCCGCACGACGGGCGGCAGTCCGGGGCGGTCGAAGAGGTCGTAGGCGGCCGCCACGAAGACGAAGTGGCAGAGGTAGATGCCGAACGTGAGCGCGGCGATCCGGGCGATCCACGGGCGCGGACGGATGCGGATCCGGCTGATGGCGACGAAGATCGGGAAGGTCATCAGGAAGACGTTGATGCCGGCGAAGTACCACACGATCTCCAGATAGGCGTAGTTGCCCGGGTAGCGGCGCTGCATGAAGAGGTAGCCGAGCATCGTGACGAGGTATCCGGCCAAAAACATGCCCGAGCCGGCCCACAGCAGCTTCCGGCGGCTCCAGACGAGGGGGAAGCGGACCAGATAATGCGCCAGCACGAGGTAGCCGATGAATCCGGAGACGTAGTAGAAGGTGCCGAACTGGTTCCAGTCGCAGACCCCGAAAAGGCCCGGGTTGCCGTAGTTGCCGGCGTATCCCAGGACGGGGGCGATCATGCCGGCGTAGGGCAGCAGCAGCGTGAGGCCCCACACGCGGAGGAAGAGGCGCATCTCCCGGCGGTCGGCATGGCGGAGCCAGTCGCTCAGGAGGGGCATCGCGAGGTAGAGCCCGGCGAGCATGTAGAGATACCAGAGCGGCGTGGTGTCGAAATTGAAGTTGAAGAGGAACGTCCGCAGCTTGACCAGCGTGCCGGCCCAGCTGTGGTCGCCCGCGATGGCGGGATTCTGCGTGCCGGGAGCGATGCAGGCCAGGTAGGCGAAGAAGAGCAGCGGCAGGAGCAGCGACCACCCGACGAGCGGAGGGAGCAGCCGCCCGAGGCGTTTCCGGTAGAATGCCCCCATCCGTTCGCGGACGGGCAGGAGCAGCACGCCCGTCATCATGACGAAGAGCGGGACGCAGGGACGCACGAGGCTGCCGAGACATACGCCCGTGAAGAACGATTCGGGATCCTCGTCGAAACGGGCGACGAATGGGTCGCAGCAGTGCGAGAAGACCACCAGAAAGCAGGCGGCGATGCGCAGCAGGTCGACCCATGCGAGGTGCTCCTGTGCGGCGGCGGTTCGGGAGGTCATCGTTCGACGTTTTTCAGAAACTCCACCAGCTTGCGCACGGCGCGGGCGCGGTGCGAAACGGCGTTCTTCTCCTCGACGGACATCTGGGCGAACGTGCGGTCGTAGCCGTCGGGGACGAAGAGCGGGTCGTAGCCGAAACCCTCGTCTCCGGTTTCGTGTTCGATGATGCGGCCCTCGACGATCCCCTCGAAGCGGTGCTCCTCGCCGCCGAGAATCAGCGCGATGACCGTGCGGAAGCGGGCCCGGCGGTCGGTCTGACCGGCCAGATTGCGCAGCAGCAGCCGGTTGTTGGCCGCGAAGTCGTGGCCGTCGGTGGCGTAGCGCGCCGAGTGTACGCCCGGGGCGCCGCCGAGCGCGGCGACTTCGAGCCCCGTGTCGTCGGCGAAGCAGTCCAGACCGGTGCGGTCGTGCAGGTAGCGGGCTTTCTGCGAGGCGTTGCCTTCGAGCGTCGGCTGCGTTTCGGGAATCTCCTCCTCGACGCCGCAGTCGCGCGGCGTCACGAGTTCGAAGTCGGGACCCAGCACGGCCTGTACTTCGGCTTTTTTGTGGGCGTTGTTGGTGGCGAATACGATTCGGTTCTTCATATCGGTTCGGGTTTGAAATCGGGTTATTTTTCGGCGAAGGCCGCTTCGTAGCGGCGGCGGAAGAAGACCTCCAGCTCGCGGGCCGCCCGGGGGAACTCCGAACGGTCGTAGCGGCCGGCGACGCTGCCGCCGTCGATGACGAACAGATCGTCGGCCACGGCCTCCAGCGTCGGGAAGATATGCGACGTGACGAGCACCGTGCGGCCTGCGCGTCCCGCTGCGGCGATCATCCGCTGGGCGGCGTAGACGGCCTCCATGTCCAGTCCGTTGAAGGGTTCGTCGAGCAGCAGGACCTCCTTTTCCTGCATGAATGCGGCCGCGAGAGCCAGCTTTTGCTTCATGCCCGTCGACCAGAGGCTCACCTCCTCGTCGATCGGCAGGGCGAAGAGCCGGACGTAGGGCGTCGGGTCCGACGACGGGTGGTAGTGGCGGATCAGGTCGAGGTAGTCGCGACCCGTCATTCCGGAGTAGAAGAACTGCTCGCTTTCGAGATAGGCCGTTTCGCGGCGCCGGAGCGGACGGCCGTTGCGGGAGATGCTGCCCGAGGCTGCGGGCATGAAGCCGTAGAGGGCGTTCAGCAGCGTGGTCTTGCCGGCGCCGTTGATGCCCGCGATGCCGTGGATGCGCCCCTCGGAGAGGTGCATGGTCAGCCGGTCGAGGATCGTGCGGCCGCCGGCGCGGACGGTGAGTGTGTCAATCGTAATCATAGAGGTATCGGTCGAGATTGCTTTCGGCCTGCACGGCGTAGCGGATCAGCAGGCAGAGGCTTACGGGCAGGAGCGGCGGGAAGAGAAATCCCACGAGTCCGAGCTGTGCGGCCGTCGACGAGCCTCCGCGGGCCGCGGGGTCGTAGTGGGCGTATTTGGCCACGATGCAGTAGACGAGCATCAGGGCCGCGAGCGGGCCCCACAGGGCGGCGAGCCATGCCGTTTCGGGGTGCAGCAGACCGGCCGCGAGAGCGAACGGCGACGCGGCGAGGAAGTAGTTGCGCCAGGCCTCGGCGATCTTCGTGCGCAGCAGCCGCGAACTGCCTTGTTCGGGGAGCAGGAGCAGCTGGAGCGGCTCGTTGTCTTCGTAGAGCCCCGCGCAGCAGAGTGCGGCGAGATAGAGGGCCGGAAATCCGAAATAAGGGAGCAGGCAGCACCCTGCGACGAACAGCAGCAGGAGCACGGCGACGACGGGGTGCCGATGTATGCCGGCCGTCCATTCGGGCGAGTGGCCGAGCAGGCCGATGGAGAGCCGTTTGCCGCGGCCGGCTCCGGACCGCGGCTCCGGAAGCAGCGCGATGAGAGGCGCCGTCGCGACGAGGGCGACGGCCCACGGCCAGGCCTCTTGCAGGGCCAGCAGCGCCGCCGGAAGAAGCGACAGCGCGAAGTATTCGGTTCCGAGGCGGATCCGCGGGCGATGCAGGTGTAGGCGGATGAAGTGCAGATCGCGCCGCGATCGGTGCAGGCGCAGCAGGAAAAGCATCGCCGCGGCCGTCGCCGCCGCGGGTGCGTACCCGGCGATGACGTAGAGGAGCCATCCGATGCCGGACGCGAAGAGTGCGACGAGCGGCAGAAACCGCCCTACCGTCCGGAGCCAGCGTCCCGCGAGTTTCGCATATAGCGTCCAGAGCGACATGGCGGGCGGTTATTTGACGACTTCCAGCTTTTCGAGCCGGTCGTCGAGGTCGATCTTGTCGATGATGGTCTTCACGAGGGTGTCCATCTCCGAACCGGCCGTGTAGTCGGCCGGGCAGACGTGGCTCACGCGGTTGTCGTGGATGAGCGAGGCCATTTCGCGGCGGGCCCCCTTCTGGGCCGGGTTGTAGACGGCGATCGAGTGGCCTCCGAAGTTCTTCACGAGGCGCATGCAGGGGATGTCGGTCGTTCCGTCGCCGACGTAGATCATGTGTCGGAACGGCACGGCGCGTTCGTTCTCGGGGATGTAGCGGTTGACGAGCTTCGAGTCGAAGACCGATTCCACGCCCTTGTTGATCTTGAAGATGAACTGCGTCTTATTGGTGTAGTTGACCGCCACGGCGGGCCAGTAGGCGATGCCGTCGACGTCGTAGAGGAACGAGCAGGCGTAGATCTTGCGAAACTCGCCGGCGATCGAGGTGCCCTCGATGATCTCCTTGAGGCCCGACGAGTTGATGTAGTGCAGGATGCGGATGCCGCGCTCGGCGCCGTAGGCGTTGATGCGCGCGAACCACTCCTCCACTCCGGCGAAGAGCGTCACCCGGCGCCCCGACTCCTGAAACGCCTCGCGCCGCAGCGACAGTCCTTTCGACTTGGCCTCCTGGATCATGCGGGCCATGTAGGTGAGCACCATGTCGGCGTCCTGCTCCTCGGCCAGCGAATTGGCCTCGGTCCAGAACTCCTTGTTGCTCTTGCCCACGGCGGGGATGAAATCGTACTCCTGCATGTTGCCGGGAGCCAGCGTGCCGTCGAAATCGTAGATCAGGGCGATGGTGAAGCGGAAGGTGTCGTTCATGGTGGGATGATGTTTTGCCATTCAAAAGTACGCTTTTTTCACTATCTTTGCAAGTAACGCACGAAAACAACAGAATTTATGGAATTCAAGGAAATCATACGCCGCCGCCGCTCGGTCCGCAAGTTCGACGGGCGGCCCGTACCGCGCGAAGTCGTGGGCCGCGTGCTGGATGCGGCCCTTGGGGCCCCCTCGTCGCGCAACAGCCGCTCGACGCGGTTTCTGGCGGTCGACGATCCGGCTGCGGTGGCCCGCATGGCTGAGATGCGCGACTACGGCGCTGGCTTCATGAAAGGGGCGCCGATGGCGATCGTGGTGCTGGGCGATGCCGCCAAGACCGACTTGTGGCGCGAAAACTGTGCCATAGCGGCCACGCTGCTGCAACTGGCCTGCGTGGACGAGGGGCTGGCGTCGTGCTGGGTGCATGTCGACGGACGGCCGCGGCTGAAAGATGCTCCGGACGGCGAGACGGCGGCCGACTATCTGCGGACCTTGCTGCCTCTGCCCGAGGGCTGCGAACCCCTGTGCGTCATAGCGATGGGCTATTCGGACTTCGTACCTGCGCCCCTGCCCGAAGCGGACGATGCGGCGAGAGTGACTTGGCTGGAAGGGAAAGTGAAAGGTGAAAGGTGAAAGGTGAAAAGTGAGAGGTGAAAAGTTAAAAGTGAAAAGGGAAATGTGAAAAGCCTATCCGAATGTTTTTCGCTTTCCGCATCCGACCGAAAAAGGTGAAAGGGACAAAAGCCCTTTCACCTTTCTTTTTCAATCACGCAGCAAGTTTCGAATCCGCTTACCGCACCTTTCACATTTAACTTTTCACCTTTCACTTTATTTGACCACCGGTTTGATGTCCTTGATGCGCAACTGCGTGGTGACGGAGCCGCGGTAGTGGTTCTCGACGATCTGGTAACAAACGTCGATGGGCTTGCCTGCGCGGACCCACTCGTAGTGCGTGGGCTGCTGGAACGCGATGGACTGGATGCGCGTGTTGGGTTTCTGCCGCTGCATCAGGACCATGCGCAGGTGCTCGCACTCCATGC
>CAMWWU010000012.1 GCA_947178025.1 uncultured Alistipes sp. | reverse complement strand
CCATCGAGCAGGCGCTCGCCTACGGCGTGAAGGTCTTCGGCGTGACGATCCATCGGGTCGACGCCACGCTCGACGGCGGGCGGATCATCGCCCAGCGCGCCTTCGCCTACGAGGGCGACGACGCGGCCGAGTTGGAGCAGCTGGTGCATGCCGTGGAGTATCCGCTGTACGTGGATACGATCCGGCGGCTGCTCGACGAAATGAAATAATTGAAAATAGGTAAAAAACAGATTACGAATATGCGAGCATTGATTAGCGTAAGCGACAAGACCGGCGTGGTCGACTTCGCCCGCAGCCTGCGCGAGCTGGGCTGGGAGGTGATCGCCACGGGCGGCACGATGAAGCTGCTGCGTGAGAGCGGCATCGAGGTGTTGAACATCAGCGACGTGACGGGATTCCCCGAGATCTGCGACGGCCGCGTCAAGACCCTGCATCCAAAGGTGCACGGAGGCCTGCTGGCCCGCCGCGACGACCCCGAGCACCTCAAGGCGCTCGAAGAGAACGGCATCGGGTTCATCGACCTGGTGTGCGTGAACCTCTATCCGTTCCGCCAGACCATCGCCCGTCCCGACGTGAAGATGGAGGACGCCATCGAGAACATCGACATCGGCGGTCCGTCGATGCTGCGTTCGGCGGCGAAGAACTGGGCCGACGTGACGGTGGTCTGCGATCCGGCCGACTACGAGCGGATCTTCGATGAGATCCGCACCGGCGGCAACACCGAAAAGTCGACGCGTCTGCAACTCTCGGCCAAGGCCTACACCCACACGGCCGAGTACGACATGATGATCGCCGGCTGGATGCGCAACCAGGCGGGGCTCTCCGAGAAACTTTTCCTGGAGTTCGATCTCGCGCAGTCGCTGCGCTACGGCGAGAATCCGCATCAGGAGGCGAAGTTCTACCGCGAGGCGGAGCCGGTGCCCTATTCGCTGGCCTTCGCCCGTCAGCTGAACGGCAAGGAGCTCTCCTACAACAACATTCAGGATGCCAATGCCGCGTTGTGCATCGTCCGTGAGTTCGACGTCCCGTTCTGCGTGGGGCTGAAGCACATGAATCCCTGCGGCGCCGCGACGGGCAAGGATGTCGTCGAGGCGTGGACCAAGGCCTACGAAGCCGACAAGGTGTCGATCTTCGGCGGCATCGTCGCCACGAACCGTCCGGTGACCCGCGAGGCCGCCGAGCTGATGAAGCCGATCTTCCTGGAGATCATCATGGCGCCGAAGTTCGAAGAGGGGGCCTTGGAGGTGCTCCGCACGAAGAAGAACCTGCGCCTGCTGGAGGTGCCGATGGAGGGCGAGGCCGGCAGTGTGCGTCAGCTGGTGAGCGTGAACGGCGGCCTGCTCGTGCAGGAGCTCGACACGGCGACCCGCACCGTGGAGGCCGGCATGTGCGTCACGGAGCGCCGTCCCGCCCCGGAGCAGATGGAGGACCTGAATTTCGGCTGGCGCATCGTCAAGCACGTCAAGTCGAACGCGATCGCCGTGGTTCGGGACGGCCGGACGCTGGGCGTCGGTGCCGGACAGATGAACCGCATCGGCTCGGCCGAGATCGCCCTCGAGCAGGCGCGTGCCGCCGGCTTCACCGAGGGGCTCGTGCTGGCTTCGGACGGCTTCTTCCCGTTCGACGACTGCGTGACGCTGGCCGCCGAGTACGGCGTGACGGCGATCGTGCAGCCCGGAGGCTCGGTGCGCGACGAGGATTCGGTGAAGAAGGCCGACGAGCTGGGCATCGCGATGTGCTTCGTCGGCGAACGTCACTTCAAACACTGATCGGAGGCTATGAAAGTACTGGTTATAGGCAGCGGCGGCCGCGAGCACGCCATCGTCGATGCGCTCGCACGCTCGCCGCAGGTCGAAAAGATCTTCTGCGCACCCGGCAATGCGGGTATCGCCGCGCAGGCCGAGTGCGTCGCGATCCGCGACACGGAGGTCGAGCGTCTGCGCGACTTCGCGGCGGCGGAGGGTGTCGCCCTGACGGTCGTCGGGCCCGAGGTGGCGCTGGCGGCGGGTGTCGTCGATGCGTTCAAGGCCGCGGGGCTGCGGATCTTCGGTCCGACGAAAGCGGCGGCCCGCATCGAGTCGTCGAAGGAGTTCGCCAAGGATCTGATGGCGCGCCACGACATTCCGACGGCGGGTTACCGCGTCTTCTCGGACTACGCCGAGGCGCGCGACTACGTGGCCGGGCGTCCGCTCCCCGCCGTGCTCAAGTACGACGGGCTGGCCGCCGGCAAGGGCGTGGTGATCGCCGCGACGATGGAGGAGGCCGACGAGGCGCTGCGCGACATGCTGCTCGACGACAAGTTCGGCGAGGGGCGCGTCGTGGTGGAGGACTACCTCGAAGGTCCCGAATTTTCGCTTCTCTGCTTCGTCTCGGGCCGCAAGGTGTGGCCCATGGTGCTGGCGCAGGACCATAAGCGGGCCTACGACGGCGACGAGGGGCCCAATACGGGCGGCATGGGGGCCTATTCGCCCCTGCCGTTCATCTCCGAGGAGGACGAACGCTATGCGCTCGAACGGATCATGCGTCCCGTCGCCGAGGCGATGGCGGACGAGGGGTGTCCGTTCGAGGGGGTGCTCTACGGCGGTCTGATGAAGACCCCGCAGGGCATCAAGGTGATCGAGTTCAACGCCCGTTTCGGCGATCCCGAAACCGAGGTGGTGCTGCCGCGTCTGAAGAGCGACATCGTGGATATCTTCTGTGCCGTGGCCGACGGCGGCGATACGGAGCTCGAATGGCACGACTTCGCGACGCTGGGCATCGTACTGGCCTCGAAGGGGTATCCCGGCGACTATGCGAAGGGCGCCGAAATCCGGGGGCTGGAGCGTGTCGAGGGGACGGTCTACCACATGGGTACGAAGCCCGACGGCGACCGCATCCTGACGGCCGGCGGCCGCGTGCTCTTCGTCGTGGGCCGCGGGGCGACGCTCGCCGAGGCGCGCGAGAAGGCCCTGGCCGACGTGGCGCGCATCGAGTGCGACAACCTCTTCCACCGCACCGACATCGGGCATTGGGCGCTGGACGACTGATGCGCGTTCCGAGTCTGTTGCGCCGGGAGTGGCACCTGCTCTATCAGTTCCCGCTGGCCGTCGGCGGAATCATGGCGTTGAACGTCGTGGTGACGCTCGGCTGGGACTGGAGCGGGTTGGACGGGTGGCTCGCCTTTGCGCTCAATACGGCATGGATGTTTCTGCTGACCGTCGCGACCGTCGCGGGGCTCGGGATCGTCGGACTGCCGTTGCGGTTGGTCTGCGGGGCCGGCGACTGGTGGCGCGCCCGCTGGTGGATCGCTCCGTCGGGAGCGTTGCTGGGCGTGGTGCTCTGCGCACTGTCGTTTCATGTCGGGGCGTCGGAGCTTTGCGTCGAGGAGGGGCCGGCGCTCACGGTCCCGAATCAGGTGCTGAGCATGGGCGGGCTGTGGCTGCTCGGGTTTTGCCTGCTCCATTTTTACATACCTTTCGAACGAATCAAAAAAGCGATATATGGCAACGATAATCAGTGGTAAGGAACTTTCGGCCCGATTGAAGGCCGACATGGCGGCGGAGGTGGCGACTTTCCCCGCGAAATACGGGCGTGTGCCCCATCTGGCGGTGATCCTCGTGGGCGAGGATCCCGGCAGCGTGAGCTACGTGACGGGCAAGGCCAAGGCTTCGGCCGAGGTGGGCATCCGCAATACGACGATCCGCCGTCCGGCGACGATCTCCGAGGAGGAGCTGCTCGGGATGATCGCGGAGCTGAACGCCGATCCGGAGGTCGACGGCATTCTGGTGCAGCTGCCCCTGCCGCGTCATATCGACGAGGACAAAGTAATTGCTGCGATCGACAAGGCGAAGGACGTCGACGGATTCCACCCGCTCAACGTCGCGGCGCTGTGGCAGAAGCAGCCCTGTACGCTGCCCTGCACGCCGAAGGGGATCATCAAGATGCTGAAGTCCGCCGGCGTGGAGATCGCCGGCAAGCGCGCCGTGGTGATCGGCCGCAGCAACATCGTGGGACTGCCCGTGTCGAAGCTGCTGCTGGACGAGAATGCCACCGTGACGATGACCCACAGCCGCACGCGCGACCTCGGGGAGGTGACGCGCGGCGCAGAGATCCTGGTCGTGGCGATCGGCCGCCCGAAGTTCGTCACGGCCGACATGGTGGGCGAGGGCGCCGTGGTGATCGACGTGGGTGTCAACCGCGATCCGGAGACGGGCAAGCTGTGCGGCGACGTCGACTTCGCGGCCGTCGAGGCGAAGGCCTCGGTCATCACGCCCGTGCCGGGCGGCGTCGGTCCGATGACGATCTGCTGCCTGATGGAGAATACGATCGAGTGCTTCCTGCGCAGCCGGAAATAGCTGCCGGAACCATAGGAAAAAACGCCGTCCCGCAAAGGACGGCGTTTTTTAGTTCGCTTTCGGGCCGGGGGGCCGCATCGCCGGAGCATCGCTCGGTCGAGCGCCGGACAGCCCGGGCCGCGTTGCTCATGTTTTGTCTCAGGATTTCCTCTCGTGTCGCGAGGCGTTATTGCCCGGTGCCCTGTGTGTAGTCGGAGGCGTTTTCGACTCCGCGGATCTCCTCCTTGGCGGCTGTCGTGCCGAAGAGTTCGCACAGCGCCTCCCACGACAGCGTTTGTGCGGGAGCGGGTTGCGCCGAGCGCAGGTAGACGGAGAGGGCGTGCAGCCACTGGTCGCCCTCGGGGGTGCCGGCTATGGCCTGAAGGTCGCACATGCAGACGAGCAGTCGTCCGGCGCCCACCTGAAATTCGAAGAGCAGCCCCAGCCGGTGGCACCGTTCGGCATTGTCCACGACCTGCACGATGGGGCGGCAGGGGAGGGCGTCGAGGATCATCGGCCGCGAGTTGCGCGCGATGCTCCACCATTGCCAGTCGGAGCTGATGTCGGTGGGGAACTCCCTGAAGAGCGGGTGTGCCGGATCGACGAGCAGGGAGAGCGTGCCGGGCGAAACCTCCTTGCCGGCCTGCTCCGAGATGGTTTTGAACATCGAATAGTTCCAGAAATCGGGCGTGAAGAGTCCGCCGACGCTCTGCCGCATCACCGCTTCGCGGCGGGGTGCGAGCAGGATGCTCTCGCCCGCCTCCAAGCGCCGGCGGAGTGCCTCGTCGAGGCGGTCGGCGACCGGCAGGACGGTCCGTTCGCGGCGCGGGTAGATCCACAGCCGGTAGGCGTTGCGGAGGGTGCCGCTCGTCAGGGTCAGGGTCAGTCGGGCCGCTTCCCGGATTTCGTCGAGCGCGAGATCGATCGTGCCGGTCGCGGCGACGTCGCCCTGCGCCACCTGGGGTCGGACCGAGCCGTGCCGCGCCCAGGTGCCGTCGGCGGTCGCCAGGTGCCAGTCGACGGGCTCCGTCCACGTCTGTTCCGAGTAGTTGGCCAGCAGCAGATCGATGTGCAGCGGCCGGTCGTTCCACAGACAGTGGTCGTCGAACCGCGCCAGCGGCACGACCGGGGCGCAGCAGCCGCGGAATCGCTCGGCGTCGACGCCCTCCTTGCGCTGCATGAAGGCGTCGAGAAGCCCCACTAAGGCGGTGCCCTGCCCGGGGTAGTCCTGAAGATCGAGCAGCTGGAAGCCTCCCATGCCGGGGGTGCGCAGGGCCTGCTCGATGTCGGCCTTGTAGCACTCCAGGGCGAAACGTTCGGTCGCCCGGCTGAAGGCCTCGGCCTGCTCGGCCATGCCTCGCGCGGCCAGCCGGCGGCGGAACGCCTCAAGGTTGCAGGGGCGGAGAACGCCCGTATAGCGGTCGATCTGCCCGTAGTCGGGGTAGCTCTGGAACTGCCCCGTCTCGTGCCCGACGACCGGGCCCGGGCAGCGGGCCACGGCAGCCGAATAGTCGCGGTCGGTCGAGGGGCGCAGGCGGTTCAGCAGCCCGCCCTGTTCGGCATCGACGAATGCGAACGAGGTGCGCACGTGGGTCTCGGTGTCCGCACCGCCGCCCACGCGGCAGGTGATGAAGCAATCCTCGCCCTCCTGCCAGCCTTTCCATCCCAGGAAGTTGTTGGCTCCGAAGCAGTAGAGCCGGCGGTCGTCGTGCCGGCGGAAGTCGTCGAGCCACTCGCGCATCAGCTCCGTGTCGCCGCCCAGCTCGTTGCCGAGGCCGAAGAGCATGAACGAGGGGCTGTTGCCCTCGGCGTCGAACAGCAGGCGCGCTTCGCGCAGCAGAAAGTCGTTCAACGCGTCGTTGCCGCGTTCGATGCTGCCCCACAACGGCAGCTCGGGGAGCAGGTAGATGCCCTCGATGTCGGCGGCGACGAAGGCGGCGTGCGGCGGGGCGTAGGAGTGGCAGCGGTAGTGGTTGATGCCGTACTGTTTGGCCGTGCGGAAAACCTCGCGCCAGGAGTCCACGTCCATCGGGGCGTAGCCCGTGAGCGGAAAGACGCAGGCGTCGTGCTTGCCCCGCAGGAAGATCCGGTGGCCGTTGAGTACGAACCGCTTCCCCTCGGTCCGGAAGTCGCGCATGCCGAAGTCGACCTGCCGGCGGTCCGTGCCGTTCCGGGTGCCGAGTTCGATCTCCAGCCGGTAGAGTGCCGGGTGGAATTCGCTCCATGGCAGCGGGTCGTCGCCCATCTCGACGATCCGCTCCACGTGATTCTCGCCTTTGTCGAGGCGTAGCGTATGCGTCGTGACGGGCAGCGTCCGCCGGTGGGGCGTGTTCCACGCCGCGCCCGAGAGGGTCAGCCGGGCCCGCGTGGCCCGTTCCGACACGATCGTCATCGTTACCCGGACCAGCTTGCGGGCCAGGTCGGGGTAGACCTGCACCTTTTCGATGCGGACGGCGGGCAGCGCTTCGAGGTAGCATTCGCCCAGCAGGCCGTTCCAGTTGGTCTGCGTGGCGTCGCTCCAGGCGTGCGATCCCTGGATTTCGGCCGGCACGGCGGCGGGGGAGTTGTCCACGCTGAGGCTGATCAGGTGGCTGCCCGGGGCGAGGGGCGGCAGCTCGTAGAGGTGCGGGGCGTAGAGGTGGCCGCAGCTGCCGATGCTGTCGCCGTCGATGCGCAGCGTCGAGGGTTTCGTGCGTTCGATGAAGAGCCGCAGCCGTCGCCCGGCGAACGAGTCGGGGATCGTCACCCGGCGCGTATACTCGATGCTTCCGGCGACGGGATGGCGGCGGGTGAGCTGGTGGGTGGCCGAGGTGTCGGCACAGCCCGGTCCCAGGCGGTTTTCGTCGGTCGTTCCGGGCAGGCGGCACGGGCCCAGGGAGCTCTGCCACGTGCCGGCGAGGGAGAGACGCTGGCGGGCGGCCGGTTGTCCGCAGACGGCGGTCGCCAGCAGCAAGAAAAGTATCGGAAGCGATTTTTTCATGTAGGTATCGTGTGGTGGAAAAATCGTGTGATGAATCGAAAGATATTAATTATAACGGATATACAAAACTAATGGAAAAATCATGGTTTGCAAATTTTTTTTCATAATAGTGCGTATGTTAACCGAAAATTCCGTATATTTCACCTCGCAGATCCAAATTCCCCGAATCATGCTGAAGAATATTCTCAACGAAATGTCGCCGCTCTCGGACAAGGACTGTTTCTACATCGTCGAGCGTTACAAGACCGAATTCACCTATCCGCTGCACAGCCACCGCGAGTTCGAACTGAACTTCATCGAGGGCGGGGCGGGCGTGCGCCGCATCGTCGGCGACTCCTCCTCCGCGATCGGCGATTACGAGCTGGTGCTGATCTGCGGCGAGCATCTGGCCCATGTCTGGGAGCAGGGCGATTGCGTGTCGAAGCAGATCCGGGAGGTGACCATTCAGTTTTCGCCCGATACGGTGCCGCCGTCGCTGCTGTCGAAAAACCAGTTCTCCTCGATCCGCAAGATGTTCGAACGTGCGCAGAACGGCCTGGTCTTTCCGCTGCGCGACATCATGAGGGTCTACGCGCTCATCGACACGCTGGCGGCTCAGCCTTCGGGGTTCCGGCAGATGTTGTCCATCTGGGAGATTCTCTACGAACTGTCGCTCTCGGAACAGGCTCTCACGCTGTCGAGCAACGCCTTCGCACAGATCGAGCCGTCGGCCAATTCGCGCCGCATAGCCCGTGTCGAGGAGTATGTCAACGGCCATTTGGGCGAGAATATTCGCCTGAGCGTCGTCGCGCAGATCGCAGGCATGACGCCCAATGCCTTCAGCCGCTTTTTCCGGAAGCATGCTGGCCGCAGCCTGTCGGACTACATCATCGATCTGCGTCTGGGCGCCGCTGCGAGACTGCTCGTCGACTCGACCCGCAACGTCGCTGAGATCGGCTACGAGTGCGGGTTCAACAACCTGTCGAACTTCAACCGCATCTTCAAGCGGAAGAAGGGGATGACGCCCAAGGCCTTCCGGGAGTATTACCGCAAGAAGAAGATCATCTGTTAGCGTGCCGGCCTGCCGCGCCGGTTGCGACGGCGGGAGGTGCCGGCGATGTTAAAATAGTATTGTTTTCGGATAAATCATGCCAATGAACGGCCGTTTCGGCGATGTATCTTTGTCGGAGTGAATTTCCGAATCTTCGATATTTCAGTAGATATGAAAAAGTGTTTCGCTCTTCTTGCGTCGCTGCTCGTTGCGGTGTGCGGCGTGCGGGCCGGGCTGCGTGTGCCGCAGATCATCGGCGACCATATGGTGTTGCAGCAGTGCAGCGATGCTGCGCTGTGGGGCTGGGCCGATCCCGGGCGGCGGATCACGGTCCGCACGTCGTGGAGCGATGTGCCGGCGGAGGTGCGGGCCGATGCCTCCGGGCGCTGGCGGGCGACGGTGGCTACCCCTGCGGCGAGCGATGCGCCGCAGCGGGTGACGATCTCGGACGGCGATACGACGCTCGTCTTCGGCAACGTGTTGATCGGCGAGGTGTGGTTCTGCTCCGGACAGTCCAATATGGAGATGCCTCTCGACGGTTTCTGGAACCAGCCGGTCGAGGGGGCGAACGACGACGTCGCCCGCTCGGGACGCCTCGCGGAGGTGCGTATGGCGACCGTGCCGCACGTGATGGCCTCGGTTCCGCAGGAGGAGGTCGGGGGTGCGTGGCAGTGCTGTTCGCCTGCGACCTCGCCGCGCTTTTCGGCCACGGCCTTCTACTTCGCGCGGCTGCTCAACGAGGTGCTGCGCGTTCCCGTGGGGATCATCCATTGCAGCTGGGGCGGTTCGACGGTCGAGGGGTGGATGCCCGGCGAGCTGGTGGCCGGATATCGCGACGTCGATCTGGCCGATACGACGCGCGCAGGGTGTGTCGACTACTTGCGGCCGACGGTGATGTACAACGCCATGCTCCATCCGCTGCATGACTATACGATCCGCGGTTTTCTGTGGTATCAGGGCTGCTCCAACGTTGGGCGGCACGCAACCTATGCCGCCCGGCAGGCGGCGATGACGGCCCATTGGCGTGCGCTGTGGGGTTCGGACGAGCTGCCGTTCTACTTCGTCGAGATCGCTCCTTACGATTACGGCGGCGCGGATGCGGGCGCCTGCCTGCGCGAAGCGCAGCATGCGGCGGCCAGGATGATTCCGGCGTCGGGGATCGTCTCGACGGTCGACCTGGTGCGGCCCCACGAGCGGAATTGCATCCATCCGTCGCGCAAGCGGGAGGTGGGCGAGCGGCTGGCCTTCATGGCGCTGAACCGCACCTACGGCCTGACGGGCATCGCCTGCGACAGCCCCGAGTTCCGCGAGATGGCGCGTTGCGAGGATGGCTCGGCCCTGCTCTCGTTCGACCATGCCGAGTCGGGCTTCGCGTTCGCCGGGGCGATCGAGGGTTTCGAAGCGGCCGGAGCGGACGGCGTTTTCCGTCCGGCGCAGGCGGAGCTCCTTTTCGACGAGCGGCGTATCCGCGTCTCGTTGCCCGACGGCGGGCCGGTCGAGGCCGTGCGCTACTGCTTCCACGATTGGGCGCCGGGGCGGGTGTGGAACTGCCGCGGGCTGCCGCTGGTTCCGTTCCGGACCGATGCGGAGCAGTGACGGCGGCTTTCGGGGCGGATGTTAAGATTGTGTATCTTTTAGGTATTATAATATCATTATAACCTCTCTTTCTGTCGTATATTTGCAATACCTAAACCGAACCCCGACCGTGAAACTCCGTCTGTTGCTTCTTCTTGCGACGTGGCTGCTCGCCGGCTGCGCATCCGAACGGCACGATTCGTTCGTCACCGTCGAAGAGGGCCGTTTCGTCCTCGACGGGAAACCTTATTACTTTATAGGTGCCAATTTCTGGTACGGTCCGATTCTGGGCTCCGAGGGCCCGGGCGGCGACCGCGCGCGTCTGGAACGCGAGCTGGATGCGCTGGAGGCGTGCGGCGTCCGCAACCTGAGGGTGCTGGTCGGAGCCGACGGCCCCGAGGGGGTGCGGTCGAAGATCGAACCCGTGCTTCAGACCGCCCCCGGGGAGTATGACGATGCGCTGCTCGATGGCCTGGACTACTTCATCTCCCGGATCGCCCGCCGCGGCATGAAAGCCGTGCTCTATCTCAACAATGCCTGGGAGTGGTCGGGCGGCTATACGCAGTACCTCGAATGGGCCGGAGCAGGCAAGGCGCCCGCCCCGGCTGTCGACGGTTATCCGGCCTACATGCGCTTCGCGGGCGAGTTCGTTCGCAACGAGCGTGCGCAGGAGCTCTTCGCCGATCATGTGCGCGCGATCGTGGGGCGCCGGAACCGGTATACGGGGGTGAAGTACGCCGATGATCCGACCGTCTTCTCGTGGCAGATCGGCAACGAACCCCGCGCGTTCGACGCCGGGAACAAGGAGGCGTTCGCCGAGTGGATCGGCCGCACGGCCCGTCTGATCCGTTCGCTGGATCCCAACCACCTGATCTCCACCGGATCGGAGGGCATCTGGGGTTGCGAGAACGACGCCGGACTGGCCGAACGGATCCACGCCTTTCCCGAGATCTCCTATATCAATCTCCACGTCTGGCCTTACAACTGGGGGTGGGCCCCGGCCGACCGGCTCGCCGAGTCGGTGGAGGAGGCCTGCCGGAACACCCGGGAGTATGTCGACCTCCATCTGGCCATGGCCGAGCGCCTGAACAAACCGGCCGTGATCGAGGAGTTCGGTTTCCCGCGCGACGGGTTCCGCTTCGACCGCGGCACGCCGACCTCCCTGCGCGATGCCTATTACGGATATCTCTTCGATCGGATCGTCGAGTCGAAAGAGGCTGCGGGGCCGCTCGCCGGCTGCAACTTCTGGGGCTGGGGCGGCGAGGCCCGGCCGGCGCATACCTACTGGGAGCGCGGCGACGCCTATTGCTGCGATCCGGCGCAGGAGCCGCAGGGGCTCAACTCCGTATTCGACGACGATACGACCGTAGCCCTCGTCCGCGAGGCCAACCGGCGCCTGCAATAAGGCTTCGGACCGCATACCACCAACCGACAAACCGAAATCCTCATGAAAAAACTGTTGCTTTGGGCCGCTCTGTTCGGCTCGCTGACCGCCTCCGCCCAGAAGTGGGAGGGGCTGGCCGACACGCCCCCGATGGGGTGGAACTCCTGGAACAAGTTCGCCTGCGACATCGATGAAAACCTGATCCGCGAGGTCGCCGACGCGATGGTCGCTTCGGGGCTGGCCGATGCCGGGTATCTCTATATCAACCTCGACGACTGCTGGCACGCCTCCGAGCGCGATGCCGACGGATTTCCGCAGTGCGACACGACCCGTTTCCCGAGCGGCATGAAGGCCCTGACGGACTACGTGCACTCGCTGGGGCTGAAGATCGGCATCTACTCCGATGCCGGACGGCAGACCTGCGGAGGCCGCTTCGGCAGCTACGGCCATGAATACCAGGATGCCCTGCAATATGCCCGCTGGGGCTTCGACTACCTGAAGTACGACTGGTGCTTCACCGAGCATATCGATCCGAAGGGGGCCTACGCGCTGATGCGCGACGCGCTGCGTGCCGCCGGCCGGCCGATTCTCTTCTCGATGTGCGAGTGGGGTACGGCCAAGCCGTGGGAGTGGGCCGAGCAGACCGCGCATCTGTGGCGCACGACGGGCGATATCGGGCTGTCGTTCTCCGAACAGTTGGTGCACGACAGCTGGGAGCAGAACTCCGTGCTGCGCTGCCTGGACCTCAATGCGCCGCTGCGCAAGTATGCCGGTCCGGGCCACTGGAACGACCCCGACATGCTGGAGGTGGGCAACGGCCTTACGGAGAATCAGGATCGGGCGCATTTCACGCTGTGGTGCATGATGGCCTCGCCGCTGATCCTCGGCAACGATATCCGGGCGATGTCGCCCCGGACCGCCGCCATCGTGATGAATCGCGAGGTGATCGCCATCGACCAGGATCCGCTCGGCGTCCAGGGGCTGCGCTACGCGACCGACGAGGGCGTGGAGTACTGGTTCAAGCCGCTGGAGGGCGGCGACTGGGCCGTATGCCTGTTCAACCGCACGCAGGAGCCGCGCACCTGCACGATCGACTGGCTGCAATACTGTTTCACGGACGAAGAGGTCTCGCAGCGCGCTACGGCTTTCGACCGGATCTGCTACGACGGCCGCGATCTGTGGAACGGCGGTAAGAGTTTCCGCACCGACAAACCCCGCACGGTGGTCGTTCCCGCCGAGGACGTGGTACTCTACCGGCTGACTCCGTCGGCCAAACAGCCCCGCCGCCGATGAGACGTTTCGTATCGCTGCTGCTTGCGCTCGCCGCCGCGCCGACACCCCTTGCCGCACAAGGGGTATCGGTGCGTGTCTGCGACTCTTCATACGGCATTTTCACCCCCCCCCGGGGTCCTGAACTGGCGGTAGTCGTCGCATCGGAGGAGGAGGCCTCGGGCGAGATCCGCTTCGATGTGGAGGACGATCGCGGCGTGCGGGTCTGCACGTTCGCACGCGCCTACAGCCTGGCGGGCGGCGACTCGGTGCGTCTGGGATTCGCCTTCGATGCCGATCCGGGCTTCTACCGCGCGACGGTGCGCGACGGCGGGCGCGAGATCGACCGCTTCCGCTTCGGCTGCGATCCCGAGCGGATCCTCTCTGCGGTCGATGCCGCTGCCGACTTCGACGCCTTCTGGGCGCAGGCCCGGGCCGAACTGGCCTCCGTCGCGCCCCGCTATCGGCTGCATTTGGACAAGGAGCGTTCGACCGCCGCACGGCGCATCTACCTCGTGGAGATGCGCTCGCTGGGCGGCGAGGTGATTCGCGGCTACTATGCCGAGCCGACCGCGCCGGGACGGTATCCCGCCGTGATCACCTATATGGGCTACGACTCCGAGCCGTGGTGCCCCGATGCCGACGCTGCGCCCGAGCGCGTGGAGCTGGTCCTCTCGCACCGCGGCCAGGGGCTCAACAAATCCGAAAACCGCTACGGCGACTGGGTGGTCTGCGGCATCGAATCGCCTGCGGACTACTACTACCGGGGGGCCTACATGGATGCCGTCCGGGCCATCGACTTCATCGCTTCGCGCGAACGGGTCGACCGGTCGCTCATCTTCGCCGAGGGCGGTTCGCAGGGCGGAGCCCTGACGCTGGCCGCCTGCGCTCTCGACGACCGCATCGCCGCCGCCGCGCCCTTCGTTCCCTTCATGAGCGATTTTCCCGATTATCTGCATATCGCTCCGTGGCCAGCCTCCGCCTTGTTCGCAGCGGCCGGCCGGGCCGGGATTCCGGAGCCCGAACTGCTCCGCACGCTCTCCTATTTCGACATCAAGAACCTTGCGGGACGCGTCCGCTGCCCGGTGCTGATGGGCTTCGGGTTGCAGGACGAGGTATGTCCGCCGCATACCAATTTCGCGGGTTACAACCAGCTGGGCGGGCCGAAACGGTGGATGGTCTTCCCCCGGCGCGGCCACGACGTGCATAACGAACCCTCGTGGTACGCGGCGCGCGATGCCTTCTTCGCCGAACGGATACGAAAAATCAGAACCAACTAATACTAACTAACAAAGAACCTTTATGAAGCAGATTTTACTGTTATTCGCAGCCTTGCTGTGCAGTGTCTCGCTCATGGCCCAGGGGCGTCGCGTGACCGGTAAGGTCGCCGATTCCAGCGGGCAGCCCCTCGTGGGTGTGAGCATCGTGGAAAAGGGTACGACCAATGGGGTATCGGGCAGTGCCGACGGCAGTTTCTCGATCGAAGTGCACGGTCAGAAGCCCGTACTCCTCTTCTCGTTCATCGGCTACGAGCCGCAGGAGATTGCGATCGCACCCGGTCAGACGCACGTCGACGTGACGATGGCCGACGATTCGCAGCTGGTCGACGAGGTCGTGGTAGTCGGTTACGGTACGATGAAGAAGTCCGACGTGACGGGCTCGGTGGCATCGGTATCGGCCGACAAGCTGAAGACCTCGATGATCACCAATGCCGACCAGATGCTGCAGGGCCACGTGGCCGGCGTGCAGGTGACGCAGAACTCCGGAGCTCCGGGCGGTGCGGCCTCGATCCGCATCCGCGGCGCCTCGTCGATCACCTCCTCCAACGAGCCGCTGTACGTCATCGACGGCATCCCCTTCTCCGGCGACGGTACGGAGACCGGCGGCTTCGCCTGGGCGGGCGGTACGAGCGGTCAGACCAAGGTCAACCCCTTGTCGACCATCTCGCCGCAGGACATCGTGTCGCTGGACGTGCTCAAGGACGCCTCGGCGACGGCCATTTACGGTGCGGCCGGCGCCAACGGCGTGGTGATCATCAACACGCGCCGCGGCGAGAAGGGTTCCGTAAGGCTCAACTACGACGGGTATGTGGCCTGGCAGACGCTGGCCCGCAAGATCGACATGATGGATCTGCGGGAGTATGCCGCCTACCAGAACGAGCTGCATGAACTCTATCCCTCGGTCGAGGTCGACGACGCGTTCCTGGATCCGTCGCTGCTGGGCGCGGGAACCGACTGGCAGGACGAGATCACCCGCACGGCCCTGACCCATTCGCACTCCGTGTCGCTTTCGGGCGGATCGGACAAGTTCACCTTCGCGGCATCGGGCGGTTATATGGATCAGGACGGTACGATCTACGGCTCGAATTTCAAGCGCTACAACGGCCGCTTCAACGGCGACGGCACGGTCTTCAAGTGGCTCAAGGCGGGCGGTTCGATGGCCTTCACCCATACCGAGGAGACCATCACGCGGCAGGACGGTTCGGACGGCGTGATCATGCAGGCGCTGACCATGCAGCCCTCGGTGGCCGTCTACGACTTCGACGGCAACTTCGCTGGCCCCTCGTCGATCTACGGTTCGTCGGGCTACAACCCGCTGTGGCAGGCCAGCATGCAGAGCAACGAGCTCACGCGCAACCGCAACATGGGTAACTTCTACCTGCAAATCGATCCGCTGGACGTGCTCAACATCCGCACGGAGTTCGGCTACGACCTCTCGGACAACAAGAATACGAGCTTCATCCCCACCTACGACTTCGGCAACGGCATCGCCAACAGCATGAACATGATGATGCAGCGCGAGGACCACTCGGTGTTCTGGATCTGGAAGACCTACGCCACGTGGAATCAGACGTTCGCCCGCAAGCACAACATCTCGCTGATGGCCGGCTTCGAGGCGCAGAAGAGCGCCTGGGAGGGTATTTCGCTCATCAAGAAGAACTTCTCGAACGACAGCATCCACGTGATGGGGCAGGACGGCGAGTTCGACAACAACTCGGGCTGGAAGGACTCGGCCACTAAAGCGTCGGTCTTCGGCCGTCTGAACTACAATTATGACGAGCGCTACCTGCTTACCTTCACGATGCGTGCCGACGGTTCGTCGAAGTTCGGGCCCAACCACAAGTGGGGCTACTTCCCCTCGGCGGCCCTCGCATGGCGCATCTCCAACGAGAAGTTCCTGCGAAATTCGACCACCCTCTCCAACCTCAAGCTCCGTCTGGGCTACGGTATGGTGGGCAACGACAATATCGGAACCTACAAGTACGGATCGACCATGAAGTCGACCATTACGGCCTTCGGAACCGGTTACTTCGTGGCCAATATCTCCAACGCCGACCTGAAGTGGGAGGCCTCGGAGCAGTATAACCTGGGTGTGGATCTGGGGCTGTGGAGCAACCGGCTGTCGCTGACGCTCGACCTCTACCAGAAGGATACCAAGGACCTGCTGTTGCAGATCTCCGTGCCCTCGTACCTCGGCACGTCGGGCAACTCGGACAAAGCGGGCTGGGAGATCCAGATGCCCTATTCGAACATCGGCAAGGTGCGCAACCGCGGTGTGGACATCGCGCTCAACGCCGTGCCCGTGCAGACCAAGGACTTCTCCTGGACCTCCAGCCTCAACGTTTCGGTCAACCGCAACGAGGTGCTTGCCCTCAACGAGCGGTCGCAGGTGCTTTACTACGGCGTGGGAACCTACTTCAGCGCGGCATTCTCCACGGCGTCGATCGTCAAGGAGGGGCAGCCGATGGGTGTCTTCTACGGTTACCGCACCGATGGCTATTTCGCCAATGAGCGGGAGGTGCTCGAAGCCCCCGTGCAGGTCGAGGACGGCAACAACCCCGGACAGAACCTCTTCAACAAGACCTCGGGCGTCTACGTGGGCGACCTGCGTTTCCAGGATCTGAACAAGGACGGCAAGATCGACGCCAACGACCAGACGGTCATCGGCGACCCGAACCCCGACTTCACGTTCGGATGGTCCAACACCTTTACCTATAAGAATTTCGACCTCTCGATCGGCCTGAACGGCGTGTGCGGAGGCGACGTGCTCAACATCGCGCGTTACCGCACCGAGGCCCTCAACAACCAGTGGGACAACCAGTCGCGCCGCGTGATCGACCGCGCACGCATCGCCACCGATCCTGCGGGCCAGCCCTACCTGGCCAACCCCACGACGGCCCGGACGCCGCGCGCCGCGCTCAACGACATCAACGGCAACAACCGCATGAGCGACCGCTGGCTCGAAGACGGCAGCTACCTGCGTATCCAGAACATCACGCTGGGCTACACCCTGCCTCGGCGCTGGGTGTCGAAGCTGGGCATGCAGAACCTCAAGGTGTACTGCACGTTGCAGAACCTCTATACGTGGACCGGCTATTCGGGCTACGATCCCGAGGTCGGTGCGTTCAACCAGTCCGCAGCCATGCAGAACTACGACATGGGGCGCTATCCGACGCCGCGCATGTACATTCTGGGTGTCAACATCGGCTTCTAAACCTCAATACGAACGAAAATGAAAAGATTCATATACAGCATAGCGATTCTTTCGGCGACCGCCCTCTGCACGAGCTGCGAAGATTTTCTGACGGTGAATCCCGTCGACTCCAACACCAAGGAGCTCTATTACAACTCGGCCGCCGCCGTGCGGGCCAATACGGCGACGCTTTACGGCGGTTCGACGTGGTTCGATTTCTCGTGCCGTTTCATGTACATGGGCGGCGACATGCTGGCCGGCGACCTCTTCTACACCTACGCCGACGAGGGGCAGTTCTACCTCAATACCGTGACCGAGAACAACCAGTACTCGCGCGACGGCTGGAACGCGCTGTTCCGCGTGGTGTCGTTCGCCAACTCCATCATCCGCGACATGCCGACGATGGCCGCCGCCAACGGCGTCTCGCAGACGGTTATCGACAATGCCCTGGGCGAGTGCTATCTCTACCGTGCGCTGGCCTACTACCTGCTCACCGAGTATTGGCACGAGGTGCCCATCGTGACCGATCCCGAATCGCTCGTCACGTCGGGCAATCCGCAGGACATCTACCTGCATAAGAATACGCGCCTGAGCCTCTATCGCTTCATCTGCGAAGATCTGGAGCGTGCCGCCCGGATGCTTCCTCCGACCGATCCCGAGCCGTGCCGCGTCACCAGCTGGTCGGCCAAGGGACTGCTCTCGAAGGTCTACCTCACCCGCGCCTGCTACGAGAAGGGCTCGGGCGAGACCTACGACGGCGTCGACTACTTCGCCAAGGCCCGCGACCTGGCCGCCGAGGTGATCTCGGGTTCGCACTACGCGCTGTGCCGCGACTACGGCTCGATGTTCGAGGCCGGCACGGGCGACGGACACTCCGAGGCGATGATCTCGATCCTCTGCGCGACGGGCGGCTACGGCTGCGGCAATTCGCGTTCGACCGAGTGGGGGCGCCGCGATGCGCTCACCGGCATCAACTGCTGGGGTACGGGCAAGGGCCCGACGCTCTCGCTGCGTGCCGCTTTCGAGGAGAATCCGCTGCTGCCCGAAGGTGCCCGCGACGCACGCCGCAAGGCGGTGTACATGCAGCCGGGCGATGTGTATGCGACCCTCGGCATCGGTAACGACGCCTATCCGGGCGGTTACGTCTACCGGTTGTATCTCGACCCCACGGAGCAGAACGGCGAGCTGATCTACGACTTGCAGACCGAGACTCCCAACGAGATGCTCGCTCACCTGAAGAAGTACGTCATCAACGCTTCGGGCGGCAACATCGGTTCGTCGCAGGATGCCAGCAACGACCTGCACCTGCTGCGTCTGTCGGACGTCTACTTCGTCTATGCCGAGGCCACGCTGCGCGGCGATCTGTCGGCCCGGCTGTCGGGCGACGCCGTGGATTATGTCAACGACGTGCTGTCGGACCACGGCGCCAACTACTCGATCGAGGCGGGGACGCTCGACTATCTGGGCCTGCTCAACGAACGCCGCAAGGAGTTCGCGCTCGAGGGCATCAACTGGTTCGACATCCAGCGTCTGGCTTCGCTCGACGCGCAGGCTGCCGTCGACTACCTCAACGGCATGTACCGCGATATGGTCTGGACCCCCGACTGGAAGCGCATCGGCGAGGAGTTCGGGGCTTCGCTCTCCGACGAGCAGACCTACCAGACGCGCGGCAACATGTCCTACTACGTCCGTCAGTGGTATACGCCTCTCGCGGACGATTATACCGACGTGCTGGGCAACGGTTCGCTGGCTCGCGGCGACGTGCCCGACACCTCCAACCGCAATGCCGCCATCGTGATGAACCGGTCGAATCTGGTGATCGCCATCCCGTCGGATGCCCTGACCAAGGCTCCGCTGCTGCTGGAACCCGCCGTCGACTATTACAATGACTAATCAAATAAGCCGAAACGATTATGAAAAATAGATTGAAGAATCTGCTTCTCGCGTTGACCGCCGTCGTGGCGTTCACCGCCTGCAAGGACGACGAGGGGCTCGACAGCACGGCGACACCCGTAGTCAAGTACATCCGCTATACCGATCCGGCCCAGTCCGACGTCTATCTTACGAGTGCCTCGATGGGCGAACTGATCGCCATCATCGGCTCGGGGCTCGAAGGGGTTTGCTCGGTCCGCTTCAACGATGTCGAAGCCAAGCTCAATCCCACCTATATCACCGCCAACTCGGTGCTGGTCAACGTGCCGGGTACGCTGCCCACCGAGATTACGAACACCATCACGCTGACCACCCGCAAGGGGCGCACGTGCGTGGTCGAGAACTTCGTCAGCAAGGCGCCGGCGCCGGTCATCGGCTCGGTGTCGTGCGAATGGGCCAAGCCGGGCGATGCGGTGGTCATCCGCGGCAACTACTTCTTCAGCAAGGCCGACGGCAGCGATCCCGAGCTGACGATCGGCGGTCTGCCGGTCGCGATCGACTCGTATACCAATACGGAGCTCTCCGCCGTGATTCCCGCCGGTCTCGACACGTCGGTGCGCCAGCGCATCGCGCTCGCGAACGACAACGGCACGGGCCGTTCGATGTTCTACCTCTACGACCGCAGCAACATCTTCATCGACTTCGAGGACCTTTCGTGGGACTGGTGGGGCCGTTCGTCGGGCGACATCTTCACCGACCGCGGCATCGACGGCAGCTACATGTTCCTCAACGGCACTTCGGCCGCCTGGAACTGGAACGAGGACCTGTCGCTCTTCTACTGCAATATCAACGAGGACGGTTCGGTCAATACGCAGCTCCTCCCCGAGGGCGACGACGTGAGCGACTATTCGCTCAAGTTCGAGATCCGGTCCGATGCGTGGGTCGACGGCTACATGGCCATGTGGTTCACGGGTGAGTACAACACCTTCTCGATCGACGGCGACGAAGCGCAGTGCCACTGGCGCGGCTACGAGCAGGGGCTGCCCTCGGGCGAGTGGACCACCGTGACGATTCCCCTCACGGAGTTCTGCTACGACAAGGAGGAGACCACCACGTCGCGCACGCTCAAGTCGTCGGATATGAAGAGCTTCTGCATCTTCTTCTTCGGCTCGCTCTCGGACGACGCCAACTCGGGCGCTGCGTTGCAGGTCGCCGTCGATAATTTCCGATTGGTCAAAAAACAGTAAAAAGCCAGGAGTATGAAAAAGATATTGAATTTGTTGATCATGGCGTTGGCCGGAGCCCTCGTGTGCGTCTCCTGCACGGAGGACGATACGACCGGTTTCTCGTTCTACGGTTTCAATCCCAACCCCGCCGTGCGCGGCGAACGGATCACTTTCCTCGGCGAGGGACTAGAGTCGGTTCGTTCGATCGTCTTCCCGGGCGGTGCCGAGGTCACGGAGTTCGTGCGCAACGGCTCCTCGCTGGAGGTCGTCGTGCCCATGACGGCCGAGCCGGGCTATATCGAGCTGCGCTATGCGGGCGGCAGCTACCTTACGCGTTCGATGCTTCAGCTCGAAGAGCCGCTTTCGAATAACGCCGAGCTGAATCTCTACACCGATTTCGAGGCCAAGACCGACGGTGTGACGACCGTAGGCGCCAAGGTCTACATCACCACGCAGCATGAGACCGACTATCTGTCGGACATCGAGCGCGTGGAGTTCGCCGGCGACGGAGCCGTCGTGGAGTGGGACGCCGCAGCCGTCGAGGCTGCCGGCGGCGCCGACGCACGCACCGATGCCGAGCTGGTGGCGCTCTCCGAGCGGGTCGACTTCGTGCGCGGTGCGCATCTGCTGATCGTGACCGTTCCCCGCACGGCCCGCAGCGGCGCCGTGACGCTCTACAACAGCAGCGACGACGCCTTCACGACCCCGGAAGCGATTATCGCGCAGTCCGTGGCCGAAAGCGTCGAGCCCGGCGAGGCGGTGATTCCCGGATTCACGCGTCTGACCGTTACGGGCGAGAACTTCTCGCTGGTGACGAAGGTCGTCTTCACGGGCGGTGTCGAGGTGGCGCTCGGAGCGATCGACGAGGAGGAGAATCCGCTGCTCGAAATCGCCGAGGACGGCCGCAGCCTCACGGTGATGACCGTGCCCGGCATGCAGGACGGTCCGCTCGCTTTGCACACCCTCTCGGGCGAGGTGATCGCCGCTCCGGCAGTCGAGACCGTCGTGCCGACCCGTATTTCGTCGTGGGCGCAGGACGACCGCTACAAGGCGGGGGCCGGCATGACCCTTTCGTGCGACGATACGACGGATGCCGACATGAACTTCCGCATCCTCACGCAGATCGGCAAGGTCCTCTTCGCGAAGGCCGACGGTTCGACGGTCGAGGCGTCGTTCGAAGCCAATGCCGAATACAACTGTCTGAACGTGACCGTTCCTTCGGAGGCGGTCGACGGTGCGCTGCGCATCGAGACCCTGGCCGGCAAGCAGGCGACGGCCGTCGAGGTCCTGACGCTGGTGAAGGCCGTGCCGACCGGGCTCGCGCAGTCGGCTGTCGAAGCCGGTGCTTCGTTTACGGTCGTGGGTAAGGATCTCGATCTGGTGACCGGCGTCACGCTGGCCGGCGAGCAGCTGGAGTTCGCGGTCGGCGGCGACGGCGAAGAGCTTATCGTGCAGACGCAGGTGACCTCCGGCAGCGGCCGGGTCGTGCTGACGCAGGCCAACGGGCTGACCGTCGAGCTGGCCGACGACCTGACGGTCGAGGCTCCCGCCGTGCTGACGGTGACCAACCTCCCGCTCAACGGAAAACCCGGTGCCGAGGTGACGCTCGAAGGCTTCCTGCTCGATCTGACCGACCGTCTCTACGTGGGCGGCATCAAGATCCGCGACTTCGCCGCGACGGAGACTGCGCTGACTTTCACGCTGCCCGAGGTGCTGGGCAGCGGCGACCACGCCGTGGTGATCTACGACTTCGACGACCAGGCCTACGAGGTGGGCATCATCACCGTGAAGATGGGACAGAAGACCGAGACCCTCTGGTCGGGACGCCTCGACCTGGCGGCTGGGCCCTGGTCCGTACAGCTCATCGAGGCCGCGAAGTTCGTCTCGATGCCCGACGATGCGGTCTACACCTGCACGGTCGAGCCGGCTGCGGCGGGTGCGCAGCTCACCTTCAAGAATGCCGGCGACTGGAACTTCCTGCCCTCGGCTACGCCCGACGACCCGGATTGGGGCTGCTATTCGCTCCAGCCGGGCGAGACCTCCTACGCCTTTACGCTCAGCGCGGAAGATCTGGCCAAGGTGCGCGCCAACGGCATGTATCTGTCGGGTCAGCAGGTCGTCGTCACGGCCTTTACGGCCACCTACGCTTCGGCCGATGCCGGAGGGGTGGAGCCGGTGCTGCCTACGGACATCATGCTCAACGATTTCGAGGAGCACGGCGATCACAACAGCTCGTGGGACGGCAGCTGGAGCGACGGCTCGGCTACGGAGTTTCCCACGGAGAACGGAAACACCTTCCTGCGCACGGCGAAGCCCGTCGCCGGGTGGATCGTGAACTGCAACCACCAGGCCGAATCCGGCGGTGCGTTCGGCGCGAACGTGGATGATCTGAGCCGTTATGTCGTGAAGTTCGATCTGAAGATCGAGCCGGGCGTGACAGGCCTTTCGGCCGTTCCCATGCAGGTCGTGCTCGGCGACGGCTGGTTCTGGTACGGCGAGGGGCTCTTCCCCGAGACCACCGACGGCGAGTGGATCACCGTGACCGTTTCGTCCGATGCGATCGCGGGGCCCAAGGACCTGACTGCGGGAACCAACGGCCTCTACTCCGACGGCGACGTCCCGGCCGGTGTCTGCATCGACAATTTCCGTCTTTCGCTCAAGTGATTAGTTCATCGCTTCGGACCGGGAGGGCATCCCGGTCCGAAGCAACCAACCATTAACATCGATTTATGAAAAAGATACTCTCTTTGTGCTGGGCCCTTGCGCTGACGCTCGCCGCCTGCACCAATACCGACGAGACGGTGGCGTCGGCAGCCGTCGCTCCCGAAGTCGCCTCCGTATCGCTCGCCGACGGCGCGGTCGACGTCGACACGCAGCTGCATGCGCTGTCGGTGGCCGCCACCGCGCCGTTGCAGCTCGTCGATCCGGCCGCCGTCACCCTGACTGCGACCGACGGCACGAGCGTGGCGCTCGACTGCCGGGTGGCCAACATGAACCTCCACCTTTCGTTCGGCGATCTGGAGCGCAACACCCTCTATACGCTTTCGATTCCGGCCGGATCTCTCTGCAACCGCTACGATCCCTCGCTGGTCAATACCGTTGCCGTGAGCGTATCGTTCACCACGCTCTATGCCGTGCCCGACGAGGTGCGCGTCACGCCCGATGCGGCGCTGACCGATCCCGCCGCTTCGCCCGCCGCGCAGGCGCTCTACGCCTACGTCTGCGACCGTCTATTCGCCGAAGGCCGCATGGCCGCGGGCACGATGTCCAAATACACGACGCAGATGACCGAGGCCGAGTGGGTCTATGAAAAGACCGGCCGCTATCCGGCGCTGCACTGCTTCGACCTGATGAACCTCACCGGGGGTTATACGGAGGACTACTCCGCACTGCTGTCCAATGCGCAGGCATGGCACGATGCGGGCGGTATCGTGGCGGCGATGTGGCACTGGCGCGACCCGTCGAAGCGCACGAACGATTTCTATGCGGAGAGCTGCTCGTTCGACCTCTCGAAGATCGTCGCCGGAACGAACGGAGACGGCACCTACGTTTACGCCACCGACACGGAGGAGTACCGTGCCGTCGCGGACGACATCGCCGCCGCGAAGGTCGAGCTGCGCAAACTCGCCGATGCGGGCATTCCCGTTCTGTGGCGTCCGTTGCACGAGGCCAGCGGCGCGTGGTTCTGGTGGGGTGCTGCCGGGCCCGAGGCCTGCAAGGCCCTCTGGATGCTGCTGCGCGAGGAGCTTGCCGATCTGCACAACCTGATCTGGGTGTGGACCGTGCAGACCGGCGGCGGTTTCGGCGCGGAGTGCGGCTGGTATCCCGGCCATGAGAATGTCGACATCGTGGGTGTGGATATTTACGAAGAGGTGCACGGCAGCTTCGCCGATGCTTTCAAATTCGCCGCCGACGTGAGCGGGTCGAAGAAGGCGATCGCCCTGAGCGAGTGCGGCGCGATGCCCGATCCCGAGGCCATGGCCGCCGACGGCGTGTCGTGGGCCTGGTGCATGCCTTGGTACGGCGACCATACCCAAAGCGCGACCTATAACGGCATCAAATATTGGCAGCGGATGATGACGGGCGACTTGGCCGACCGAGTGATCGACCGCTCCGAAGTAGCTCTCTGATTGCAATCTGCCGCGGACGGATTTCGTTCGGATTCCGTTCGCGGCAGTTGCCGGAAATACCTGATCCAACGATGAAAAAACTTGCATACGTTATGACGCTCGCCGCTTTTGCCGCCTGTTCCGAACCTGCTGCGGAACGCTATAAGGATGCTTCGCTGCCTGTCGAACAGCGGGTCGAGGACCTGCTCGCACGGATGACCCTCGAAGAGAAGGTGGGCCAGATGAACCAGTTCGTCGGCGTCGAGCATATCCGTGCCAATTCGCAGACGCTGACCGAGGAGGATCTGTTCTCCAATACGGCGCAGGCGTTCTATCCCGGCATCGGCCCCGACACGGTGCTGCGCTGGACCGAGGAGGGGCGCATCGGGTCGTTCCTCCACGTGCTGACGCTCGACGAAGCCAATATGCTTCAGGAGCACGCCCTGCGTTCGCGTCTGGGCATCCCGATCCTCTTCGGCATCGACGCGATCCACGGCAATGCCAACGCTCCGGGCAATACGGTCTATCCCACCAACCTGGGGCTCGCCTGCTCGTTCGACCCCGAGATGGCGCGCCGCATCGCCCGCGAGACGGCCCGCGAGATGCGCGCCATGAACATGCACTGGACCTTCAATCCCAATGTCGAGGTGGCCCGCGACGCCCGCTGGGGTCGTTGCGGCGAGACTTTCGGCGAGGATCCGGTGCTCGTCGGGCGCATGGGACTGGCCTCGACCGAGGGCTATCAGGGCGACATGACCACTACGGAGGACGTATTGGCCTGCGCCAAGCATTTCGTGGGCGGTTCGCAGGCGGTCAACGGCACCAACGGTGCGCCGTGCGACGTCTCGGAGCGGACGTTGCGCGAACTCTTCTTCCCGCCCTTCCGGACCAACATCGTCGAGGGGCGTGCCGGGTCGCTGATGACCTCGCACAACGAACTCAACGGTGTTCCCTGCCACGAGGACGAGTGGCTGATGGAGGAGGTGCTGCGCGGTGAGTGGGGATTCGAGGGCTTCGTGGTGAGCGACTGGATGGATATCGAGCATATCCACGACCTGCACCGCACGGCGGAGAGTCTCAAGGAGGCGTTCTACCGGTCGATCATGGCCGGTATGGACATGCACATGCACGGCCTGCACTGGAACGAACTGGTTTGCGAACTGGTTCGCGAAGGGCGTATTCCCGAGAGCCGCATCGACCGGTCGGTGCGCCGCATCCTGACGGCCAAGTTCCGGCTCGGACTCTTCGAGCACCCCTATGCCGACCCCGAGACCTCGGCCCGCGTGCGGCTCTGCGAGGAGCACCGCGCCACGGCTCTCGAAGCGGCCCGGCAGTCGATCGTGCTGCTGAAGAACGACGGGCTGCTGCCGCTCGACGCCTCGAAATACCGTCGTATTCTGGTCACGGGCATCAATGCCGACGATGAGAACATCCTCGGCGACTGGTCGGCGCAGCAGCCCGCCGAGGCGGTGACCACCATCCTCGAAGGGCTTCGTGAGGTGGCTCCCGACGTGCGCTTCGACTTCGTGGATCAGGGCTGGGATCCGCGCAACATGGACCCCGCGAAGGTGGCCGAGGCGGCTGCCCGGGCCCGGACGGCCGACCTGAACATCGTTGTCGCCGGCGAATACATGATGCGCTGGCGGTGGACCGAGCGCACGTGCGGCGAGGACACCGACCGCGACGACATCGCGCTGGTGGGATTGCAGCAGGAGCTCATCGAGCGTGTGGCGGCGAGCGGCAAGCCGACGCTGCTGGTGCTCGTCAACGGGCGCCCGCTGGGCGTGGAGTGGGCCGCCGAACACCTGCCCGCCATCGTCGAGGCGTGGGAGCCCGGCATGACGGGCGGACGGGCCGTCGCCGAAATCCTCTTCGGACACGTCAACCCGTCGGCCAAACTCGCCATGACGATTCCGCGCCGCGTGGGACAGATTCCCTGCTACTACAACCACAAGCCCAGCCACTTCTTCCATCCGGTCGTGTGCGCCGATCCTTCGCCGCTCTATCCCTTCGGCCACGGCCTGAGCTATACGACTTATGCCTACGACGGGCTGACCCTTTCGGCTTCGGAGATCGCGGCGGACGGCTCGCTCCGCGCCGAGGTGACGGTGACCAATACGGGCGATCGCGACGGCGTGGAGATCGTGCAGCTCTACATCGACGACTGCTTCTCGAGCGTGACGCGTCCGGTCAAGGAGCTGCGCGACTTCGCCCGCGTGGCGTTGAAGGCCGGCGAGTCGAAGCGCGTCGGTTTCGAGATCACGCCCGACATGCTGGCGATGCTCGACCGGAAGCTGCGTCCGGTCGTCGAACCCGGAGCCTTCCGGGTGCTGGTCGGACCGTCGAGCCGCGACGAAGAGCTGCTGGTTGCAACCTTTCATGTCCGCTGACCGCCTATGAAAAAGATCATGACCGTTCTTCTGTGTGCGGCCCTCGGGGGCTGTGCGCGACCTGCGGCGGAGCCGACGCCCGCCGACCGGCTGAAAACGCATTTGTCCCGCTGCGTCGAGCAGGGGAAGGTGCTCTTCGGGCATCAGGACGACCTCTTCTACGGCAAGAACTGGCATCGCTGGGATGGCGGCGGCGAGCATTCGGACATCCGCGCCGTGGCGGGCGACTATCCCGCCGTGCTGGGCGTGGAGCTGGGCGGCATCGAGCTGGGCAACGAGCGTTCGCTGGATCATGTGCCCTTCGCGCTGATCCGCGAGGGCATCGCCGAACACCATCGCCGCGGCGGCATCGTCGTCGTGAGCTGGCATCCGGCCAACCCCGCTTCGGGCGGCGATTCGTGGGATGTGACTGCGGGCGAGGGCGTCGCGGCCTCGCTGCTCGACGGAGGCGCCAACCGGGCGAAAGGTCGCGAATGGCTACGACGCCTGGGCGATTTCTTCGACTCGCTGCGCGACGACGACGGCCGGCGGATTCCCGTCGTCTGGCGTCCGTGGCACGAGCTGGCGGGCAACTGGTTCTGGTGGGGCGCGCCTTACTGCACGGCCGACGATTACAAGGCGCTGTGGCGCACGACCTACGATTACCTGGTTGGAGAGCGGGGGCTCGACAATCTGGTGTGGGCCGTATCGCCCGGCTTTACGGAGTACTGTACGACGGGTTATACCGACTACTGGCCGGGCGACGATTGCGTCGATCTGGTGGGTATCGACATCTATCAGTACGGTACGAGCGCCGAATTTACCGACTTGACGCGCCGGCACCTCTCGCAGCTGGCCGCCGTCGCGGCCGCCCGCGGCAAGTTGCTGGCCCTGACCGAGACGGGCTGCGAGGCGTTGCCCGACGCCCGCTGGTGGACCGGGGCGCTGCTTCCGGCGCTGGAGGGCTTCCCCGTAGCCTACGTGCTTACGTGGCGCAACGCCTGGGATCGGCCGGCACACTACTACGCGCCGTTCGAGGGCGAGGCGTCGGCCGACGACTTCCGGGCTTTCGTCGCCGACGAGCGCATCGCCCTGCTCGGCGAATGTAACGAATTGCAATAAAGAAAATATTTGGCAACTATGAACTTTCAGGAAAAATTGGCGGCACTCCGGGCTGAGCACGAATGTCTTGTAAACCGCCCCAATACGCCGGTCGCGCATTACAACGGCGTCTATACGCGTTACGAACATCCCGTGCTGACTGCCGCCCATGCGCCGCTGGAGTGGCGTTACGACTTCGACCCGCGCACCAATCCGCTGCTGGAGGAGCGCATCGGCGTCAATGCCGTGCTCAACGCCGGAGCCATCAAGTGGAACGGCCGTTATCTGGTCGTGGCCCGGGTCGAGGGCTACGACCGTAAGTCGTTCTTCGCCGTAGCCGAATCGCCTAACGGCGTCGACCGGTTCCGCTTCTGGGACTATCCCGTGACGATGCCCGACACCGACGATCCGGCCACGAATATCTACGACATGCGTCTGACGGCTCACGAGGACGGGTGGATCTACGGCATCTTCTGTGCCGAGCGGCATGACCCGGCGGCTACGGCCGGCGATCTGTCGGCGGCTACGGCCACGGCGGGCATCGCCCGCACGAAGGACCTGCGCACGTGGGAGCGTCTGCCCGATCTGCGCAGCCGCAGCCAGCAGCGCAACGTCGTGCTGCATCCCGAGTTCGTCGACGGCAAATATGCGCTTTACACC
>CAMWWU010000011.1 GCA_947178025.1 uncultured Alistipes sp. | reverse complement strand
ATTATATAGTATATTAATGTTTGATTTTGTGTTGGTTTTATTACCGTGTTCGAACACGAAGATAAGGGAATATTCTAAAAAGTCAAAGAAATAGATGAAAAAATTTTTCTTGCTGCTGTTCGCTGTCGTCTCGGTCGGGCTGTTTTCGGCCTGCGGCGAAGATCCGATTCGGGAGGTAGCTCCGGTTGCCGATCGGTTGCTGAAGGATACGGCGTTCGAGCTGGTGGAGGTGTCCGCCCGGTCGGTGAAGTTTCCTGTGATTATTTATTGTAATAATCGATTGGAAAATAGTTGTTTAAATGTAGATATGGCTGTTCCTGCGGACTCGGTATGGCGCATGGGGATTCAGTCGGCAGGTCCGGCGTCGGTCCGGGTCGACGGGGTTGAGGTGTGGCGGAGTGCGGGCGGGACAGGTGCTTCGTTCCCGCGCGAGATCGCTTACGATACCTGGTTGTTCGGGGATTATGCGACGCTGAGATTGTCGCGCGGCGTGCACCGTGTCGAAGTGGAAACCACGGATGTATTGTCTCTTGGCGTCGTCGATTCGCTCGATTTTGCGGCCGGTGGCGTGGAGTATTCCGTTATCGAACACGGACCGGAGGGGGAAGGGTATTCGGAGGTGCGCTATCCGGTCGCTCCCGGGGCTGCTTTCGCCAAACATCCGTATGCCGAGTGGCACTACGCCAACGGGGCGACGATGCTGGGGCTGCTGGCGCTGGCCGATGCTTCGGGGTGTGCGCGCTATCTGGACCATGTGCGGCGTTTCTGCGACTTCAACCTGGCCTGTCTGCCGCTGTTCGAGGCGCAGTATGCCCGGGGATCGCTCCGCACGCAGAACTATCGCCTCTTCCGGCGCGGCATGCTCGACGACACGACGGCTCCGGCGCTTCCGTTCCTCGAGTATGCGCGGCGCTTCGGGGCGACCGATTCGCTCCGCACGCTGCTGGCGTCGATGGCCGACTATGCGATGCGCGAGCAGCCGCGGCTGTCCGACGGAACTTTCGTGCGGCCCGAGCCGCGTTGGACCGTCTGGTGCGACGACCTCTTCATGAGCGCCGTCTTTCTGATGCGCTATGCCGCATTTACGGGCGATCCGGACTTCGCCGAGGAGGCGGTGCGGCAGGCGCTGGCTTACGACCGCTATCTGCGCGATCCGGAGACAGGGCTGGTGTTCCACGGCTGGGACGCTACGCACGGCCATCCCGTCGGCGAACGCTGGGGTCGGGCCAACGGCTGGTTCGCCTGGGCGTTCTCGGAGGTGCTGGCGCATCTCGATCCGGCCCATCCCTCGTATGAACGGCTGGTTGCCGTTCATCGCCGCCATCTCGAAGCGCTCATGCGCTGCCAGGATGCGGAGGGGATGTGGCATCAGCTGCTCGACCGTCCTGAAACCTATGCCGAGAGTTCTGCGACGGCCTCGTTCGTGCTGGCGCTGGCGCGTGCCGTGCGGATGGGGTGGGTCGACGGGTGCAATGCCGGTGCGGCGCGCCGGGGCTGGCGGGCGTTGGCCCGGCGCATCGCGCCCGATGGCACGATGCCGGGCATCTGCCGCAGCATGTCGATCGGAACCTCGGCCGGGGAGTATGCGGAGCGGCCGACCCTGCCGAACGATCCGCGCGGGCTCGGGGCGCTCTTCGCGGCTGCGGCCGAGATGTCCATGCTGAACGCATACCTGAAAAACGAACCTCATAAACCTTAAAAAATATGAAAAAACTACTCTCTCTGGCCCTCGTGGCCCTGGTCGGCTGCTCGATGCCGGCAACCGAACGAATCGTTTACATCGACGAGAAGACCGGCAACGAAGTGTGGCAGGTCTCGCAGGGCGACTCCATGAGTCTGATGCCCTATTTCGAGACGCAGGGCTTCACGCACGACGACCGCTATGCCGTATTCAAAAGCAAGCGCGAAGGGGACTGGAAGCTCTTCTCTACGTCGATCGCCACGGGCGAGGTGCGCAAGATCAGCGACCGCACGGTCGAGGGCTCCTATTCGATCTACGTGACGGGCGACGAGGTGATCTTCATGGAGCGGGGCGTGATCTACGCGGTGCATGTCGAGACGCATGCCGAGCGGGTGCTCTTCGATGCCAACGGCCGGGTCGACGAGGCGCAGATCTCGTTCAACGCGCTCTTCACCGAAGACGGAGAGTGGATGGTCCTCACCGGCACCGATCCCGATCGCAGCGCTTCGTTCTACCGGCTGTACGTTCCGACGGGCCGTTTGGAGAAGATTTTCAGCTCGAAAACAGGATTTACGCACCCGATGATCAATCCCGTTTACCCGAATTTGATTACCTTTGTACCCAAACCCGACAAACGAGCCATGTACGACCTGCCCAAAGAGGAGCGCGCACGCGGAATGCTGCTGAATACCGATGACGGTTCGGTGCGTCCTTTCGTCATGTCGGAGCGCAACTACCGCGCGACGCACGAGACCTGGAGCAAGGACGGCGAGCGGCTCTACTACTTCGACAAGCTGCACAAGCCCGGCTATGCCGATCCTTCGCAGGGGTGGGAGATCAGCGTCGTTTCGATCGACAAGGAGGGAGGCGACCGGCAGGTCCACTACCTGAACAACCGCTTCAAGCTGGCGCACGGCATCGCGACCGCGGATCAGCGCTTCTTCGTCTGCGACGTCGACCGTCCGCGCAGCAACCCGCTCTTCCTCGTCTCGCTCGAAACGGGCGAGGCGGAGATCGTCTGCTGGCCCGACCAGACGCAGCCGTCGGCCGGCAACGTGCAGACCGAGCACGTGCATCCGCTCTTCAGCCGTTCGGGGAATTATGTTGCCTTCACTTCCGACCGCAATACGCCGGGAGTGCCGCAGGCATTCATCGTTCCGATCGCAAAGATCAAACAGAAATATGAACACTAAACAGTATAGAATCAAAGATATAGCCAAGATGGCGGGGGTTTCGGCAGGGACCGTCGACCGCGTGCTCCACAACCGCGGCGAGGTCTCGTCGAGCAGCCGCGAGAAGGTCGAGGCCGTACTGTCGCAAATCGACTACAAGCCCAATCTCTACGTCTCGTCGATCGGGGTCAAGCGTGCGATCTCCGTCGTCGTCGTGCTGCCTTCGTTCACGATGGGCGGCTACTGGGAGCAGATCGAGAAGGGCATCAAGCAGGCGGCCTACGAGTTTTCGAACATCAAGCTGAAGATCAAGTTTCTGTATTACGATCAGTTCGATCTGTTCTCGTGCCGCGAGATCTACAACAAGGCCCTGAGCATTCCGTGCGACGCCATGCTGATCGGTCCGACCTTCACCGACGAGACGTTGCAGTTCGTCTGCCGGCTCGAAGCCTCGGGGATCCCCTATGTCTTCGTCGACAGTATGATCGGCAACACCAATCCGCTGGCCTTTTACGGTCCCGACTCCCACGCGCTGGGGCGCATTCAGGCGCGGCTGCTCACCGAGTCGATGGACGAGCGGCGCGACGTGGTGATGCTGCGGGCACGCCGCGTGGGCGACGAATCTTCGACGTCGAGCATCGTGCAGCGCAGCGGATTTCTGGCCTACGTGCGCGAACATCACCCCGACATGCGGGTTATCGACTGCGTTTACGACACGTCGAGCCCCGAACAGAGCCGGGAGGCGTTCGACGAGTTGTTCGCGCGGCATGCCGACATCGGGGGGATTGTGGTCTTCAACTCGCGGGCCTACCTGATCGCGGATTATCTGCGGCGCCGCAAACTGCGGAACGTCGGCCTCGTGGGCTACGGGATCATCGACCGCAACCTGGCCGGTTTGCGCGACGGATTCATCACCTACCTGCTGTCGGAGCGCCCCGACAAGCAGGGGTATCTGGCGATCCGCGCGATTCTTGAGTACGCACTCTTCGGCAAGCGCGGCGAACGGATCAACCATACGCCCGTGGACATCCTCATTCGGGAGAACATCGACTACTACCTCCGGCACATGGCCCTCTGATGCGCCGGGGCGGCCGGGGAGCTCCGTCGTCGGAGTTGCGGCTGCGACGATCCGCGGCCGGTTTCGGGCGGGTGTTTGCACAGGACGGATTTTCTGTGTATCTTTGCGGTCGATATAACGAAAGGAGTTTTGTAATCCTCATCGGAGGGCCGAAAGATAGGGCCGGATAAGATGACTGGGTAAAACCACGATGCTTGTCCGGCCTTTTTCGTGTCCGGCGGCGAGGAGTATGACGGAGGGATTATGGAGAAAGAAGCACTCGATTTCGGAACGCTGCGGGTGAGTGGGCTGTTCCGCAAATTGTTCGTTCCCACGCTGCTGGGAATGGTGAGCGTGTCGGTGGTGACGGTCGCCGACGGCGTTTTCGTCGGTCATGGCGTCGGCAGCGACGGCATCGCGGCCGTCAACATCTGCATTCCGCTGCTGATGCTCTTCACGGGGCTGGGACTGATGACGGGCGTCGGCTGTTCGGTCGCGTCGTCGATTCTGCTCGCCCGCCGGAAAGTGCGGGCCGCCCGGGTGGAGGTGACGCAGGCGATGGCGTTCGTCACCGTCGTCGCGCTGGTCGCCCTGACGCCGCTGCTGCTCTTCCCGCAGCAGGTGGCGGCGTGGTTGGGTGCTTCGGAGCAATTGCTTCCTATGGCGGCGGATTATCTGGCTTGGTTCGTGCCGGGGATTCTCTTTTCGCTCTGGATCGCCGTGGGGCTCTTCGTCGTCCGGCTCGATGGGGCGCCCCGGCTGGCCATGTGGAGCAGCGTCATCGCTGCGGCGGCGAATGTCGTGCTCGACTGGCTCTTCATCTTTCCGCTCGGCTGGGGCGTCATGGGGGCGGCGCTCGCGTCGACCGTCGCTACGGGAATCGGCGGGTGCATCGTCGTGTACTACCTCGGGCGCCGGGCCCGGACGCTGCGGCTGCATCCGCTCGGCCGGAGCCGCCGCTCGCTGCGGTCGGCGCTGCGGAACGTCGCCCGGCAGTGCCGCATCGGGTCGTCGGCCATGTTGGGCGAGGCGACGATGGCGGTGCTGATGTTCACCGGCAACCAGGTCTTCATGCACTACCTGGGCGATGCCGGCGTCGGAGCCTTCGGCATCGCCTGCTATTACACTCCGTTCATCTTCATGGTCGGCAACGCCATCGCGCAGTCGGCCCAGCCGATCATCAGCTACAACTTCGGCACCTCCGACTGGATGCGCGTGGTCGCGGCTCGGCGGATCGCGCTGCTCACCGCCTTGGGGTGCGGGGCGTTCGTCGCCGCCGCTTTCGTCGGTTTTCCCCGGGCGCTCGTGGGACTCTTCGTCGATTCGGCCGATCCGGCGGCCCGGATCGCCGTCGCCGGATTCCCCTGGTTCGCTTCGGGGTGCGTGTTTTTCGTCGTCAACCTCGCGGCGATCGGCTATTTCCAGAGCCTCGAACGGGTGAGGCCTGCGACGGTGTTCGCCCTGCTGCGCGGGCTGGTGCTGCTCGTCCCGAGCTTCGCTCTGCTGCCCCGTCTGCTCGGCGAGCCCGGCATCTGGCTCGCTATGCCGCTGTCGGAGGCGCTGACCTGCTCGGCGATGGCCGCGTATGCGATCGGAAATCGTCTGCGGAGGGAATAAAACAACCCCCCCCCCGTCGGAATTTGCCGACGGGGGTTGTTTTTATGGCTTCAGGACTATTTTTTGTTGAAGAAGTTCATCGTCTGTCCTACGCCGACCGTGACGAACGAGCGGATGGCGTCGACGAAGAGCTTGATCCGGGCGGGCATCGCCTCGCGCTCCTCGGCGGTCCACTCGCCCAGGACGTATTCGACCTGATGGCCGCGCGGGAAGTCTCCGCCCACGCCGAAGCGCATGCGGGCGTACTCCTCGGTGCCGAGCAGCTCGGCGATGTTCTTCAGTCCGTTGTGGCCTCCGGCACTCCCTTTCGGGCGGAGGCGCAGCGTGCCGAATGGCAGGGCGATGTCGTCCGAGATGACCAGCAGATTCTCCGGGGCGATCTTCGCGGTGTCCATCCAGTAGCGGACCGCCTTGCCCGAGAGGTTCATGTAGGTCGAGGGCTTGAGCAGCACGAGCGTGCGGCCCTTGTAGCGGGCTTCGGCCACGTCGCCGTAGCGGGCCGTGGTAAAAGCAGTGTTGGACGCCTCTGCTAAGGCGTCCAACACGTTGAAACCGATGTTGTGACGGGTGTCGGCGTATTCGGCGCCGATGTTGCCCAGTCCAACGATGAGGTATTTCATCCTGCGGTCGGATTATCTCTCGGCGGCACCGCGCGAAGCACGCGTTACGCGAACGGCGCAGACGGCGGTCGTGGCCGGCGTGACGAACTTCAGGTTCTCGAACTGCAGGTCGCCTACGAAGATGGTCTTGCCGACACCCAGCTCGGTGACGTCTACGACGATCTCGTCGGGCAGGTTCTCCACCAGTGCGCTGACGGTCAGCTTGCGGGCCGAGAGGGCCAGCTTACCGCCGACCTTCACGCCCTCGGCGTTACCGGTCAGACGAACGGGGATGGCGATCGCAACGGGCTTGCCGGCGGCGATGCGGTAGAAGTCGAGGTGGAGAATCTCCTCGCGAACGGGGTGGAACTGAGCCTCGCGCAGCACGGCCTGCTCGGTCTTGCCGTCGAAGTCGAACTCTACGATGTAGGAGTTGGGGGTGTAGATCAGGGGTTTGATCTCGCGGGGGTCGACCGAGAAGGAGACCGTCTCGCCGTTGCCGCACAGTACGCAGGGGATCATGCCCTCGCGGCGTACCGCCTTGGCTGCTTTCTTGCCGTACTCTTCGCGCTTTACGGCCTTTACGTTGATGGTTTTCATCGAAGTGAATGTTTTTAATGTGTTACCTGCGGCGGTTCTCAACACGGTCGCGGGGGACCGCATCCCACATCCGCCTGTTTCGGGCGCGAAGATACGACAAATAATCGAGATTCGGAAATCGGGGCCGAGAAATCGTCGTGGGGCGGTTCGCGGCGGAAAAATTTTCGTATCCGATTTAACTTTCGCAACTTTAAGGCGTCTTATTGTCGAAACCGCCATGCGAACGACCGCCGACATAACCGCTGCACTCCGCGACGAGGCCACGCGCCGCGTCGCCTTCGACCGGCTGACCGGGGAGTATCTGCGTCCGCTCTACTGGCACGTCCGGCGCCTGGTGGTGTCGCACGAGGAGGCCGAGGATGTCGTGCAGGAGACCTTCGTGAGGGCCTACGACCGCATCGGCGACTTCCGGGGCGGCGATGGCGAACTGAGGGCCTGGCTCTACCGCATCGCCACCCGGGCGGCTTTCTCGGCGCTGCGGCGCCGGCGGCGGAGCATCTTCGTATCGCTCGACGCCGTAAGCCGCGAACTGGCCGGGGCGGTCGCCGACGAGGCGGGGCCGGATGCCGACGAGGTGTCGGTGCGCTTCCAGCAGGCGGTGCTCCGCCTGCCCGAGAAGCAGCGGCTGGTCTTCAACCTCCGCTATTACGACGAACTGCCCTACGCGGAGATCGCCCGCATCCTGGGTCAGCGCGAGGAGAGCCTCAAGGTCAACTACCACCATGCGGTGAAGAGACTCAAAGAGAAACTGAAAACGGAAACGATATGAACGACTTCGAGAAGATGAAAATCGACATGCCCTACCGGGTTTCGGAGGCGGAGTTCGATGCGCTGCACGGACGCATCCGCCGGGCCACGGCCGACCGCCGTCCGGCGCCGCGACGCCGGATGCTGCTCGTCGCGGCCGGCACCCTGGCCGGAGCGGCCGCCCTCGTGGGTGTCGGGCTCTTCGTGACCGGCGGCCGGACGGCCCCGGCTCCCGGTATCGAGCAGCTCCTCGCCACGGCGCCCGCCGAAGTGGTCTTGCAGGCCGCCGCCGCGAACTACGACGATATTCTTTACATTCAGCAGCTTTAATCGGGGCGCCTTGCCGGCTTTTCGCCCGCCGGTTCGTTCGGGGCAGCCGCATGCCCGCGATCTCCGGCCGCGTCGGCAAGTCCGACGCTCCCCGGAGAGGTCCCGGGGGGCGATCCGCAGGAGCGCCTGGGTTTGAGAAAGGGAACTAATTACTTGAAAATCGAATGGATATGAAACGAATTTTGATTCTGGCCCTCGCCGGTTTCGCCGGCTGGGCACTCGATGCGTCGGCCGCACCGGCGGATCTGGAGATGGCCCGTGCGGTCGCCGAGGTGCGAGCCTCGATCGACGCTTCGGAGCTCCGGGCGCTCGAAACGCAGTCGCTCGACGAACTCAACGCGGCGGCTTACGAGCAGGTCGTGCGCGAACTGAAGCTCTCGAAGGAGCAGCGCAAACGGTTCGAGCCGCTCTACAAGGAGTATCGCCGGGCGCTCGACCGGGCCGTCGATGCGTCGGCGGCGCAGGACCGAACGCTCGACGACGGGGCGCAGCGCCGGGCGCTCAAGGCCAAGCTGGACAATATCTCCGCCACGGCGCAGGTCAAGCGCGACTACGTGGACCGCTTCGCCGAGATGCTCTCGGCCGAGCAGATCCGCCAGCTCTACAACACCGAGGGGCAGATCGCCACGGGCATCAAGCGCGCGACGACGAGCGTCAGACCGGCCCCTGCGAAGCTCCGGGGCAGCGGCCGTCTGGTGACGCAGGACTGGGGCGCCGTGGGCGACTACACGAAGCTCGTTGCCGGCCTCTTCTGCAAGGTGACGGTCAGCTCGACGGCCCGGACCGTCAGCGTCACGGCCGACGACAACGTGATCGAACACCTGGCGATGGAGTGCGAGGCGGGTGTGCTGAGCTTCCGGCTGGTGCAGTCGAGCCGCAACTTCTCGATGTCGGATGTCTCGATCTCGATCGTCGTGCCGGCGTCGTTGAAACTGTGGTCGATCGCCACGCAGAGCTACGGCGCAGTGATCTGCCGCATGCCGCTGCGGGGCGAGTCGTTCGAGGTGCAGATCGGGACCTACGGCTCCGTCGAGGCCGATCTCGAGGCGCAGCAGAGGGTCGGGCTGTCGGTGAGCAGCTACGGCAAGTTTTCGGGCAGCATATGCTGCGACGTGGGTAAGATCGACATTTCGAGCTATGGCACGCTGTCCGGAGCCGTGACTTGCCGCACGCAGGGCGCTCTGTCGATCGGCAGCTACGCCAAATATGCGAAAGGAGCCGTCGCAGCGCCCGATCTGACGCTCGCGGTGGGGAGCGGCGGCAGCTTCGAAGGCGATGCGATCGCGAAGAACGATCTGAAGCTCTCGGTGCAGAGCTACGGCAAATTCGTCGGCTCCCTTGTCTGCGGCCGGGGAACGTTTCAAGTGGGGAGCTTCGGATCCGTGAGCGGCCGGGTGGCGGCGACCGATGCACTTTCCGCGGAGCTGAACAGCTATGCCAAATTCTCGGGGGCGGTGGCCTGCGCCTCGGCGAAGGTGCGGGTGCAGAGCTACGGCTCGTTCTCCGTCTCGTTCGCAGGCGATGCGCTCGATGCGAGCGTCGGAGCCTACGGCAAGATCGCCCTTTCGGGTTCCGCGACGGTGCGGAGCGCGAAGGTCGAGGTCGGGATGAATGCCGGGTATTCCGCTCCGAATCTGCAGGTCGCCGATTACGACGTGCAGGTGCAGAACAACGGCAAGGCGAGCCTCTGGTGCTCGCAAACGCTCAAGATCGCGGCCGCTTCGACGGCGCGGGTCGATTACGACGGCCCCTGCAAGGTCGAGAATCGGATGTCCAACGTGCGGCGCCGGTAACGGTCCGTGCGACGTAAAAAAAGCGAGCCGCCCGAAACAGTTCGGGCGGCTCGCTGCGTTGCGGAGTGCGTGCGGGGCGCTATTCGATGCCGCGCACGTGTTTCTCCCAGGCCCACGCTGCGGCGAGCGTCTCGTCGAGCGTGCGCCCGGCTTTCCAGCCCAGCACGGTGTTGGCGCGCGTCGGGTCGGCCCAGATGGCGATGATGTCGCCCTCGCGGCGCGGCGCGATCTTGCAGGGCAGCTCCACGCCGTTGACTTCGCGGAAGCGGTTGACCAGTTCGAGCACCGAAACGCCGCGGCCCGTACCGACGTTGAAGATTTCGTAGTTCTCGTCGTTGCGGTTCTCGACCATGCGGCCGATGGCGGCCACGTGCGCCTTGGCCAGGTCCACGACGTCGATGTAGTCGCGGATGCACGAACCGTCGGGCGTCGGATAGTCGTCGCCGAAGACCGAGAGACACTCGCGGATGCCGGCCGCCGTCTGTGTGATGTAGGGCACGAGGTTCTGCGGCACGCCGCGCGGCAGCTCGCCGATCAGGGCCGAGGGGTGGGCGCCGATGGGGTTGAAGTAGCGCAGGGCGATGCCCTTGAGACCCTCGGTGGCGGCTACGGCGTCGCGCAGGATGTCCTCGGACATCTGCTTCGTATTGCCGTAGGGCGAAGTGGCCGGCTTGCGGGGCGTCTGCTCCGTCACGGGCTGCTTGTCGGGCTCGCCGTAGACGGTGCACGACGACGAGAAGACGATGTTGTGGCGTCCGAACTCGCGCATCAGGTCGATCATGTTCATCAGCGAGAGCAGGTTGTTGCGGTAGTAGAGCATCGGCTTCTCGACCGATTCGCCCACGGCCTTCGATGCCGCGAAGTGGATCACGGAGTCGAACTCGTACTGCTCGAAGACCTTGCGGAACGCCTCCAGGTCGCAGCAGTCCACCTCGACGAACGGGATGTCGACGCCCGTAATCTTGCGCACGCCCTCGACAGCTCCCATGTCGCTGTTCGAAAAGTTGTCGGCGATCACGACGTCGTAGCCCGCATTGATGAGCTCGACGGTGGTGTGCGAACCGATGTAACCGGCGCCGCCGCAGACCAAAACACACGATTTTTTCATGATATGATATTTTTTGAGGATTGTAATTATAAATAGGTGTTTCTGTCGTCCTTGTAGGCTGAAGCACAAAGATAAACATTATTTCGTAAATCCGCTCCGCTCCTGCGGAATTTATTCCGGGGGGCTTCGGCCGGGGCGTCGAGGTGTCTTTTTAGCGTATTCGAAGCGCGTTTTGTCGTGAAAAACAGCGGAAAAAGCGAAAAATATCGAAAAAACTTTGGTGAACGGAAATAAATGCGTATATTGCTTCATAATTCTAACGTTATTGACGCATGGACATGTTTCGGGTAACCGATTTTACCAAGTGCCCCCCCCCTCAGATCTCCTACGGGAATCCTGTCGGGTGTCCTATTGATCTACTCGATCGTATCGTCAGACCTCCCGTATTTTAATACATATAGATTACGGTATGCCGACGGCATGCCGTTGTCGCGTCGTCGTCGTATTTGGGAATTTTCTTCCCGAATAGGGCTTTCGTCATTTTAACCTATTACTACCTAATCAATCAAAGCGTATGGAGTTAACTTTACTCAGATGTCGGCGAATCTTCGGATGCGCCACGCTCTTGCTGCTTATGCTGCTGCTTCCTGCGGCCAGCGTGCGCGGTCAAGGCAAAATTACGGTGTCGGGTACCGTGGTCGATGAATCCGACCTGCCGGTGATCGGTGCCAACGTGTTGGTGAAGAATACGGTGAACGGTGTCTCGACCGACGTGAACGGTAAGTTCTCGCTCACGATTGATTCCCCGGCCACCATTCTCGTCTTCTCCTACCTGGGCTACGCCACGCAGGAGGTCGTCGTCGGCAACCGCACGGCGATCGACATCAAGCTGGCTCCCGACTCGGAGACCGTGGAGGAGGTCGTCGTCGTCGGTTACGGCGTTCAGAAGAAGGAGTCGGTCGTGGGAGCCATCTCGACGGTCGAGGTAGCCAACCTCAAGATGCCCGGATCGCAGCTCTCGACCAGTCTGGCCGGTCAGCTCTCGGGCGTCGTTTCGATGTCCCGTTCGGGCGAGCCCGGCAAGAGCAGCGCTGCGGACTTCTATATCCGCGGTGTTTCGTCGTTCCAGGGTTCGTCGACCCCGCTCGTGCTGGTCGACGGCATCGAGCGCGATCTCGACCTGGTGGACACGGACGATATCGCGTCGTTCTCGGTGCTCAAGGATGCTTCGGCGTCGGCCGTCTACGGTGTGCGCGGCGCCAACGGCGTCATCCTCATCACCACGAAGAAGGGTACGACGGGACGTCCCGAGGTGAAGCTGCGCGCCGAAGTGGGTGTCACGCAGCCGACCAAACTCCCCGAGTTCGCCAATTCGTGGCAGTTCGCCAAGATGTTCAACGAGGCCTACGGCTCGAACTACTACTCCGCCGAGGACCTGGCTGCCTATGCCAACCACACGGATCCCGACCTGCGCCCCGACGTCGACTGGATGAAGGCCCTCTACAAGGACGTCGCCTACAACGAGCGCGTGAATCTCTCGATCTCGGGCGGCGGCGAGGTGGCCCGCTACTACATCTCGGGCAGCTTCTATAACGAGTCGTCGATCTACCGCGATGCGGGCGACGTCTACGACTACAACTCGGCGATCAACTACAACAAGTTCAATTTCCGTGCGAATATCGACCTCAATCTGACGAAGACCACGGTCGTGAACCTCAACCTGGCGAACGTCTACGAGAAGAGCTTCTCGCCCGGTACGGATCAGAACATCTGGTCGTGGGCCTTCTCGACTTCGCCCAACGCCTTCCCGATAGAGTACTCCAACGGTTATCTCTCGGGCCCCAACGGTTCGGGTCAGAACCCCTGGAACCTGCTGGCCCACACGGGTTACCGCGAGCAGTTCTGGAACTCGGCCCAGTCGCTTATCGGCGTGACGCAGGATCTCGGCATGGTGACCGAGGGTCTGACGGCCAACATCAAGTTCTCGTGGGACGCCTGGAACACGCAGCTCCAGCGCCGCTACAAGAGCCCGACGTGGTACACGGCGCTCGATTCGCGCGACGAGGACGGCAATCTGGTCTTCGGCGATCCGTCGAACGTCGGCAGCAACACGCTTACGTTCGAGAACTCGACGTCGAGCACCGTGACGACCTACCTCGAAGGTTCGATCAACTACAACCGTGTCTTCGCCAACGACCACCGTCTGGGCGCCATGTTCCTCTACAACCACAAGGTGCTGCGCTGGACCTCGGGCAAGGATTCGGATCGCTCGCTGCCCTATAAGAACCAGGGTATCGCAGCCCGCCTGACCTACGCCTTCCGCGACAAGTACATGGTCGAGTTCAACATGGGTTACAACGGTTCGGAGAACTTCGCCAGCGGCCACCGCTTCGGTTTCTTCCCCGCCGTATCGGGCGGTTGGATGATCTCCGAGGAGAAGTTCTGGCAGCCGATCAAGGATTACGTCAACACGTTCAAGATCCGTGCATCCTACGGTAAGGTAGGTAACGACCAGCTCGGCAACGACAACCGCTGGCTCTACCTGTCGACCGTCATCACGGGCAACTCCTTCACGATGGGCGAGACCGGCAACACCGGCGGTACGGGTATCGCCATGGGACGTCCCGAGAACCTCGACTTCTCGTGGGAGGAGGAGAAGAAACTCGACGTCGGCGTGGAGTTGATGCTCTTCAACCAGCTGCGCATCCAGGCCGACTACTTCCACAACCGTCGCGAGGGCATCCTCATGCTGCGCAACGGCCTGCCGGGCATCGCCGGTATCGCCAGCAGCAGCGACAAGCAGCCCTACACCAACCTCGGTAAGACCGACAACGAGGGTGTCGACATGTCGCTGGAGTGGAACAAGCGCTACGGAGACTGGTACTTCACGGCTCGCGGCAACTTCACGTTCAACCGCAACAAACTGGTCGATATCGACCAGCCCGACTGGGAGTACAAGTATCAGAACCAGACCGGCAAGCCCTACGGTGCCGGCGGTTCGGGCGACCAGCCCTGGGGTCTGGTGGCGCTGGGTCTCTTCAAGAGCCAGGAGGAGATCGACAACAGCCCCGTGCAGAACTTCGGCGAGTATCGGGTCGGCGACATCAAGTATCTGGATGTCAACGGCGACGGCGTAGTCGATGCGCAGGACAAGATCTATCTGGGCTATACGACCATGCCTGAGATCACCTACGGTTTCGGCGCTACGGTGGCCTGGAAGGGACTCGACCTGAACCTCTTCTTCCAGGGTGTCGGCCACGTGAACTTCTTCATGAGCGGCGGTTCGATCTCCACGCCCTTCTCCGACAACGAGTCGACGCGTCGTGCCGTGCAGCGCGACGTCTGGGAGAACGGATGGCGCAGCGACCGGACCGATGCAGAGAACGCTGCGGCGCTCTATCCGCGTCTGAGCGTCGGCACCGGCGGCGGTTATACGAACAACAGCCAGACCTCGTCGTGGTGGCAGCGCAACGGCTCGTTCCTGCGTCTGAAGAACGTCGAGATCGGCTATACGTTCCCCAAGGCCTGGATGGTGCGCTCGGGCTTCGTGCAGTCGCTCCGCGTATACGTTTCGGCCAACAACCTCTGCACCTTCAGCAGCTTCAAACTCTGGGATCCCGAGCTGGGCGGCGGCCAGGGCGCCGTATATCCTCCCAACCGGATCATCTCCGTCGGTCTGAACGCCAACTTCTAAACGAAAAAACCTATGAAACATAATCTCAAATATCTGTCGATACTGCTCTTCGCCTGCTTCGCGGCGGTTTCGTGCGACAGCTTCCTCGACCGACAGGAGGACGAACGTCTGAGCTTCGAAAAGATCTGGGAGCAGCGCTCGCGGACGCAGCAGTACTTCTTCAACGTCATGGGCTACCTGCCCAACGACGCGATCAGCGATATCCCCGGTCAGAGCACGACCTCCTACAATACGGCGCACGGCGCCTCCGACGAGGGCGACTGCCAGTGGAACCGCACCACCTACACGATTCTCAACAACGGATCGTGGAACGCCTCGTCGCTGCCCAACAGCAACTACAACCACTACTACGCCGGCATTCGCGACTGCAACATCTTCCTGCAGAACGTCATGTCGTGCAGCGACGCCGCGGCCACGCAGACCGAGCTCACGCTGTGGTACAACTGCGCCCGCTGGGCCCGCGCCTACTACTACTTCCTGCTCATGCGCGACTTCGGTCCCGTCTTCCTGCTCGGCGACGAGATCATCGACGTCAACGCTTCGCTCAACGAGCTGGAGCGTCCGCGCAATACGTGGGAGGAGTGCGTGAACTACGTGGTGAGCGAAATGGAGTGGTGCTCGACGCGCCTGCCGCAGTCGCACACGTCGAGCTACATGGGACTGCCTACGAGCGGTGCCGCCAAGGCCGTGATTTCGCGTCTGCTGCTCTACTCGGCCCGCGACCTTTTCAACGGCAATACGCTTTACCGCGGCGTCCGCAATCCGAACGGCACGCAGCTCTTCCCGCAGACCTACGACGCGCAGAAGTGGGTGCGGGCCGCTCAGGCTGCCAAGGCGGTGATCGACGAGGGGATCTATTCGCTCTACCGCGACGAGAGCGACGACCCCTGTCTGAACTACTACGGCGTGTTCCAGCAGCACTGGAACAGCGAGCTGATCTATTGCGGCGGCGGTTATACCAGCCGCTGGAGCATCGGCGTGCATACGAATCCGGCGCTTCAGATCTCCGGTACGGCTTACGGCGCGTGGGGCCCCACGCAGCAGCAGGTCGACGCCTACGCCATGGCCAACGGCCGCTACCCCATCACGGGCTATGACAGCAAGGGCAATCCCGTGATCGACGAGCAGTCGACCTACAGCAGCAACGAGTTCGCCAAGGCGACGTTCCAGAACCCGTTCCTTCAGGCGCTCGGCGCTTCGCAGACCTATTTCCAGGGCTCCTGGCCGGTGATGTACCGCGATCGCGAGCCGCGCTTCTACGTCACCGTCTTCTGGGGCGACAGCTACTGGATGCACGGCACGTCGGGCTTCCACAAGGTATCGTTCTGCCGCGGAACCTACGCCACGTCGGGTAACGACTGGCCCAATACCGGCTATCTGGTCAACAAGTGGTACGACCACACGCTCGACTCCTACGGAGCCGGTCAGTGGGGCAACATCACCTATCCGACCTTCCGTCTGGGCGAGATCTACCTCAACTACATCGAGGCCGTGCTCGAGTGCGAGAAATACGGTGCGACGGGCGAGAACGTGGATCGTTCGCTGGCCATGCAGTACTGGGCCGAGCTGCGCGACCGTTCGGGCATGGGCGCCATCACGGAGGCCTATCCCGGTGCTTCGATCGACGAGCTGATCGAGCTGGTGCGCAAGGAGCGCCGCATCGAACTCGCGTTCGAGGGACACCGCCACTACGACACCCGCACCTGGATGATCGCCACGACGACCGACAACGGTCCGATGTACGGCATGAATATTCAGGTTCGTTCGTCGACCGACGCGACCGCCGACGAGTACTGGCAGCGTACTGCCTATTCGAACCGTGTGTTCAAAAACAATCACTATCTCTTCCCCTTCATGCAGCGCGACCTGGATCGCAACAGCCAGCTCACGCAGAACTACGGGTGGTAGAACAAGCGTATAAACAGCGTATGAAAACATTCAAATCGATATTTCTGCTGCTTTGCGGCGCAACGCTGCTGCTGGCCGGCTGCGAGGACAACCGCGAAGAGTATCTGGATGAGTACCAGAGCATGATCTATTTCCGCAACGGCGGCGAGCAGACGCTCAAACTTTACCGTGTGGGCGAGAATACCGTCTACGAGATTCCCGTCTGCAAAGGCGGTATGGATCGCAACGCTTCCGGCACCGCGATCATCTCGGTGATGGAGCAGTCGCAGCTGGAGATGTACAACCTCGAAAACGGTACCAACTTCCGGCAGCTGCCCGAGGCCTGCTTCCGCTTCCTTACGTCGACGGAGCTCGTCTTCGAGAGCGAGGACGATTACAAGATCGCCCGCGTGGAGATGTTCACCGACGACATCAGCGCCGTGCAGGAGGCCGATCCCGACAGCGACTACGTGCTGGCATTGCAGGTGTATGCCGACCGGGCGGTCAGCCCCGATATCAACCTGCTGATCCTGCATCCCGACATCGACATCCCCTATCTGTCGCTGTCGACCTCCGGATTGCAGAGCTTCTCCTACACGAGCGAGAGCCCCGACGTGAACGTCTACGCGAACAACGTGGTGCTCGGCATGGACAACCGCTGGGACTTCTCCTGCGACCTGGCCGTGCGCGATCAGGCATGGCTCGACGCCTATAACGCCGCGAACGGCACCTCGTTCGCGCTGCTGCCGGCCGAGAACTACTCGCTGCCCGAAAGCGTCGCCTTCACCTCGGGTACGAGCCGAGCGGCGTTCGACGTGTCGATCGACCGCAGATCGATCGATCTGCTCAAGGAGTACGTGCTGCCGGTTTACATCGCCTCCTGCTCCAAGACGCAGTTCGCGATCAACGAGGCGGCTTCGACCGTGCTGCTGAACGTGCGCCTGGATCCCGACAAGATCGCACTGACGGCCGATATGGCTTCGTCGCCCTACACGCATGGCGGCGACGGTCAGGGTACTACGGCGCTCTTCGACGGCGATGTCTCGGCTTCGTCGTGGTGGCACTCCTACTACGGCGGCGGCCCCGTCGGCGACCCGGACTACGGTTACTACATCGACATCACGCTTCCCGAGCCGCTGTCGGCCGTGGTATTCCGCTATGCGACCCGCGCCAATCCGAATGCCGTGCCGGCCGAGATCCTCATCGGCGTAAGCAACGACGGCGAGAACTGGACCGAACTCGGCCGCGTGTCGTCCGACCTGCCGACCGGTGCGCTGGAGTGGGCTACCCTGCCGGCATTCTCCCACACGGAGTCCTTCGCCTACGTCCGCTTCGGCGTCGTGCGCAGCTCGGGCGGTGCGGGCGGTCTGCTCACCGATCCCGCAGGCACGTCGGCTTGCGTGGCGCTTTCGGAGCTCGAACTTTACGGTGCGAACCTGGTGAATTAGTCCTTCGGTCCGCGTTTCGGGAGCCCTCGGACGGCTCCCGGAACGCCGCGGACCGGGAAACGATAAACAGAAACAACTATGAAAAAACAGATAATGAGTTTGTTGGGGATCGCTGCCGGAGCACTGCTGATGCTCGGCTCCGGATGTACGAAGGACGACTCCGACACGATGTCGGCCGATACCTTCGAGATCGCCGACGAGAACCTCTCCTTCAACTTCACGCAGGCGCAGGAGATCGTCTTCATCCCCGTGCGCACCAATATCCCCGAGAGCAACTGGAAGGTCAGCTCCTCGGACGACTCGTGGTGCAAAATCTCCAAGAGCTACACCAATGAAACGGGTCTTCTGCTCGCCGTGCTCGGCAGCGAGGAGCCCGAAGTGCGTCGCGCGACGGTGAAAGTCGCAGCCGGAGGCCGCACCTTCGACATCACGGTGCGCCAGCTGGGCTACGGTCCCGCGATCCTCGTGTCGGACCGCACGGTAGCGGCGGCCGGCGGCGAGGTCGAGCTTTCCGTGACGGCGAACATCGAGTTCACGGTGGGCATGCCCGTCGTCGAAGAGGGCGAAGAAAGCGTCTGGATCGAGCGCCTGCCGGGCGAAACCCGTGCTTTCGCCGAGAGCGGGTACCGTTTCTACGTGCAGGCCAACCTGCTGCCTTTCAGCCGTAAGGCTACGGTGGCCGTGACCGCAAGCGATCCGATGTATCGCACCGTGTCGACCACCTGCACCTTCACGCAGGAGACCAAGACCGTGACGCCGTCGGATATCCCCGCCGACGTGCAGGTCAAGCCGCTGTCGGCCGCCGACAACCAGCATCATGCCGGCAACGGCGCCGATCAGCTGCTCGACGGCGATCTGTCGACCGTTTACCACTCGCCGTGGAGCATCGAGTACGACAACCCGACGACGCAATTCCCCGTGCTGCTCGACTTCGAGTTCGACGGCACGAACAACCTCGACTACTTCATCCTCTACTCGGGTACGGGCAACGGCCGTATCGGCAAGTTCGACCTCTTCTACAAGTCGCAGGGCGATACGGAGTTCACGGCAGTCAATGACGAGAACGCTCCGTTCGACTTCGCACAGCGCGGCGGCCAGCAGACGGCCCGCTTCCCCCGCACGCTCGAAAACGTGACGGCGCTCCGCATCAGCGTCCGCGACGGTGCCGGCGACAACGGCGTCGACGGCGGTTTCGTGTCGGCTCAGGAGATCGAGTTCTACCGGTCGATGTCCGGATCGCTCAACGAGGCGATTCTCGACGTCTTCACCGACCTCTCGTGTACGGAGCTCAAGCCGGGTGTCACCCGTTCGGAGATCACGACGCTCTACGGGCTGTCGCCTTTCATCGCCCAGCAGGCCGCCGTGCGTCTGATGGAGAACACCTACGACGAGTTCGAGTACGAATTCCGCGCCCAGAGCTACGCTCCGTACAGCGACAACGCTCTGAACCGCGAGCTGCTCACCAAGAAGTACTCCCGCCTGGACAACCCGACGGGTATCGAGGTGAAGCGCGGCGACCGGCTCATCGTCTGCGTCGACAAGGTGCCTGCAGGTCAGAGCCTCAGCCTGGCTGTCTACGGCGAGGCCGCCGACGGCTATTCGGCCAACTACGGCGGTATGGCGGAGGACAATGCCTACGAGACGGTAGACCAGGAGGTGTCGCTCGCCGCCGGTATGAACGCCGTCGACATCACCGCGCCGGGTATGTGCTACGTGATGAACACGGCCCGCCCGCTGACGGCGGCTTCGGAGTCCGTGAAGGTGCACATCCTGCCCGATTGCGGTGTCGTTCAGGGCTATTTCGACCTGGAGCGCCACCAGACCGACGAGAAGTACGTCGAGCTGCTCAATCACTGCTCCTACAAGTATTTCGTGGCCAAAGGCCGGAAGATGATCTTCAACTTCCACACGGCTCAGATGCGCGCCGATGCGCCGAACGGCATCCGTTCGGGTCTCGAAGCGTGGGACGACATCGTGTCGGGCCAGCAGGAGCTGATGGGTATCGACAAGTGCGACTACTTCAACAACCACATCATGGCCGTGTCGAGCACCAATCCGAGCGCCTACATGGATGCTTCGAACCGCCGCGTCCTCTTCTCGGCGACGACGGCTCTCTACAAGATCATCACCCGCGAACAGCTGCTCGCCCAGGAGGACAACACCTGGGGCCCGGCCCACGAGCTGGGACACGTCAACCAGGGCGCCATCAACTGGAAGAGTACGACCGAGTCGTCGAACAACCTCTTCTCGAACTACGCGATCTACAAGATGGGCAAGTACGGTTCGCGCGGCGATGCGGTGAGCGAGCTCGCGCTGAGCTTCTCGCTGGCCGAGCCGTGGCCGCTCATGGGCGGTGCGACGCACCAGAACGAGGATACCGAGCTGCACATGCGCATGAACTGGCAGCTGTGGAACTACTACCACCGCTGCGGCTTCAAGCCCGACTTCTGGCCGACGCTCTTCCAGATGCTGCGCGATGATCCGCTGCCGAGCGAGTTCTCCGCGAAGGACGATCCGGGCGCCAGCCAGCTCAAGTTCGCCGAGAAGGCGTGCGACGCCGCCGGCGAGGATCTGACCGACTTCTTCGAGGCGTGGGGCTTCTTCCGTCCGGTCGATGTCAACTACGAGCAGTACGGTACGGCCCGCTACCTCGTTACCGAGGAGATGATCGCCGCTACCAAGGCGCGCATCGCGGCGAAGGGCTATCCGAAGGCCGCTCCGATGCAGTATATCGAGGACCGCACGACCAAGAACGACGTCCGCTACTCCGACATGGGCTACTACACGACCTTCCAGAACAAGACGAAGATCACCAAGACCCCGAGCTTCACGCTCTCGAACCGCACCTATGCCGTCGCCAACTGCGATCAGGCGGTCGCCGTCGAGCTGCGCAAGACGGTTTCGAACGAACTGGTATACTTCTCGAACCTGGCAACCTTCACGGTACCGGCCGGCGTGGATATCTCCAACGTCAGCGTCTATGCCGTGCAGGCCGACGGAGAACGCATTTTAATCACTAAATAACCCAAAAAACGATCATGAAAAAAATTCTCAGCATCGTAGTCCTGGCAGCACTCCTCTTCGGAGGGTGCTGCAACGACTGCGGTAAGTCCCGAGTTATCAAAACCGCCGTTCCCGTGCGTACCGCCGGGCAGACGGACATGGTAGCCTATGCCGCTCCGGCCATCGACACCGTGCGTGTCGGTTTCATCGGTCTCGGCATGCGCGGCCCCGGCGCTGTGGAGCGTTTCACCCACATCCCCGGCACGAAGATCGTCGCCCTGTGCGACCTGCTGCCCGAGAACGTGGCCAAGTGTCAGAAGATGCTCGAAAAGGCCGGGGTGCCCGCCGCAGCCGAGTACTCCGGTTCGGAGGATGCCTGGAAGCAGCTCTGCGAGCGCGACGACATCGATCTGGTGTACATCGCCACCGACTGGAAGCACCACGCCATGATGGGCGTTTACGCCATGGAGCAGGGCAAGCACGCCGCCATCGAGGTGCCGGCAGCCATGACGCTCGACGAGATCTGGACGCTCATCGACACTTCGGAGCGCACGCGCAAGCACTGCATGCAGCTCGAAAACTGCGTCTACGACTTCTTCGAGATGAACACCCTCCACATGGCCCAGCAGGGGCTGTTCGGCGAGGTGCTCCACGTCGAGGGCAGCTACATCCACAACCTGAAGGATTTCTGGCCCTACTACTGGAACAACTGGCGTCTGGACTACAACCATGAGAACCGCGGCGACGTATACGCCACGCACGGCATGGGTCCCGCCTGCCAGCTGCTCGACATGCACCGCGGCGATCGCATGACGACGCTCGTGGCCATGGATACGAAGGCCGTCTGCGCTCCCGACTACATCGAGCAGACCACGGGTGTGCGTCCCGACGACTTCAAGAACGGCGACCACACGATGACGATGATCCGCACGGCCAACGGCAAGACGATCCACATCCAGCACGACGTCGTGACGCCGCGTCCCTACTCGCGCATGTACCAGCTCACGGGTACGAAGGGCTTCGCCAACAAGTATCCCGTGCAGGGCTATGCGCTCGAACCCGAGCAGCTGGCTTCGGACGAGATGCCCAACCACGAGAACCTCTCGTCGCACGGCTTCCTCACGGCCGAGCAGCAGGCTGCGCTGACCGAGAAGTACATGCACCCGATCATCCGCGAGGTGGGCGATTTCGCCCGCACGGTGGGCGGTCACGGCGGTATGGACTTCATCATGGACTACCGCATGATCTACTGTCTGCAAAACGGTCTTCCGCTCGACATGGACGTTTACGACCTGGCCGAGTGGTGCTGCCTGGCTCCGCTGACCGCCATCTCGATCGAGAACGATTCGGCTCCCGTCGAGGTGCCCGACTTCACGCGCGGCGCATGGGACAAGGTGAAGGGTTTCCGCCACGCTTTCGCAGAATAACGCATACGCCGCCGCCACGGCCCGGGGAGCTCCCCGGTGCCGTGGGCGGATGGCGAACAATCAAGCACCTTAAACAAAACAACAACCTATATGAGAAAATTTTTATTATTTGCAGCGGCTTTTTGCGCTTTCACGGCTTGCGATGAGTACGATGATTCGGCTCTGTGGAGCGAAGTGAACAACCAGGGCAATAAGATCGAGTTCCTGGAGAGCGAGCTCGAGGCGCTGAAACTCAAGGTCGAGGGCCTGAACCAGACCTACAAGGCCATTACGTCGATGCTCAACGGCGGCGTCATCACGGGTGTGACTCCCGTGACCGACGGCGGTAGAACCGGTTATGCCATCACCGTGCAGACGATCGTGGACTCGAACACCACGCCGGTGACGACCGCGACGAACACCTATACGATCTGGAACGGTGTCGACGGTGCGGATGGCTCGAACGGTTCGAACGGTTCGGACGGCGCTCCGGGTTCGACGCCGCAGATTACGGTGGAGCTGGAGGCCGCTACGGGTCTCTACTACTGGGTAGTCAACGGTCAGCCGCTGACCGATGCCGCCGGCAACAAGATCTACGCTTCGGCTCAGAACGGTGCCGACGGTACTCCGGGTACTCCCGGCGCTCCGGGTGCCGCAGGTAAGGACGGCAACACCCCGCAGCTGAAGATCGACCGGAAGAGCGCTTCCGACGATACGCTCGTATGGTGGGTAAGCTACGACAACGGCGCCAACTGGATCGAGCTGGGCGTATTCGACGGTACGGTCGAGGGCAGCAGCATCTCGGTTTCGGTGGTCGACGGCAAGGTCGTGATCTCGCAGCCGGGGCAGGAGCCCATTTCGTTCGACATCGTCGAGGCCAACAACATCAAGATCGCCTTCTCGGGTATCGATGCCGCCAAGGGCATGCACATGGTGCTGGGTGCCATCTATGAGGTCGGGTACACCGTCGAAGGAGCCAGCGAGGGCGCGATCGTCAAGGCCGAAACCCTCAACGGCAAATTCGTCGTCGAGAACGTGCCGGCCGAGAAGAAGATCAAGATTACGACCGGTGCCGAATCGGCCGCCGATGTCATCCTGGTACATGTTTACGACGGCAACGCGTGCACGCACACCTCGTTCAACGCTTACTCCGATATCGCGACGGTTACGCCCGTCGAGCGTGAGGTGACGCTTCCGCTGCTTTACGGCGATGCGGCCGCTTTCGAATATACGGGAGCCATCGCGTTGGATATGCCGGCTGCCGAGGATATCGAGCTTACGATCACTCCGGGACAGGGTACGCTTCCCGCCGATCGTTTCACTGTCGATAACGTGAAGATCGCCAAAGGCGCTACGTCGGCCGTTTACAAGGTCGTAATCGATCGTGCGCTGGAGTCGGGTAGCTACACGCTGCCGCTCACCGTCGCTTCGTCGAGCGCTATGGGTTACATTTGGCCGGATAAGTCGCAGGTTTCGATCAATGTGACCGATACGCCGAGCAAAATCACGCTGGGCGAGGAGAACTATTTCAGCCCCTACACCCGCGCTGGATCCGAGGGTACGAACAACCCCGCCGGATACCTGCCCCTGTACGACAACAATGCGGCGACGTATTGGACGAGCGACTATAGCGGGTTGGCTCCTGCGGGAGATCCGACCTACGGTGTCTACATCGACGTCACGCTGCCTCAGCAGATGGTGGCCATGCAGTTCGTCTATACGGTTCGTGCCGGTAACGGTAAAGTGGTGACCATGGCCGTCGGAATCAAGAACGGCGAGGAGTGGAACCAGGTTGGTACGGTCGGCAGTATGCCGCAGGACAACGGTGCCGTATTTACGACCGATTTGTATCATTTGGATCAGTACGTGCCGTTCGGTGCCGTACGCTTCGGTATTCCTCAGTCCAATATGGGCGATCTGATCGAACAGTCCAGCAGAAGTGCGGCTGTCGCCGGTCTCGATGTATACGGTCTGTACTAATCGCTCCGTCGCGTTATGAAAAGAGGCTGCCCCTGCGGGCAGCCTCTTCTTTTTTGCGCTCTTCGGATCCGCCTCATCGGCGGCCGGCCGGAGCGGTGAGCCAGTCGAGCGAGAAGTTCATGAACCAGAGTTCGCAGCCGGCCGGCGTCGGGTTCTCTTCGAGGTAGATGCCGATCGTGCCGTCGGGGAGCACCGTCAGCGACGAGTAGACCGACTGGTAGGGGCACAGCACCTTGGGATCGCACCACGTGCGGCCCTCGTCGCGGCTCAGGAAGATGCTCACGTTGCGGCGCTGCATGGAGTTCGGAACCGAATGCAGCAGCAGGGTGCCGGCCTTGTCGGGCAGCGGGTAGCGGATCATGTCGCCGTTACATGCGTTGGTGTTTATCTCGGGCCACAGACCCTGCTCGCCCCACGTGGCTCCGCCGTCGCAGGAGATGTTGTAGCCGCGCTGACCGTGGCGGCGGACGCTCATCAGCAGCCGTCCGTCTGCGAGTTCGACGATCTTGGCCTCGTCGCCGCCCCGGAACGCGATATCCGAGACCTGCCAGGTGCGTCCTCCGTCATCGGAGTAGACGGCGTGGTTGTTGAGATTCTTGGCCGGACCCATCGCCGCTGCGAAGAGGATGCGGCCGGCATGTTCGCCCCGTTCGAGCGTGAGGCCGTTTCCCGATCCGAAGAAGGAGTAGGTGTAGGCGCGGCACTGCGGGTTGGGCGCCTCGGGCCCCCACAACTGCGGCGTGATGTTCTCGGGAGTGCTCCACGTGCGTCCGCCGTCCGTGCTGCGCGAAAGGTAGGAGAGCTGCGGATCGTCGAGGGTGGAGTGCCAGAGATGGTTGCCGCCGACGAAGACGCAGATGATCTCGCCCTCGCGCGTTACGGCCAGCGCCGGATCGCCGAAGCCCTTCTTGCGGCCCGTGCCGACGGCGATCGCGACCGGTTCGCTCCAGGTGCGGCCGTTGTCGGTGCTGCGGGAGGCTACGATGTCGATATCTTCGGGCAGATCCCCTTCGTTGAATTTGCGCTTGTCGTTGACGGCGAGCAGCGAGCCGTCGGGCAGCGTGCGGAGGGCCGGAATGCGCCAGTTGCGCGATCCGAAGTCGCCCGGAGCGTAGAGCAGGCGGCGGCAAAGCAGGATTTCGCGGCTGCCCGGGGCGGGAGCCTCCGGAGCATACCCGCCGTCGGCGAAGCGGAGCTCGGCGATGTCGCAGGCGATGCGGTCGCCCTCGCGGGCCTCGGCGGCGATATCGGCCGTAAGACGGAGGATCATCGTGTCGGGGCAGGAACACCCCACCCGACAGCGGATCGGCCCCGCAGCGGCGCGATAACGGCCCGTGAAGAGGCATTCGCCCTGAGTGGTCGCGAGTTCGAGGTGCAGGGCGTCGAGGTTTTTCGGGTCGCCCGTCGGGGCGAGGGTCACGGAGCGCAGCCGGGAGGTGCCGTCGGTGACGATCGTCGCCGTCAGTAGCGGCTCTCCGGTATTGCCGCGGCCCGTGAAGCAGGTGTCGCGCACGATTTCGACGTGGGGGTGGTCCGTCGCGGCGGTCGCCGCGAGGAGGGAGGTTGCTGCGAACGGCAGCAGCATGTGACGCAAGTTCATGGGGTAGGTGTTTTACGATCGGGCCGCGATTCCCGAAGTCGGAAACCGCGGCCCGTATCCGTGTTATTGTTGGTAGATTTTCAGATCGGTGATGCGGCTGCGGAACCTGCCGGCCCGTTCGAGGGGGAAGACCAGCGTGCGGACGTCGCGCATCTTGCTCTTGCCCTCGTCGTAGAAGAGGTCGCGGATGTTCAGCTCCTCGACGACCTTGCCGTCGATCAGAAGGCGCGTCGCGCGGTTGTCGCCGCCGATGCCGATCGTCATGCGGCGTCCCGGTTCGATCTTGTAGGAGAACGTGCAGAGGTAGCCGTCGCGGGCGAATCCCAGCATGCCGCGGATCGGGTCGGCGAGGTAGAAGACGGCGTTGTCCGAGCGGAAGAGCTCCGTGCCGGGCGTTTCGTCCGCGCCCTCGATGTCGAAGGTCACCAGGTAGTCGTAGCCGATCTCGGCGTAGGGAAGCGTGCTTTCGGGGGCGAGTTCGGCCTGCTCGTGCACGAGGCCCGGTTCGGCGGCCAGCCGTCCGAGGCGGTTGACGCCCGGAGCTTCGCTCAGCCCCTTGCGCAGCGCGTCGAAGTCGTCGTAGGAGAGGGTTCGGGAGCTTCCCGCCCACGACTTGACGGCCAGGGTTTGCAGGGCCGGGAAGGTGCGGTGGTGGATGTCGCCCACGGAGATGCCGTTTCCGGCGTGGTCGTTCCATACGGCGAACATGCCGCCCAGAATCGCCGGGTCGCGCTCCTCGAAGACGGCGTTGCCGACCTGCGCCGGGGTCCAGTTCTCGTAGAGGTGCTTCGTGTTGAGGTAGTCGTAGTAGTAGCCGGCGGCCGGGACGATGTAGACCAGCCCGTCGGGGATGCTGACGAGCTGATAGCCCAGGGCGGCCATCTCCTTCGGCTCGGCGTAGCCGTTGTACCAGGCGTTCATCACGACGTTCTCGGCCTTGACCGGGGTGTCGCCCTTGGCGTGCGTCAGGGCGCCCCATACGCTGGCCTGCTTGCCGAAGCTCTCCACGTAGCGGATGTAGCGGTCGGTGAAGGCGCGGAACTGCTCCACGACCTCCTTGTCGCGGTTCGAGTACTCGTCGGTGCCGATCGAAACGCGCGGGCCGCAGAAGACCGGTTCGTCGCCGCTCAGATATTCGGCGAAGAGTGCGTCGAGAAACTCGTAGGTCGCGGGCTCGAAGAGGTCGAGGTGGTCCATGCCGTACTCCTTGCTGCCGATTTCGGGCTTGTAGTGCGTGAAGGCGAGCGAGTGGGCCGGTACGTCGATCTCGGGGATGATCTCCACGCCGAGGGCGGCGGCTTCGCGCTGGAAGTCGACGAACTCGCGCTTGGTGTAGCTGCCGTCGCGGGCCGTGAGACCGGGGAAGGTCTCCGATTCGAGGCGGAATGCGGCGTAGGTCTTGTTCCAGTCGTTGTCGAAGTACTGTTTGAAGCCGTTGTCGTTGAGGTGGACCTGCAAGGTGTTCATCTTGTAATAGGACATGATCTTCACCAGATCGCGCAGGTAGGCCATCGGGATGTATTTGCGCCCGCAGTCGAGCAGGAAACCGCGCAGACCGTAGTCGGGCCAGTCGCGGAGCGACCCGCACGGCAGACGCTGTCCGTCGTGCTGCTCGGCGATCTGGAGCAGCGTGCGGGTGCCCCAGTAGAGGCCGGCGGCGTGCGGCGCCGTGAGCTGCACGCGATCTCCGATACGGATCGCGTAGCCCTCGTCGCCGAGCTTCCGGTCGGGGCGGATCGAGAGGAGGATGTCGCCGGCGGCGCCTTTGCCCTGCACGACCTCCGGCCGGCGGCCGAACATCGCGGCGTAGTCTTCGGCCAGCCGGTCGGCGATGCGGAGCTGTTCGGGATCGTCGGAGGTGACGATGCGCATGCGGTCGGTCGGCGTGAAGTCGCCCTCGCCCCCCTTCCACTCGCGAAGTTCGGGGATGACGAAGGGTTTGGGGTTCTCGGCGCGGAGCGTGGCGGCGGAGAGGCACAGCGCGGCGGCTGCGCAAAGGATTCGAACGGTGTTTTTCATCGGTAGGTTTTCGTTGGTTCGGTTAGCGGGGAATCAGCGTGAAGCCCCAGGTGTAGTCGCGGTCGGAGGGGATGCGGTGCTGCGGCTCGGGTTGCGAACCCCAGCTGTCGTAGCCGCCCACGCCGCGCTGGCGGGCGTCGAGACACACCTCCACGTAGTCGCGGGGTGCGATGTCGTTGATGTGGGTCTGGCGGGCCAGGGTGTTGCGGGCCGCGGCTTCGTCGTGCGGTTCGGATCGGTGGTTGCGCCACTGGTAGGGGCGTGCGGTGCACTCCTCGCCGTCGAAATCCTCCACGGAGTTGCGCAGGGCGTTGAACCCGATCGGCTCGTCGGCCACGACCTCGATGCCGCGGCCGCGCGGCGTCGTGACGCGGAGCCGGCGCACGTCGGTGCGGTGGCCGTTCTCCTGTGGACGCACGTAGGGGAAGTACATCGCCTCGGCGGTCGTCGTGTAGAGCCCTACGTGCGAGCCGGCGTTGCGGTCGCAGTAGTTCTCGCCCGGTCCGCGGCCGTAGTACTCCACCTGCTGCATGGCGGCCGGCAGGCGGAAGCGCACGCCCAGGCGCGGCAGGTCGGGGGTATTCTCCGGAGCCGCCGCGAAGTCGAACGCGCTCTCGACGACACCCGACGGGCGGACCGTATAGCGGGCCGTGCAGGTGTTGCCGGCGGGCAGACGGTAGACGACGCGGAGCGCGACGGACGCTCCGTCGTGCTCGACCGCAGCCTCGTCGATGCGGAAGTCGCGGCTCGCTTCCTTCCAGATCTGGAGCCGGCGGGGCAGGGAGCAGCCGTAGTCGTTGTCGGTCGGGGCGCGCCAGAAGTCGGGGCGCAGGCCGAAGCCTTCGGCGAAGTACTCCGTGCCGTTGACGCGCCACGACGTCACGGCACCTTCCTGGCGGTCGAAGACGAAGCCGACGCGGGGCGACGAGATCGTGATGAGGCGTCCGTCGTCCGTATGCTTGAGGGCGGGGCCTGCTGCGGGGAGCTTCACGGCGGCGGGCTGGCCCCCCAGGGCGATCTGGCCCGTGGCGATCTCGTAGCCGGCGGGGATGCAGTCGTCGGACGTGCGGGTCGTGACCGAGAGGTCGGCGAAATACTCGCCGGCGCCGCGGTTGTCGGCCGCGCCGGGCGTGTCGTGGGGCTGGGTCG
>CAMWWU010000010.1 GCA_947178025.1 uncultured Alistipes sp. | reverse complement strand
CCAAGCCCCCCCCCCCGCACCCGCGCACACCCCCCCCGGGGGGCCGTGGCCGACTGGTCGGTGCGGGGGCTCGATCCCGCCTTGCTGGGATGGGGCTGTCTGCTGCTCTTCGCGACGACCGTCCTCTGCGAACCGCTGCTCGAACTGCTGCCGCAGCCCGACATGCCGGTGGGGCGGGGCGGCTGGACCGTTCTCTCGCTCGTCGTCTTCGCCCCCTTCTTCGAGGAGCTGCTCTGCCGCGGCGTGGTGCTCGGCGCGCTGCGCGCGAAGTACGGCGTCGTCGCGGCGTGGCTGCTCTCGTCGCTCTTCTTCGGCGTGCTGCACGTGCAGCCGCTGCTGGCGGTCAATGCCTGTCTCATTGGGCTGATCCTCGGCTTCGTATACATCGCCTCCGGGTCGATCTGGGCGCCGATGCTCCTGCATGCCGTGAACAACGGCGTGGCCTATCTGCTGCTCGCGGCGGGACTGGGCGATGCGTCGCTGCGCGAGGCGGTCGGCAACGGGCGGATCTATGCGGTGCTCTACGCCGTCGCGCTGTGCGTGTTCGCGCTGTCGGCGCTGGCGATCCGCCGCACGCTGCTGCGGCTCGGACGGACGGAGAAAAATTGCCCCGAGGCGTAATAATCGGGCCGTCGCTGCGTTAGTTACGAGTAAAAACAGTATCTTTGTCCCTCGGATTATGAATGTACGCGCGAAAATAGCGGTCGCTGCGGCGGCGCTGCTGCTGGTCGGATGCCGGGAGCTGCCCCGGTATTTCACCGGAAACGAAACGCTCGCCCGCGTCGGCAAGCGGGAGCTGCGCGTGAGCGACGTCCGCTCCGTCGTGCCGCAGGGCGTCGGCGGCGAGGACAGTGCGGCTTTCGTGAAGGTATACGTCGACCGCTGGGTCCGCAAGCAGCTCAAGCTGCAGGAGGCCGAGGTGCTCTTCTCCTCTTCGGAGGCGGATATCGACCGCATGGTCGAGGAGTACCGCCAGGCGCTGCTGATCCGCAAGCTCGACCAGGCGTATGTCGACCGCAGCATCGACACCGTTTTCACCGACGGGGAGATCGCGGCCTACTACAATGCCCACAAATCCGACTTCCGGCTCGACCGTCCGCTCGTCAAGGGGCGGATCGTGCGTTTTGGCGAAGGGTATCGGCAGGCACGCAAGCTGCGGACGCTGATGGAGGCGTCGGGAGCGCAGCAGCAGCGCGATTTCCGCGATATCTGCGAGAAGAACGACTTCACGGTGACCGACTTCCGCGACCAGTGGGTCGACTTCCAGGAGTTTCTGAGCTATCTGCCTGCGTTGCAGTCGCAGAACTACGATCCGGTGCTGGCCTCGACGGCCGTGCAGGAGATGCGCGACAGCGAGTCGCACTACTACTTCCAGATCGACGCCGTGCGGCGCGAGGGCGAACCGATTCCGCCCGAACGGCTGCGGGCGACCATCCGCCGGATCCTTTTCAACCAGCGGCAGAGCGAGATCATCCGCACGCACGAGGAGGAGCTCTACGCCCGGGGGACCGAGAACGGGGAGGTGAAGATTTACGCCGTGGAGCCGGCGAACGACAAGAACGAATAACATTATACGCATGTTGAAGAAAACGATATTTCCGGCACTGCTCCTGCTCACGATCGCAGGAGTCTTCGCCCAGAAGCGGCAGGTCGTCCTCGACAAGGTGGTCGCCGTGGTGGGCAGCTCGTCGATTCTCTACTCCGAAGTGGAGGACTACGCCCGACAGCTCACGGCGCAGCGCCGTCAGGAGGGGTACACCTCCGACCGGGATCCGATGAACGAGGCGCTCGAAGGACTCATGACGCAGAAGCTGCTCTACAACCAGGCGCAGATCGACTCGGTGAGCATCAACGACGCCGAGATCGCGGCCCGCGTCGAGGAGATGTTGCAGCAGATGATCGCCGAGGAGGGCTCGATCCCGCAGCTGGAGGCCAAACACCACATGGCGGTCTTCAACCTGCGCGAGAACATGCGTCAGCGCTACGAGGAGCAGGCTTATGCCAACTCCATGCAGCACGAGGTGGTGAGCAAGGTGTCGGTCATTCCCGGCGAGGTGGAGCAGTTCTACAAGTCGATCCCCAAGGACAGCCTGCCGACCATCGCCGAGCAGTACGTCTATGCGCAGATCACCCGCTTCCCGCGTTCGATGACGGCTGCCAAGCAGCGCACGCGCGAACGACTGATCGACATGCGCGAGCGCATCATCACCGGAAACGCCAAGTTCGAGAACCTGGCCCGTATGTATTCGCAGGACCCCGGCACGATGATGCGGGGCGGCGAGATGGATCCCACGCCGCTGGCCAACCTCGACGAGGCGTTCGCCAAGGCGCTCGAAGGGATGAAGCCGGGGCAGATCTCGGAGGTCGTCGAGTCGCAGTTCGGATTCCACATCATCCAGCTGCTCGACAAGCGCGGCATCAACTACCACTTCCGTCACATCCTGCTGCATCCGGTCTACACGACCGAGGAGCTCAGCTCCGTGGCCCGCGAACTGGACAGCATCGCCGATCTGATCGTCCGCGACTCGATCACGTTCGAGAAGGCGGCCCTGCAATTCTCCGACGATGCGACCTCGAAGATGAACGGCGGCGTGGTGTCGAACCACGACATCCTGGAGCGCATGGGGGCTTTCGACGCCAAGATGACCGTCACGAAGTTCCTGCGCGAGGATTTCGGCCGCTTCGGATCGCTGGATGACTACAACGCGCTGCGCCGGCTCAAGGTCGGCGAGGTGTCGCGCTCGTTCCTCACCAAGGACCTGATCGGCAACGATCTGGGCAAGATCGTCAAACTGCTGGAGATCATCCCCACGCACGTCGCCTCGCTCGGCGAGGACTACCTGCGGCTGGAGGAGATGGCCCTCTACGACAAGCAGGAGCGGGTCTTCCGCGAGTGGCTGTCGAAGAAGATCGACGCCATGTACGTCTACATCCGGCCCGAGTTCCGCGACGGGGAGTTCGAGAACAAACACTGGGTAAAGTAGTCGGGCGGTGCGCAGGGGATTGTCCATAGCGCTCGTGGCGCTCGCCGTGTGCGGAGTCTTCGCCCGCACCTCCTATCAGCGGCCCGCACCGTCGGGCGAGGGAAAGAAGATCGTCGATGTCAAGTCGGATCTCTCGGGGCCCGTGGCTCCGGGAGATTCCGCCGTTTTCTTCGTCGGAAACTTCGCTGCGCAGCACAACGGTACGGTGATAACCTGCGACAGCGCCGTGCGTTATTCGGATATGCACCTCGAGTTCTTCGGCAATGTGCTCATCAACAAGAATACGACCTACATCTACGGCGACAGGGCCGAGTACGACGGCGAAGCGAACGAGGCGCGGATCTACTCCGACATCGTGAAGGTTGTCGACGGCGACGCTACGCTCTACACTTACGAATTCCGCTTCAACACGCTCGACAACGTGGGGCAGTACGGCGGCGGAGGCGTGCTGACCAACCGCGACAGCCGGCTCGAATCGCAGCGCGGCTACTACTACGGCGATACGAAGGAGCTCGTCGGGGTCGACCGGGTGCAGATGCGCAACGAGGAGTATGAACTCACGGGCGACTCGGTGGTCTACGACATGGCGACGGACAACGCCTATTTCTTCGACCGCACGAATATCTGGAGCCGCGACGGCGACTACCTCTACGCCGACCGGGGCGCCTATCGCAAGGCCGACTCGCTCTATCGGGTCACGCGCAACGGCTATGTGCTGACCGAAAAGCAGGAGGTGTGGAGCGACAGCATCGATTTCTATCGGGCGCAGGACCACGTGATCCTGCGGCACGACTTCCAGATCGACGATACGGAGCATAAGATCCTGGCTTTCGGCGACTACGGCGAGTATTGGAAAACGCCGGGCAATGCGTTGCTCACGCGCGATCCTGCCGTGGTGAGCTACGATCTTTCGCAGGGCGACTCGCTCTTCATGCGTGCCGATTCGATCTTCCTGAACACCATCTTCCGGGCGGACGAGGAGGCTGCGGCCCGCGAGGTCGCCCGGGCCGATTCGCTGGCCCGGCTGGCTGCCGAGGCGCTCCTCGCGGAGGGCTCGGAGCCTGCCGGAACGTCCGAAGAGGAGCCTGCCGGAGCGGTTTCGGGCGGAGATTCCGTCGTGCGGGAGACCTCCGTGCGCAACGAGATCGCCGAAGAGTCCGAACCCTCGGACGATGAGGAGGCGACCGAGGAGGCCGACGGGGTTTCGGGAGCCGATTCGCTCTCGGGGGCCGACAGCGTGCAGCTCTCCGCCGAAGAGCTCAAGGCGCGGCAGCGGGAGGCCGAGGCGCGGGCCCGCGCCGAACGCAAGGCTGCGGCCGCCGCGGCCAAAAAGGCGAAGCTGGAGGAGATCGCGGCCCGCCGCAAGGCCAGGAACATCGCCAAGCTCGAAGCGCAGGAGGCCCGCGAGGAGCTGCGCCGGAAGGCCCGCCGGGTGAAACTCGAATCGAAGCTCCGGGCGCAGCGGCTTCGTGCGCAGCGCAAGGGCAAGCGTTTCGAGCTCGTGGATCCGGCGCTCGTGGCGCGGCTCGATTCGGTGGTGGCGCGCTATGAAGCCGAGCAGGATTCGTTGTTCCGGGCTACCGTCGACTCGCTGCTGGAGCGGCAGCGGCTGGCGGCCGAAGCGGCCGCCAATGCCGACTCGACGGCTGTCGACAGCATGTACCGTCTGATCCGGGGGTATCGCAATGTGCGGATCTACCGTTCGGATTTCCAGACCGTCTGCGACTCGATGACGGCCGTCAGCACCGACTCGACGATCCACCTCTTCATCGAGCCTGTGCTGTGGAACGAGAATAATCAGATCACCTCCGAGATGATGGATATCTTCACCGAGCGGCAGCAGATCGTCCGCGCCGAGTTCGTCGGCGACCCGATCATGGCCGGACAGCTCGATACCGTCCACTACAACCAGGTGGCGGGCAAGACGATGACCGCCTACTTCCGCGACAATCGGATCTGCCGCAACGATGTGAACGGCAACGCCCAGACGATCTATTACATGCAGGACGGCGAGCCTCCCGTGATCACCATGATGGGCGTAATCGAGAGCGGCGACATCAGCTTCTACATCGAGGACAACGAGGTGGTGAAGATCACCTATCGCAGCAATCCGGTCTACAACTTCTATCCGATGGACAAGATTCCCGAGACGCAGGAGCTCTACCTCCGGGGCTTCAAGTGGGAGGGGGCGCGCCGCCCGACGCAGCGCGACGTCTTCGACCGGCGGATCCGTCCTTCGGAGCGCGCGGCCCGGCAGGAGCTGCCGCATCCCGACTTCCCGATCATGCGCCGGCTCGAAGAGACCAAGGCGCGGCTCATCGAACAGCATCGCTGGGAGGATCGCAACGATCGGGTGGATGCGGCCACCGAGGAGTGGATGCGCGAGCTGGGCTTCGAGGTGGGGCAGCCCCGCGAGTCGGGACCCCGGTTTTGACGGCCCGAGGACGGAAGCATTGTTCGAAAGATGACGAAAGACGGAGATTTCTCCGTCTTTCGTGTTATTTTTGCAGCCGGTTAAGTTGGTTTTTGCGTTATGAAAAAGAGTTTGATCGCTCTGGCATTCGGCACGCTTGCGCTCGGTATGTCGGAATTCGTGATGATGGGGATTCTTTCGGAGATCGCCCGCAGTCTCGGCGTGTCGATTCCCGCCGCCGGATATCTGATCTCGGCCTATGCGCTGGGGGTCTGCTTCGGGGCTCCGCTGACGGTGCTGGCGGCTCGCCGCCGGCCGCTGAAGCAGATCCTGCTGGGCCTTACGGCGATTATCGTCGCTGGCAATGCGGCGGCGGCGCTCGCCCCCGGCTTCTGGGTGCTGCTGGCCATGCGTTTCGTCTCGGGACTGCCGCACGGCGCCTTCTTCGGCGTGGGGTCGATCGTCGCCGAACGGGTCGCTGACGAGGGCAAACGGGCCGAGGCGGTCTCGATCATGATCATCGGCATCACCGTCGCCAACCTCTTCGGCGTGCCGCTCGGCACCTACATCTGTTCGGTCATCGGGTGGCGGGCCGTCTTCGCCATCGTCGCCGTGTGGGGCGCCGTCGCCGCCCTGCTCGTATATCGGTGGGTGCCCGCGCTGCCGCCGCTGCCCGATACGGGGCTCAAGGGGCAGTTCGAGTTCCTCGGACGTTTCGCGCCGTGGCTGGTGCTGGCGTCGGTGATGTTGGGCAACGGTGGGATTCTTTGCTGGTACAGCTACGTCAGCCCGCTGATGCTGAACACTTCGGGATTCACGAGTCACGACCTGACGCTCATCATCATGCTGGCCGGGTTCGGCATGTTCTGCGGCAATCTGCTCGGCGGCCACTACGCCGACTGCTTCTCGCCCGAACGGGTCGTCTGCGCTACGCTCGCCACGGCGTGCGTAGCGCTCGCCGCGATCTTCTTCGGGGCCCGGATCGGATGGCTCTCGGTGGCGCTCATGTGTGTCGTGACGGGGGCGCTTTTCTGCGTCTCCGCGCCGCAGCAGCTGCTGATCCTCGAAAATTCGCGGGGCGGCGAGATGCTCGGGGCGGCATTGGTCCAGGTGGCTTTCAATCTGGGCAACGCCCTCGGGGCCTGGTGCGGTGGCTTGCCGATCGCCCGCGGTCTCGGCTGCGAATATGCGGCGCTGCCCGGCGCGCTTTTCGCTCTGGTCGGTATGCTGCTTTCGTATGGTTATATCCGCAAATATCCGAGTCATGAGGTGCGATAACGCCTCCGAACGCTTCCCCGTGGTCGACGCCTCGGGTCGCGTCACGGGTTCCGCCACGCGCGGCGAGTGTCACGGCGGATCGATGCTGCTGCATCCGGTCGTGCATCTTCATCTGTTCAACGGCCGCGGGGAGCTCTACCTCCAGAAGCGGCCTGCCTGGAAAGATATTCAGCCCGGGCGGTGGGATACGGCCGTCGGCGGGCATGTCGACTGCGGCGAGACCGTCGAGGAGGCGCTGCGCCGCGAGGTCCGCGAGGAGCTGGGCGTCGAGGGGTTCCGCCCCGAGCGGATTGCGGTCTACGAATTCCGCTCGGATCGCGAACGCGAGCTGGTCTACGTGCACCGCACGGTATGGGACGGACCGGTGAGCCCGAGCGAAGAGCTCGACGGCGGGCGTTTCTGGTCGCGGGAGGAGATCTTCGCGCATCTCGGCTGCGGAGTCTTTACCCCCAATTTCGAAAGCGAAGTGGCGCTGCTGTTCGGTTGACGGGACGGTCGGGCGCGGATTTTGCAGCGGGGGAGCGCGTATGCAGGCGCTTCTCAAACGTTGGACCGACGATCTGCTCGGATGGATGGGGCTGACTTCGGCCGCCGATCACGGCTGGGACCTCTGGCTGGCGGTCGGGCTCGTGGTGCTGTTCGTGGTGCTGGTCGACTACCTGCTGCGGTTGGCGGTCGTGCGCGGCGTGCGCCGGATCGTCGAACGGACCGCGGTCAAGTGGGACGACGAGCTCTTCAGCGTGCGCGTGCTCAACGCTTCGTGCCACATCGTCAGCGCCATCGTGCTCTCGGCGATTCTGCCGGTGGTATTCGAGGAGCATACGGCGGGGCGGACCGTCGTGTCGCGCCTGCTGGACAGCTACCTGGTCGTCGTCGTGTGTCTGTTCATCAATGCGATGCTCTACGCCTCGTTTCGTATCGCGGCGCAGCGCCCCGCCTGGCAGGACAAGCCCATCAAGGGGCTGCGGCAGACCGGGCAGGGCATCGTCCTCTTCATCGGGGCGATCCTGATCGTTTCGCTCCTGCTGGGCAAGTCGCCCAAGATTCTCCTCACGGGGCTCGGGGCCTCGGCGGCCATCGTGCTGCTGATCTTCCGCGACAGCATCCTCGGATTCGTGTCGGGCATCCAGCTCTCGGCGAACGACATGCTCAAGGTGGGCGACTGGATCGAGATCGAGAAGTACGGGGCCGACGGCACGGTGATCGAGGTGACGCTCACGACGGTCAAGATCCGCAACTTCGACAATACGATCGTCACGGTGCCGCCCTACGCGCTGGTGAGCGAGTCGTTCCAGAACTGGCAGGCGATGAAGCGCTCGGGCGGGCGGCGCGTGATGCGTTCGGTGTCGGTCGACATGCGCTGCGTGCGCTTCTGCACCCCCGAGATGCTGGCGCGTTACCGCAAGGTCGCCCTCGTGCGCGACTACATCGACGACACGGAGCAGCACATCGCCGCCTTCGACAACGAGCACGGCGTCGCCCGCGACGACGAGGCCAACGGCTTGCAGCAGACCAATCTGGAGATCTTCCGCGTCTATCTGATGCACTACCTTCAGCAGCGGGTGCCCGTGCGCAAGGACATGCGGTTGATGGTGCGTCAGCTGCAACCGACCGAAACGGGGCTCCCGTTGCAGCTCTACTTCTATACCGATACGGTGGATTGGGTCGAATACGAAACGATTCAGGCCGACGTCTTCGCGCACGTGCTGGCCGTCGCCGGACTCTTCGACCTGAGGATCTTTCAGAGCCCGTCGGGCTACGAACTGGCGCAGCTGGGCGTGCGGAGCGCTACGCCAGCAGCATCAGCACCACCTGAATGACGATCACGCGCAGGAACATGCAGACGGGGTAGACCGTGGCGTAGGAGACCGACGGGTTGTCGCCCTCGATGGTGTCGTTGGCGTAGTTGAGGGCCATCGGATTGGCCATGCTGCCGCAGAGCAGTCCGGCTACCGACCCGAAGTCGAGGCGCTGGACGCGCAGCGAGATGAGGGCCACGAGCGCTACCGGCACGACCGTGAGCAGGAAGCCGAGGCCCAGCCACAGGACCCCTTCGGGGCGCATGACCGTTTCGAAGAAGTGGGCGCCGGCATCGAGACCCAGGCAGGCGAGGTACATCGAGAGTCCCAGCCCGCGAAGCATCAGGTTGGCGCTCTGCGTCGTGTAGGTGATCATGTGCATTCGGGGGCCGAACGTGCCGATCAGGATGCCGACGACGATCGGGCCGCCCGCCAGGCCGAGTTTCACCGGGACGGAGATTCCAGGCAGCGACACGGGGATGCTGCCGAGCGTAAGTCCCAGAATCAGACCGATGAATACCGCCGCGAGGTTGGGCTCGTTGAGGCTCTTGACGGCGTTGCCGAGGATCTTCTCGACGTTGCGGATGGCGGTCTGCTCGCCGACGACCGTCAGCCGGTCGCCCAGTTGCAGACGCAGATCGGGGGTCGCCAGCAGCTGCACGCCCGAGCGGTAGACGCGGCTGATGTTGATGCCGTAGTTGTTGCGCAGGCGCAGCGAGGCGAGTTTACGGCCGTTGATCTCGGGGCGCGTGACGAGGATGCGCTGCGAGATGAGCTGGCTGTCCACGGCGTTCCAGTCGATGTTCTCCGTATTCCAGTCCTTCTGCTCCTGTTCGCCGAAGATCAGCCGCAGCGATTCGGCCTCGCCCGGGGTCATGATGACCAGGATGATGTCGTTCTCCTGCAACGTCTTGTCCGACGTGGGGATCGAGACCCGCCCGTCGCGCCACAGCCGCGAGATGACGAAGTGCTGGTGGCTCTGGACGGCGATGTCGTGTACGCTCTTGCCGAAGACGGCGGGGTTGGTGAGCCGGTAGCTGGCGATGAAGACGTTCTTGCTGTGTTCGGCGTCGGGGCCCGGCAGATCCGCTGGCCGCACGAGGAGTTTGCGGATGACGGCCAGGGCGAGGATCACTCCCACGACGCCCAGCGGGTAGGTCAGGGCGCAGCTCAGGGCCGGTCCGCTCGTGTCCTGCCCCATCTGGAGCAGGGTCTGCTGGGCGGCGCCGAGCGCCGGGGTGTTGGTCGTGGCGCCGGAGAGAATGCCCGCCATGTCGGGGAGCGACACCCCGAAGGCGTAGCTCAGCCCCACGGCCAGCAGCGTGCCGAGCAGCACGACGGCGATGGCGGGCGATACGAGGCGGATGCCGTCCGAACGCAGCGAGCTGAAGAAGCCGGGGCCCACTTGCAGGCCGAGGGCGTAGACGAAGAGGATCAGTCCGAAGCTCTCGGCGTAGGTGAGCATCGCCGGGTCGAGCGAGAGCCCGAAGTGGCCGGCCAGGATGCCGACGAAGAAGATGAAGGCCGTGCCGAGCGAGATGCCGAACAGGCGTATCTTACCCAGTCCGATGCCGAGCGTCGAGATGAGCGAGATCACCACGACGGCCTGCATGGCCGAGTGCTCGGTAAGCAGCGAACGGAGCCATTCCATCTGTTAAGTGCGTTTTTTGTGCGCCGCAAAGATAGTGTATGCGGCGCACAAAAGCAAAATCTTCGGGACGGGATCCGTCCGTCGGGTGCGGGGCTCAGAGCCGCAGCGGCTCGCCGCGGTAGAAGTCGAGGATCTTGCGGCGGAAAACCAGCTCGAAGCGCGACTGCGCGAGCTCCGAGGCGGCGCGTTCCAGGCGCGTCTTGGCGTCGTTGAAGTCGAAGACGGTCGATCGTCCGGCGTCGGCCTTCTGCTGCTCGTAGGCGAAGGCCGTTTCGGCCGAGGCGAGCGCCGCGGTCGCCGAGCGGTATTTGGCATCGGCGGCATCGGCGGCGTACCATGCCTGTTCGATCTGTTTGCGCAGGGCCTGTTCGGCCGCGAGCAGCGTCAGCTGCTGCCGGCGCACGGCGATCTGGGCCGTGCGGATGTTGTTGCGCGTCGCACGCCGGTTGAAGATCGGTATCGACATCGATACGCCCACGAACTCGCTGCTGTTGTGGCGGAATTGGGGCCAGAAATCCTGATTCATACTGCTGTAGATACCCGTGCCGTAGCCGCCGCGCAGGGCGATCGTGGGGTAGAGGGCCGAGCGGGCGATCCGCACGGCGTTCTCCGAACTCTCCAGGCGCAGCCGCTCGGCCCGGATGCGGGGGCGGTGCTCGGCGGCGAAGTCGTAGAGCGTTTCGGCCGTGCCGGGCAGCGGCGAAAGGGCCCGGTCGAGCAGGGCGTCGAGCGAGGGCTGGGCGATGTCGAAGCCTGCGGCGCTCTCCCGGTTGAGGGCCTGGCTCAGGTCGAGCAGCGCCAGCCGCAGGTCGTTGCGGGCCTGCGTGAGGGTCAGGGCGTCGTTCGCGGCCAGGGCTTCGCTCTCGTAGACCGCCGATTCGGACTGCTTGCCCGCGGCGAAGAGCTCGCGGCTGCGCTCCGTCTGACGGCGGCTCAGCGCCAGCTGCCGCTCGGCGATGGCGACCATCTCCCGGTTGTAGAGCACTTGCAGGAAGAGCGTCATGACGTTGACCGAGAGGTCTTCGCGGGCGCGTTCGAGGTCCTGCACGGCGGCTGCCAGGTCGAGTTTGCCGCCCCGGATCGTGCGATTAATGCGCAGCCCCTGGAAGAGCGGCATCGAGGCCGAGACGTCGAAACTGCCGGTCTGGAGGGTCTGCGTCTGGTAGGTATTGTCGTCGCCCGGGCTGCGGCCGAACGAGGCGTTGTAGCCGAGCGAGGCGTTCAGGTCGGGCAGGCGGCTGAAGCGGGCCGTCGAGAGTTCGTTGTCCTGCTGCTCGACCTGGAGCGACTGCTGCTGCACGTCGGGGTTGTTGCGCAGGGCGTATTCGATGCAGTCGTCGAGCGTCCACGGGGTGCCCGGTGCGGGTTCCTGCGCGGCGGCGGCCAGTAGCGCGCACGACGCGAAGAGGGTCGAAAAACGGCGTTTGTTCATGGTGCGTTGCGTGTTCGGTTACTGTTTCTCCTGCTTGGCGCCGCGGATCTTCTCGCCCTCCGCTACGCCCGATACGATCTCGGTGTCGATGCCGTTCGATAGGCCGATCTGCACCTCGCGCTTGTCGAAGGTCTGCTCCGAGGCCTCCGGGTCGCTCGTCAGCACGTAGACGTAGGTCTTCTCGCCCTCGAACTCCACGCAGCTCTCGGGAAGCGACAGCACGCCCTCGCGGCAGTCGATCTGCACGTCGGCGTTGGCGCTGTATCCGGCGCGCACGAAGACGTCGGCCGGGACGGTCACGGCGGCCTTCACCTCGAAGAGGATCACGCCGTTCTCCTCGGTGGCTTTCGGCGAGACGTACTCCAGCACGGCCGCCAGCTCGACGTTCTGCATGGCGCCGATGGTCAGCTTCACGGGCATCCCCTCGTGCAGCTTGCCGACGTCCGTTTCGTCGATCTTGCCCTGGAACTGCATGTTGGTCATGTCGGCCACCGAGGCGATCGTCGTGCCGTCGTTGAACGTGTTGGCCTGGATCACCGAGTTGCCGACCTTGATCGGCACGTCGAGGATCATGCCGTCGATCGTCGATCGGATCTGGGTGTTGCTCAGCTCCTTGTAGCGGCTCGTGATGCCGTTCTGCACGATCTCCAGATTCTCCTTCGCATTCTGAAGCTCCTCCTCGGCGCGGCGGAGCGTCGTGAGGCTCTGTTCGAGCTCCTCGTCCGACACGACGCCCTTGCCGTGGAGCGTTTCGGTGCGGATGTGTTCGCGGCGGGTCTGTTCGAGCGAGATCTCGGCCAGCGACACGCGCGACTCGGCGCTCGACAGCTGCCCCATCTCCGGGATGACCTTCACCGTGGCGATCACCTCGCCTTTGCGGACCATCTGCCCGGCCTCCTTGGCGACCGAGGAGATGATGCCCGAGATCTGCGGCTTGATGAGCACTTCGTCGCGGGGTTCGACCTTGCCCGTGGCGACGACGAACTGCCGGAGCGTGTCGCGTTTAGGCTCCACGATCGCGTAGGTCACCTTCACCGGCCGGGTCTTCTTCCACAGGAACCAGAAGGTCGAGAACAGCGCCGCTGCGACGACGGCCGCGACGACGAAAATCTTCAGGGATCTTTTCATATGCGTTCTATTGTTTTGTATTTCATAATCGGTTCGTTGACTTTGCGGCCGGCCTCCGCCGGAGGATCGCGTCCCGGACAAGCCCCGCTACTCTTCCCGTATGGCGTCCACGGCCTTGATGCTCAAGGCCCGGACCGCGGGAATGACGCCCGCCAGCAGGCTGCCTCCGACGAGGATCGTCAGGGCCAGGATCCCCGTGCCGAACGAGATCATCCACGAAACGGCCATCCCCTCCTGGCCCACGGTGACCATCCGGTAGTAGATCGAGTCGGCGGCCGAGAGCACTCCCACGGCGGCCGAGAGCCCCAGCACGCCGGCGATGAAGGTCAGGACGAAGCTCTCGGAGAGGATCTGCGCGATGATGGCGCGGGGCGGCGCTCCGAGGGCGCGGCGGATGCCGATCTCCTGCGTGCGCTCCTTGACCAGCACGAGCATGATGTTGCTCACGCCGACGATGCCTGCGAGCAGCGTTCCGAGGCCGACGACCCACGTCAGCAGGGCGATGCCCCGGAAGAGCCCCATCACCTTGTCGAACATCTCGGCCGTGGCCATGGTCCAGATGGCCATCTCGTCGTTGGGGGCGATGATGTGGCGGGCGAAGATCGCCTCGCGGCACGCCTGCTCGACCCGGCTGCTCGGCGTGTCGTCGCGGCCTGCGACGGCGAGCATGTGGATCTGGTCGCCGCCGCCGTACATCTGCTGGGCGAGCGATACGGGGACGATGACCGTGCGTTCGATGTCGCTGAACGACATGGCCGTGCTCAGCTTGCGGATGACGCCCACGACGGTGTAGTAGCTGTTGTTCATCTTGACGATCTTGCCCGTGGGGTCTTCGCCGCCTGGGAAGAGGTCCTTGAAGACCTGCGTGCCGATGACGCAGACCTTGCGCTTGCGCGTCATGTCCATGTCGTTGATGAAGCGTCCGAAGAGCAGGCGCTGCGGGTTGATCTTCTGATAGTCGGGCGAATAGCCCATCATCGAACACTCGCTCTTGCGTTCGTTGCTGCTGGCGTTGGTCGAACCGCCCCAGTATACCGCCGAGGCGTAGAGCACCTCCGGAAGCTGCCGCACGGCCTCTACGTCGCCGTTGTTCATCCGCCACCAGCGGTTTTTGGGCATGCCTTTGTAGGGGATGCCGGTCTGCTGGGGCTGCATCAGCACGGTGTTGGTGGACAGATCGCCCAGCTGCGCGCGGAACAGCCGCCCGAGGCCCATGCCCGCGCCGAGCATCACGGTGAGCATGAAGATGCCCCAGAAGACGCCCAGCGCCGTCATGACGCTGCGCTTGCGGTTGCGCGAGATCGTCTGCCAGATCTCGTTCCAACGGTCTATGTCGAAGAATCGCATGGCTTCTATTTGTTATAGCGTAAGGCGTCGATGGTCTTGAGCTGTGCGGCGCGGCGTGCCGGGACGTAGCCGGCGACGAGCCCCGCGACGACGAGCACGACCGTGGCGCTCGCGGCGATGCCGAGGTCGATCGTCGGGTCGAGGAAGATCGTGGACGGACCGTGGCCCGACGAGGCGGCGGGGGCCTCTCCGAGGAGGCGGTCGACTCCCTCCATGACGGCGACGCCGAGCACCAGGCCGACGTATCCGAATGCAGCCGTGATGAGCACCGATTCGGTGAGGATGAGCCGGATGATCGAACTCGGCCGGGCGCCGAGGGCCTTGCGGATGCCGAACTCGGCCGTGCGCTCCGAAACGGTCACCAGCATGATGTTGCTCACGCCGACGATGCCCGCCAGCAGGGTGCCCATGCCGATCATCCAGACGAAGAAGTTGATGCCGCCGAAGACGACCATGATGCTCTTGAAGCGCTCCAGCGTGTTGTCGATCCAGATGGCGCTCTCGTCGTCCGGCGCGAAGTCGTGTTCGGCCGCCAGACGGCGCAGCAGCCGTTTTTCGAATGCGGCCATCTCTTCGTCGGTGTCGATGCCGTCGACGGTCAGGATGGCGTTGTGGACGACGGGATTGTCGGCCTCGAAGATCAGCTGTCCGGTCGTGAGGGGAATGTAGCACGACGAGCTGTTGCGCTGGGCATCGCCCTCGACCACGCCCACGACCGTGAAGATCGTGCTGCCGACCCGGATCTTCCGGCCCAGCGGATCGGCTCCCTTGAAGAGCGTGCGCTGCATCGGAGCGTCGATGACGATCGTCTTGCGGCGCTTGCGGATGTCGGTGTCGTTGATGAAGCGGCCGGAGGCGAGCCGGACGCCCTCCATCTGCGCCACTTCGGGAAGCGAGCCCCGAAGCCAGGCCTTGGTGAAGTCGCGGCCGTAGGAGACCGTGGTGCTGTTGAACCAGCTGCTCGCGGCGACCTGCCGGATCTCCGGAAATTCGCGCCGCAGAATCTCCAGGTCGGCATTGCGCATCTCGATGGTGCGCCCCTTGCGGTAGCCGTTCCAGGGCTTCGAGGTGCGGCCGCCGTAGAGGTCGATGGCGTTGATGGCGTAGCCGTCGAAGTTGTGGAGCACGCCGTGCTTGAGCCCGTTGCCCGAGCCGAGCAGGATGACGAGCATGAAAATGCCCCACGCCACGGAGAATCCCGTGAGCGCCGTGCGCAGCCGGTTGCGGCGCACCGAGGTCCAGATCTCCAGCAGCAGCTCCCTCATCGCTTTCCGAGGCCCGTTTCTTCGATGCTGCCGATCAGGCCGTCCTTCAGGCGGATGATCTTGTCGGTCTGGTCGGCGATCGACTGTTCGTGCGTGACGCAGATGATCGTCATCCCCAGCTCGGTGTTGACCCGTCGCAAGAGGTTCATCACCTCCTGCGACGTGGCGCTGTCGAGGGCGCCTGTCGGCTCGTCGGCGAGGATGATCTGCGGTTTGTTGATCAGCGCCCGGGCGATGGCGACGCGCTGTTTCTGTCCGCCCGACATCTCGTTGGGCATGTGTTCGGCCCAGTCGCGCAGCCCCAGCAGTTCGAGGTATTCGAGCGCCAGCGCATTGCGTTTGCGGCGCGGGACACCTTGGTAATAAAGCGGCAGGGCGACGTTCTCCACGGCGTTCTTGTAGCTGATCAGGTTGAACGACTGGAAGATGTAGCCGATCATGTCGTTGCGTGCGGCGGCGGCCTGCGTCTCGTTGAGGTTGCGGATCAGCCGGCCGGCCAGGCGGTAGCTGCCCGTGTCGTAGTCGTCCAGGATGCCGAGGATGTTGAGCAGGGTCGATTTGCCCGAGCCCGAGGCCCCCATGATCGAAACCAGTTCGCCCCGGTCGACGTGTAGGTCGATGCCCTTGAGTACGTGGAGCGGCGAGCCGTTGTCGTAAGTCTTGTGGATATTTTCGAGTGTTATCATGCGCTTGGGTTGTGTGCAGAGGTCCGCGTCGGGACAAAGGTAGAAAAATAATTTTGAAAAACAATTTATTTTTATTGAAAATCGATAAAAAATTACCCCCCCCCGATATCGTGAGGCCTCGGTGGAGGCCGAACGGCCGCGGAATCCCTATAAATGGGGATTGACGCGACGCGGTGGAACGGTTAATTTTGTCGCTCCGAAAATGCAAAAAATGGATACCGGAAATACAATTCCGGACTAAATGTGTTATATTTGCGACATAGGCAGTCTGGTTATGAAGAGATTTCTACTGACGATTTGTTGCAGCGTGCTGCCGCTGCTCGCGGTAGCGCAGCGGCTCGACGTTGCGGGGCGGGTGTGCATCGCCGGGAGCGATCGCCCGATCGGACAGGCCGTCGTCGAACTGCCGGCGCACGGATTGTGGGCCGTGGCTGACGGCGAGGGACGTTTCGTGCTCCGGGGCGTGCCGGCCGGGAAGACGGCGTTCGCCGTTTCGTGTCTGGGTTATGCGACCACGATGACCGACGTGGAGGTGCGCAAAGGGATCGGCGAGGTCGTGCTCTACGCTCCCGAAGAGAATCTGACGCTCGAAAGCGTCGTCGTGACGGCCCAGGAGCGGCCCGATGCGATGGCCACGTCGCGGACGATCGGCGGGGCGGCCATCGACCATTTGCAGATGGTCAACGTTTCGGATATTTCGTCGCTGCTGCCGGGCGGCAAGACGGTGAATCCCAGTCTGACCGACGACAACGTCTTTTCGCTGCGCGACGGAGGTTCGTCGGCCGGAAACGCTTCGTTCGGTACGGCCGTCGAGGTCGACGGCGTGCGTCTGTCGACCAACGCCTCGCTCGGAACGATGCAGGGAGCCAGCACCCGCAACATCGCCTCGACGAACATCGAGGAGGTCGAGGTGGTGACGGGCGTTCCCTCGGCCGAGTACGGCGATATCTCCTCGGGTATGATCCGGCTCAAAAGCCGCAAGGGCAAGACGCCCTACACGGTGCAGCTGGCGACGAATCCCTACACCAAGCAGGTGGCTCTCTCGAAAGGTTTCGATCTGGGGACCGACCGCGGCGTGCTGAACAGTAGCGTCGAGTATACGCGGGCGACCAAGGATCCCGTCTCGCCCTACACCTCCTATTCGCGCACGGGAATCTCGCTCAACTATCGCAACACCTTCGCCGAGGTGCTGCGCTTCGACTTCGGCGTCGCGGGCAACATCGGCGGCATGAACACCGAGGACGATCCCGATGCGCAGAACGGCGACTGGCAGCGGGTGCGCGACAATGCGCTGCGTGTCAATACGGCGTTGAGGTGGCAGCTCAACCGCTCCTGGATCACGAATGTCGACCTGACCGCCTCGATCAACTACGAAGACAACTTCGACCGGCAGTGCAGCCACGTCATTTCGGGTTCTGCGACACCGGCCGTGCACGCGACGGAGCAGGGATACTGGCTCGCCGGGACCCTGCCGTCGAACTACTATGCGATGCGCAACGTCGACTCGCGCGAACTCGACTACGCCGCCGGCCTCAAGGCGACCTGGGTCCGCTCCTGGGGCGACATCCGCAGCAATGCCAAGATCGGTGCGGCGTGGCGTGCCGAGGGCAACGTGGGGCAGGGCGAATACTACGACGATCCGGCGCTGGCGCCGAACGGCTACCGGCCGCGTCCCTATACCGACATTCCCTACATGCACAACCTCGCGGGATATGTCGAGGAGATGCTCACCCTGCCGCTCGGCAGCACTTCGCTTCAGCTGATGGCGGGTCTGCGTGCCGAGAAGACCTGGATCAAAGGGTCGGAGTATCGCAATACGGCGAGTCTGTCGCCGCGTCTGAATCTGAAATACCGGATCGCCGATTGGCTGACCGTGCGCGGCGGCTGGGGCATCACGGAGAAGCTGCCGTCGTTCAACATCCTCTACCCCCCCCCGCAATACCGGGATTATTCGGTGTTCGAGGCGTCGCATAACGGCGGTCTGACTTCGGTATACTACACGCAGCCCTATCAGCTGATCCACAATCCCGAACTCTGCTGGCAGCGCAACCGCAACGCCGAGGCGGGCGTCGATTTCCGGATCGGCGGAACCAACGTTTCGCTGGTCGGCTACTTCAACCGCACGACCCGGCCCTACGAGCTCGACTCCTCCTACGATCCGTTCACCTACGCGACGGCGAAGCTCCCCGAGGGCTATGCGCTGCCCGCCGATCCGCTCTTCAAGGTGGACAGCCAGACGGGCGAGCTCTTCGTGCGCGACGGAGGCGATCCCGAGGCGGGGTGGCATCTGATGGAGCGGAGCGGAACGGTCAAGACGTTCGTGGAGAACACCAAGCAGAGCAACGGTTCGCCGGTGGACCGCATGGGACTGGAGTTCGTGGTGGAGTTCCCGCGCATCAACCCCATTCGCACCGACCTGCGCCTCGACGGCGCCTACGGGTACACCCGTTATGTCAATACGGGCGAGGCGGCCTTTCTGAGGACCATCTATACGGGCGACCGCTCTTACCCTTACGTCGGCATCTATCCCGACAACGGCGGTGTCGCCACTTCGACCTACAACGGCACCGAGACCCGGCGGCTCGATGCGAATCTTACGGCCGTGACTCATATTCCGTCGATCCGGCTGATCGTCTCGCTGCGGCTCGAAGCGACGCTCATCCGCCGGCAGCGGCATCTCTCGGAGTACGGCGGGGCGGAGTATGCGTTCAATGTCGGCGAGAGCGGTGCGGAGCCCACGGGCGGCAGCGTCTACGACGGCAACAGCTATACGGCGATGTGGCCGGTCGCCTACCTCGATATGGATGGCGTGCGCCATCCTTTCACCGACGTCGAGAAGGCCGATCCGGCCTTTGCGAGCATGCTGCTGCGCTCGAACAACATCTATCAGTACCGGCCGACCGACTACGACCCCTATTTCTCGGCCAATCTGAGTGTTACGAAAGAGATCGGGGACCACGTGTCGATCTCGTTCTATGCCAACAACTTCACCAATTCGCGCAAGTATGTCAGACCCTATCCGGGCGGTGTGGGCGGAATCTTCACGCCGGCGTTCTACTACGGTCTGACCGTGCGTGTGAAATTTTAGCCCATGAGACGGATTATCTGCATCGGTTCGCTGCTGCTCGCGCTCGCTGGGTGTACGTCGTTCGACGATCGGACACCCTATGCCGACGAGCTGCTCGCGCTGTCCATCCGGGCGGTCTGGCCCGAAGGATATGAGGCGTATGCCCGCGACGGCGTGCGCGTTACGGCCCGGGAGTTCTCCTCCGGCAACAGCTACGTCGCCGTTACCGACGGCGAGGGACGCGTGCGTTTCGAGATGCCGCGCGGCATCTACCGCATCGCGATCGCCGACCGTGCCGACGGGGCGGTCTTCAACGGGGCGCTCGAAGAGGTGCGTCTCGTAGCGGGGGCGCTCGATCTGTCGCTGCCGCTGGTCTATTCGAAAGCCGGGTCGATCGTCTTCAAGGAGATCTACTGCGGCGGATGCCCGATGCTGCCGTTCGAGGGGACGCTCCAGAACGACCAGTACTTCGTGCTGCACAACAACGACACCGAGACGCAGTACCTCGACGGGATCTGCTTCGGCAACGTGGATCCGTTCACTTCGGCCGGAACGAACGGCTGGGTGACGACGGGCGAGGACGGGCAGCTCGTGTTCCGGGATTTCGCTCCGGTGAACGTCTGCGTATGGCAGTTCGGTGGCTCGGGGCGCGACTTTCCGCTGGCGCCGGGCGAGGACGCCGTAGTGGCGGTCCGCGGCGCCGTGGACTTCACGACGGAGTTCCCGCTGTCGGTCGATCTCAATCGCGAGGCGTATTTCGCCTGCTTCAGCCGACTGCACTTCAGCAATGAGTCGCTGCACCTGAGTCCCGGCGACCGCATCCGTTCGTCGCATATCTTGAGCATTCTTAAGAAAGTGGGTACCTCGACGGCCTTCACGATCGCCATGCAGTCGCCGGCGATGGTGATCTTCCGGCCGGAGGCGGGTTTCGATTTCGACGCCTATCTGGCCGACGACAGCCGGTGTCTGGAGCGGGCGCCGGGCAGCACGCTCGACTGCATCAAGATCCCCTGGGAGTGGGTGCTCGACGGCGTCGAGGTCTTTTACAGCACGAACAATAACAAGCGCATACCCCCTGCGGTGGATGCCGGGGCCTTTACCTTCTCGGTGACCGGGCAGGGGCATTCGATCCACCGCCTGCTCGACGAGGAGGCCACGGCGCAGAACGGATTCGAGGTCTTCGCCGACACGAACAACTCCTCCGAAGATTTTTACGAACGCACGACCGCATCGCTCCACGCAAGCCTATGAAACGACTCTTCGCCATACTGATCTGCGTCGTCTGCTGCGGCACGGCCGGAGCGCAGGAGCGTTTCGACTACGTGCAGCGCCGCAACCCCTGGAACAGGGGTATGAACGCCGCCGGCATCCGGCAGGACTCCCTGAGCCGCTCCTATGCCGAAATTTACTTCATGAAAGAGAACGGAGGCCTGGCCGACTACTCGGCTTCCGACGACAGCTGGACGGCCGGGGCGCACACCTCCTCGATCCGGCACTTCGACAAGATCTCCTTCGCCGGCCGGTTCGCCTACGACTACTTCGACGGCCGCAACATGTGCGGCTCGATGTTCACCGATCCGGGCTACTATCCGGTCGATCTGCTCGAATTTACGCCGGGCCGGAAGATCCGCGAGAATTTCGTCCTCGAAGGGGCCCTCGCCGCGGTCCTCGCCGAGCATTGGACCGCCGGTCTGAAAACCGCTTTTTCGGCTTGCAACTACGCCAAACGCAAGGATTTGCGTCACAAGAACAAACGTCTCGATCTGGAGGTGGCTCCGGGCTTGCTCTACCATCGCGATGCGTGGGCCGTGGGCGTGGCCTACCTCTTCGGACGCAACAGCGAACGCGTCGAGGCCGACGAGATCGGCACCTCGGCCGAATCCTACCTGGCGTTTCTCGACAAGGGGCTCTCCTACGGCGTGCTGGAGCGCTGGGACGGCAGCGGAACCCACCTCTCGGAGAGCGGAATCCCCGGATTCCCGGTCCGGGAGATGACGCACGGCATCGGCGTGCAGGGACAGTACGGCCCGTTGCAGGTCGAGGTGGCCTGGCGCAGCCGCAGCGGCGAGAGCGGCGAGCGCGACAGTTGGTGGTACGACTTCGACGCTTCGCAGGTGACGGCCCGCGCGACGCTGACGCTGCGGAGCTCCGGCTACGAACACTTCGTGCGTGTGCATGCGGAGCGGGAGCGGCTCGATAACCGCGAGCGGATCCTCCGCCGCGAGACGATCGACGGCATCGCCACGGTGCTCGACTTCGGGACGCTGCCGATCTTCGGGCGCCGCAGCTGGACGGCATGCGGCGAGTACGAGATCCGTTCCGAGCGCTTCGACCTGCGCGCCGGTCTGAACTGGGAACGGCTGGGACGCCGCTCGACGCTCTGCTTCCCCTATGTCCGCGAGCAGCAGTTGCACGCCCTCGCAGGGTTCGCCCGGGGGCGGGTGACGTGCGGCGCGTGGGAGGTGTCGCTGGGGGCCGACTTCCGGCAGGGGGGCTTCTCGGAGGAGGCGTTCGAGCAGGATACGCCGCTCGAACCCCAGAGCGCTCCCGTGCAGCTGACCGACTGCTACGACTATGCCAACGAATACTTCACGGCTCCGCGTCTGGGGGCCGAGGCGGGTGTTCGGCGCAACATCGGCCGTTTCTACGTCGACCTCTCGGTGCGGTGGGAGCACGGTTTCGACCTGCGCCGCATTCCGGAGGCCGATCGGGTGCGCGCCCTGCTGGGTGTCGGCTACAACTTTTAACGAACGATTATGTTAACCGATAAATTCAACCGATTATGAAAAAGAGAATCTTTACCTGTACGGTTTTGGCGGCTGTGCTTTTCGCCGCCTGCTCGAAGGAGGAGGGAACCGCGACATCCGGTCCCCGGAGCGTGGTGATCGACCCGACGCTGCTCGAAATGTCCAAGACGACGCGTGCGACGGATGTCGACTTCGAGACGGGTGACGCCATCGGTCTGACGATCGCGATGGCCGACGGCGGTGCGGTCTATGCCGACAACGCCCGCTTCTCCTATGCCGGCGGGAAGTTCGTGTCGGACGCCGGGCTGCTGTGGTACGAGGATATCGGCCTGAAGTCGAACCTCGTGGCCTATTACCCTTATGCCGAGGTCGCTCCGACGGAGTTCACGGTCAAGAGCGACCAGTCGGGCGACAACTATACGCTCTCGGATCTGATGATCGCCGCGAAGAGCGATGTGACGCCGACGCTCGACGCCACCAACATGACTTTCCGCCATCAGCTGACCAAACTCGTGGTGAATATCAACAACCAGTCGGGCGGCGAGATCGCGGCGGTGCAGGTGCGTAAGACCGTGCCGACGGCCACCGTGGACCTCGCGACGCAGACCGTGGCCGTCAAGGCGGGCGCGGCTGCCGCCGATATCGCCGCTGCCGAGAAGATCGCCGGCAAGCAGTACTTCGCCATCATCGTGCCGCAGACGGTCGCTCCGCAGCTGGCTGTGACGATCCGCACGTCGGGTGAGGAGAAGACGCTGACCCAGACCTACAAGGAGCTCGACATGCTGAGCGGTCAGTATACGATCGCCGTGAACGTGCTGGCCGACAAGATCGACGTCACCGTCACGGGCGACATCGAGGACTGGGACGACAACGGTTCGTGGGAGGTCGACGATCAGGTGCCTTTCGAGGAGTTCGAAGACTACTTCCTCTACGATGGCGAGCGCTACGCCATCGTGTCGCTGGCCGACGGCAACAAGTGGATGGCCGAGAACCTGCGCTATGTTCCGGCCGGCAAGCGGGTTTCGTCGGATCCGGCGGACGATGCCGACGGCATCTGGTATCCGGCGGCCAATGCGGAGAAGACGGCCGACCCGTCGCTCGTGGCGAAGCTGGGTCTGCTCTACGATGCCGGTGCGGCATTCGGTGCCGAGGTAACCGCCGAGAACGCCTATTCGTTCGAGGGCAAGCAGGGTATCTGCCCCAAGGGCTGGCACATCCCGACCAATGCGGAGCTGACCGGCCTGGTGGGACAGAACGCCAACAGTGCGTTGACCGATACGAATGCGGCCTATTACGATGCGGCGATCAAGGGTGCCTCCATCGCGGCGCTCAACGAGGCCGGTTTCAACTGGACGTTCGCGAGCGTCCGCAACAAAGCCTCGCTGACGGGAGCCGGTTCCTATCTCGTGACGAGCTACGGCGACCAGTACGGCGTCATGTCCTATGTATGGGGGTCGACCTGCTCCCTGGTCAAGGAGACCAATGGTGCGGTGACGAACATGCAATACTATGCGTTCATGTCGACCTACAACGCCTCGAACGAGAAGGTGGCGGTCGCTTACGGCAACGTGAAGAGCGGCTATTCGGTTCGCTGCGTGAAGAACAAGTAGTTCCGCTGTCGGAAATACCGACCGCAAGAGGGGAGCCGGCACGGCTCCCCGTTGCGGTTTTCGGAGAGCGGCCGCTCCGCAAGGCCTCCGGGCCGGGCCGCGCGATGCACACACACAACACACAATACTCGAACAACCGATGAAACGAACTCCCAACTACTTGAAACACATCCTGCAATGGGGTGTGCTGCTCGCTATCGCGGCCACGGTGGTCGGCGCGAAGCTGAGCGACAAACCCGTCGACGTGGAGGCCTACTGTCCGTTCGGCGGCTTGCAGGCCTTCGGGACCTATCTGGTGAACAATTCGCTCGCCTGCTCGATGTCGATGCTCCAGATCATGATGGGGTTGGTGCTGGCTGCCGGTGTCATCCTCTTCTCGAAACTCTTCTGCGGCTATCTCTGCCCGGTGGGAACCGTCGGCGAGTGGATGAGTCGCATCGGCCGCAAGCTCCGTATTCAGTGCGACGTGCCGGCGGGCGGCATCTTCGACCGGCTGCTGCGGGCCGTGAAGTATGTCCTGCTCTTCACGATTCTCTACAATACGCTCTCGACGAGCGAGCTCTTCTGCAAGAAACTCGATCCCTACTATGCCGTGGCCACGGGATTCAAGGGCGAAATCGTGCTCTGGATGTCGGTGACGAGCCTCGTGCTGCTGCTCGCGGGCGGTTTCTTCGTGCGCATGTTCTGGTGCCGGTATATCTGTCCGCTGGGTGCTGCGAGCAACATCTTCAAATTCACGCCGCTCTTCCTCCTGGCTGCCGTCGCAGCCTGGGTGCTGGGGCACTTCGGTGTCGAGGGGTCGTGGGTCTGGGTGCTGGCCGCGACCTGCGCTGCGAGCTACCTGGTCGAGGCGTGCAAGCTGCGCAGCTGCGCCTTCCCGCTCCTCACGCTCCGGCGCGACGAGCACGACTGCAACCATTGCGGCGCGTGCGAGAAGAAGTGCCCCTATAACATTCCGATTCAGAACTATGCGAAGGTGAAGCACGTCGACTGCACCCTCTGCGGGCAGTGCATCTCCTCGTGCTCGAAGGAGGCGCTGACGGTCGGAGGAAGCCGCTCGCTGCGCTGGGTGCCGGGCCTGCTGGCCGTGGCGCTCTTCGGTCTGGCTCTCTGGCTGGGCGGCCGGCTGGAGCTGCCGACCATCGACGAGAAGTGGGGCGACTACGAGCAGGTCGAGGATCTGCGAATCTACGAAATGGAGGGATTGCAGACGATCAAGTGCTTCGGTTCGTCGAAAGCCTTCTCGGCCAAGATGCAGGGCGTGCCGGGGGTCTACGGCGTCCGCACCTATGTGAAGCGTCACGCCGTGCAGATCAGCTATTCGCCCTCGCAGACCGATACGGTGCGTATTCAGCAGGCGATCTTCACCCCCACGCAGCGCAAGTACAAGTCGCCCGGTGAGGATACGCCGATGCTCGACGTGCTGAAACTCGGCGTCGAGGGGCTGCACGACCGGATGGACATGATCTACTTCGGGATGGCGCTCCAGCGCATCGAGGGGATCTTCGGCTTCACGTCGGAGTTCGACTGTCCGGTGGCAGTGACCCTTTACGTCGATCCGGCGGCCGGGCTGACGCGCGAGCAGCTGGCCGAGGCGATCGACGCCCCCGAGCTGGTGATTCCCGTCAAGGACGGCGAGAAGGTGATTCCGATGCACTCCGAGCTGCGGAGCTTCGCGACGGCCGGTCAGGTATCGCGCGAGGAGTTCGCACAGACGATGTTCGGCGAGATCGAGAAGCTCTCGGGCCGGTTCATCGCCAACCTCGAGAAGTGGGGCGACGAGGAGCAGTTCCCGCAGGCGGTCTACGAAATGCCGTTCCCGGGTATCGAGAAGCTGCCGATCAAGCAGTCGTTCCCCTACTTCAAGAGCTTCCTCTCGTGCACGGACGGCATCCTCTCGGTGGAGTTCGTGCTGCGCGATTTCGTGCCCGTGATGCGGCTGCACTACGTGCGGGAGATGTGGAGCGACGAGCGCCTGTGGAGCGAGGTCTTCCAGGCCGAGAAGTGGACGCTGCGCATGGCCGACGGCACGTTCAAGGAGGCCGACGCCCGGATCCGCTTCACCGACGAGGGTAAAACCGTAGAATAGTTTTCCGTGCGGGGCGTGCGCTGCGACGGCGTGCGCCCCGAGTGCGGAACCGATAAACGACCGACGATGAAAAACAGACTGATTCTTTGCGCCCTGCTGCTGGCATGCGCCGGCGGGCGGGCTGCGGCCGACGAGGGGATGTGGTTGATCCAGCGTCTCGGCGAGGTCTATCCGCAGATGAAGCGCACGGGGCTCCGGCTCCCGGCCGCGGCGATCTACGATGAACAGGGGGCGTCGCTCGCGGGGGCCGTGGTGGCCGTCGACGGCGGCGTGGGTACCGGCAGCATGATTTCGCACGAGGGGCTGATGATTACCAATCATCACGTGGCTTACAGCGACATCTGCGAGCTGTCGACCCCTGAACACAACTACCTGGAGACGGGCTTCTGGGCCGCGACGCGCGACGAGGAGATCCCCGTGAAGGGAAAAACGGTGTCGTTCCTGCGCCGGACGGTCGACGTGACGGAGCAGGCGCAGGCGATGATCGCCGAGCGCAAGGCCGCCGGGTCGTGGGGCGTCATGTCGATGCGGCGCCTCTCGGCCGACCTGGAGAAGCTCCACGCCGTCGAGGGGCTCGAAGCGTGGTGCGTGTCGATGTGGGGCGGCCGCAAGGTCTACATCTACTATTACGAGATCTACCGCGACGTGCGGCTCGTAGGGACGCCTCCGGTCTCGATCGGGGCCTTCGGCGGCGAGACCGACAATTGGAGCTGGCCCCAGCACAAGGGCGACTTCACGCTCTACCGCGTCTATGCCGACCGCAACGGCCGGCCCGCCGACTATGCGGCCGACAACGTGCCGCTCGATCCGCAGAGCGTGTTGCAGGTGGCGACCGGCGGCGTGCACGACGGCGACTATACGATGGTGCTGGGCTTCCCCGGCCGCACGAACCGCTACGCCTCGTCGTGCGCCATCGTGGAGCGGGAGCGGGTGCGCAATCCGATCGTGGTGAAGAACCGCCACGATCGGATGGATATCCTGCGCCGCCGCATGGAGCGCAATCCGAAGGTGCGGATGGAGTACTCCGACGCCTTCTTCTCGCTGAGCAACTTCGCCGACCTGGCTCTGTGGGAGAACCGTTGTCTGCATCGCTTCGGCGTGGCGGAGATCCGCCGCGAGGAGGAGCGGGCCATGCAGCGCTGGATCGAGGCCGACGAGGCCCGGCGTGCCGAGTACGGTTCGGTGCTGGCCGATCTGGAGCGCGGTTACGGGGCGCGTCGCACGGCGCAGCGCCATCTCAACTACTTCCGCGAGGCGTGGCTCGGTCCGAGCGAGGCGCTGCTCGTGGCCAATCGGGTCGTGTCGTATCTGGCCAAACTGGACCGGATGAAGCGCGACACGCTGCGCTGCGGCGATCGCGATGCGCAGGCCGTCGTCAACGGTTTTTCGCGCCTCGAACGCAACTACGATGCGGCGACCGACCGTGAACTGCTGATCCGTATGGTGACCAACTTCACCGATTCGGTGCCGCGCACGATGTGGGGCGAGGCGCTCGGCCGGATGTACGATGCCGCCGGGGGCGATGCCGCGCGGATGGCCGGCGAGGCATTCGATGCGTCGTTCTGCTCCTCGTCGGAGCGTTATCGGGCGGCATTCGCCGAGGATCGCACCGTGGCGGAGCTGCGCAGCGATCCGCTGGTGGCTCTGGCCGGTTCGGTCTTCGTGCAGCGTTTCACCGGGGAGGTCGAGCGGGCCGAAAAGGGCTCCGGACCGCGGGTAAGTCCGACCGAGAGCCTCTATGCCCGGGCGCTTTACGACTTCCGCGAGGCGCAGGGCAAGGCGCAGTATCCCAATGCCAATTCGACGATGCGCCTGACCTACGGCAAGGTCGCGCCGCTCACACCCTCCGACGCCGTGCACTGCGACGCCCGGTCGACGATTCGCGGCTACGCCGAGAAGTACGATCCCTCGCGCTACGATTTCCGGGTCGACGACCGGATGCGTTCGCTGGTTGCGGCCGGCGATTGGGGCCGTTGGGGCGAGAAGGGCGAACTGTATGTCAACTTCCTGACGGATAACGATATCACGGGCGGGAATTCGGGCAGCCCGGTGCTCGATGGCCGCGGACGGCTCGTAGGTCTGGCATTCGACGGCAACCGCGAGTCGATGGCCGCGGATCTCTATTTCCATCCCCGGTATGCCCGCACGGTCTGCGTCGACATCCGCTTCGTGATGTGGGTGATCGAGCATTACGCCGGGGCAGGCCGTTTGCTCGACGAGATCGCTTTCGTCAAGTAGCCGGTCGACTGAAACGACACGCCGGGCGCCCCTCGAAAGGGCGCCCGGCGTCGTTTTACGATCCGATGTAGCTCTTCAGTGCCTCGACGTATTCGGCGAAGGCGTCGCGGCCGGTGTCGGTGATGCGGCAGACGGTGCGGGGCATCTTGCCGCGGAAGCTCTTTTCGATCTCGATGTAGCCGGCGCGGGCGAGTTTGTCTATCTGCACGGAGAGGTTGCCGGCCGTGGCTCCGGTCTGTTCGCGCAGGAACACGAAGTCGGCGCTCTCGACGCCCAGCAGAATCGACATCACCGCGAGACGCAGCTCGGAGTGCAGCAGCGGGTTCAGCTCTTTGAACATGGTCGGCGGGCGATATGGCGGAGAATAATCCCCGGCAGCAGAAACAATAGGAGTCCGAAGACGGCGACGTAGAGCATCCAGTCGCCCGAGGCGCTATCGAACGGTTCGCGGAACGTGATCGTGAAGGCCGTGATGAGCATGAAGCAACCGATCAGGCCCAGACAGACGAACGACCCCGACTGCAAGCTCCCTTTGCCGCGGAAAAATTCGGCGGTGACGAGCACGGCGCCGGAGAGCAGCACCTGCGTCAGTCCGATGGGGTTTAGCGAGCATGCGGGAATGGCGAGGGCATAGCCGAAAGCGCAGCACGATACGGCGATCGGCAGCGACCAGACGAGCAGCAGCAGGTCGTCGAAGCCCGTGCGGGTGCGGCGGCGGATCGTCCGGGCGGTCAGGAGCCAGCCGCCGAGCAGCGGAACGAGCCAGCTCCACAGCACTTGCGGCGTGTCGGTCAGACGTAGCAGGGCGTATTCGACGAGCGACGTGAGGATCAGCAGGATGCCCCAGCCGATGAAGAGCTCCCCGCGCACGGCGTTCATGCGGCGGGTGTTGCGGTCGAAGACGCGGGCGACCAGCTCCAGGGCTTCTGTCTTCGTGAGGTGGTTTTCTGGCATGACGTTACTTCGTTGCGGGGTGGTTCGAGCGGTAGTTGAGCACATGTCCCGGAAGGATCATCATCAGGGCGAAGCCGATGCCGAAGAGCAGCAGCTGCATGCGGTCGGGCACGAGCGTCAGGCAGGGGGCGAGGCCGATGGCGACGCATCCGCCGCCGGCGAGGAGCGGGAAGCGGATGACGAGTCCCGAAATCGTGGTGCCGATGCCCATGAGCAGCAGAACGATCGTCAGCACCGGAAAGCCGGAGCCCGCGCCGAGCCAGACGGGGCTCAGTCCGACCCAGGCGGCTGTGCCGAGGACGATCCAGATCTGTCGGAGCGTGCGGTCGATGAAGCTGCTGGCCTCCTGCGTCCGGGAGCTGCGCGTGAGGTACATGCCGAACCAGCCGATCAGAGGGATGGCGAACCATAGGCCGTTCCAGCGGCTGTCGCCCGTCGTGCAGAGCGCGGCAGCGACGGCTGCGGTCGTTGCGAGGGTGGCGTATCCCCAGATCAAAAACGGCAGTCAGGCGTTGCGGATCAGTCGGTTGCGGGTTCGGTCGATCATCCGTGTAAA